>CAYUTI010000002.1:120454-174909 GCA_964447685.1 Candidatus Woesearchaeota archaeon
AGCTATTTGAACTTTCGTCAATAATATTCTGATCTAAAAATTCTTTTATGGATTCAAAAGCTATTTTAAAGGCTTTATTATGCCTATTGATTGAAGCATCTTGTTCTTTTTTCTTTATATGCTCAGGTGCATAAATATGTTTATCTAAATCATAATTATAAGTTTCTGGAAAAAGTTTATAAGTATCAACACTCAGTATTGCTGACCATGCATCTTCTCTTACCCTTCTTTCATAATAAGATTCAGTATGTTCAGGATCATATTTTTTCACTAATAATTTTTTATAAACCCATGTTTCAAAATTATTCCTAAATTTATTAACAATAGAATGAGCTTCTTTGAATTTAGATAGACCTTCACTATATTCTTTTTTAATTTTATCTATATCTTGTGGATTAAGTTTTTCAGAAGGATAAATACTTTTAGGATTTCTAACAGGACTAACACTTCTTAATATTTTATTAATCCGTTTTAAGTCTTTTTTCCAATTTTCTAAATCTTTTAAAAAACTCTCCTTATTCTGTTCAGACTTAATTTTAACATATTCCATAACCTAACCTTATTTAAATTGTTTGATAAGGTAATCCCAATCTTTATCATCAGGAAAAACAGAAGCAATACTATGTTGCATATTACCACTCATGATTGAAATATGTGTTCCTGTGAACATAACTGGAAAAACATAACCTCTATCATCGAGACCTATTAACGCTCTAATAGCATAAGTAAGCCGTTTCGGTTTGTTGACTCTACCATTTTTTGGATTTATTGTTGTTCTTTGTATGGATTCCTTATTTCCTTTTTTAACAACTTCATAACGAGCTTCAGTTGTCATGCTTCCAAAAGGATAATCTTCAACAACATGAAAATCTTTTTTGAATTCAACTAACTTTGGAACGGTTCCGCTTCCTGATCTTACTTCTACATTTACATATTCCATAATAACTCCTACTGGTTTAAAGGTTAAAAGATTTATTAAATACTTATTCCAAGTTTTTTAACATATTCTGGATCAATTTGTTTCGCAGCTTCTTTAAGTTTTGCAAAATAAGCGTCGATATGCTTTTTCACAAGTTCAGGTTTACCAGTTTTCTTTCTAAATGGAATTGTTACTTTACCACTTGCATTAGGCTTAGTGTAAACACCACTCCCAATATGACCCTCTATTGCAATTTTTTCTCCCAAATTACCTTCTTTATCAAAACCTTCAATTATAAAAACATGATGGGCAGGATCATTATGGATAATACCATTACTCCATTGAGATTTATCTTTTCCAAGCGCAAATGTTAGTCTTATTGATGGATATAGATTGTTACTAAACTTGGCAAAGGTTAAAGAATTTGGAAAATGCTTCTTGATAATATTTTCAATCTCTTTTGCTAACTCGTCAGCAGGTGAGAATTCTCCTGCATTTATTTTAACTTTTACATATTCCATAATTAATCTCCTATTTATTTTTCTATACATTACTCTTAAGTGGAAAAAATACAACAAATTCATTGTTATAGTTTTTAAATACTTTAAAACCATATTTTTTGATTTCTTATTTTTTTTCTTTCCATATTGTCCAGAACTCGGCATCCGGTTTAGCCGTATAACCTTTTCGGTTATGTTTCCATTGCAAATTAAATGCCTTAAACTTATTGTAAACTCTTTTTTCAGATTCAACGATATCAATAAATGGATCTTCAACAGTTTTCATTTTGTTGATAACCGTATCCGCATTAAGTTTAGCCTTTTCAAAATCAATACCTAAATTTTGGATGAATTTTATGTTGTTATGAAAAAAACATTCGCTGGATAGTGTTCGTTCTCGATAGAGAGTGTACTGCTGCTGTAGGTTTCCGGTTCTACTGATATAGAACCATTCTTGTATAAACAAGCCGTCAATTTTAATATTATTTTTTCTCATAACTGCCTCCTTTGTTAATTATTTCTCATTACAGATAAATAATAACAAAAACTTAAAGACATGTCAAGACTTTTTTTTATGAAATTTACATAATATTTTTAATATGTTAGTTTAAAATATTAAGAGCTATCCGTAAGTTGGTACGGAAGGGTGATCAGCCTTTTCGCCCTTAGATTATAAATCCTTATGTAACATTCTATTTTTAATAACAGATGCTGTTAATTTAGAATTAATTTTTCTATCTAATACATTATTCTTTTTCTCAGAAAAAGGTTCAAGATTATTTTTAATACGAGTGAGCGTCTCATTAAAATCGTAACCAAGACAATAGGTGGAAACAAGAATTTCTTTAAGTTGACTGAAATTTAATCCTTCTGTTTCAGCTACTAATTTATCTATAATCTTATCATCCTCTTTACCTTTGAGCTTGTGATTGAAATAAGCATACCTTCCTTTTTCATCTGGATTACCTATTTCGATTTTCCTGTCAAAACGTCCAGTTCTTAGCATTCTTTCAGGAAGTCTATCAAGATAATTAGTTGTTCCTAACATACAGATTCCATCTTGTTGACTATCACCATCAAAGAGTTGGAGTAGTGAATGCTCATCATAATTACACATCTCATCAACATCCTCAAGTATGGCAAGTATACGTCTTTTTGGTTCAATATCTCTAACATAAGATAAAGTTTGTGTAAGATTTCTAGGGCTTTTAACTTTTAAGATAATGTCATTACTTTTAATAACATTTCCAATAACGAGTTTTAAGATACAGCTCTTGCCAGTGCCGGGGCTACCATAAAGTAGAATTCCACGTTTATGCATGAATCCCATGTTCTCAAAACTAGATCGCATATCCCAAAATTTAGCTATTTCACTAAGTACTCGTTTCTGCCTTTTATCATCAAACTTTAACAGGTCATCAGTTTTCACATCAGTTGGAACTAAATAAGGGCCTTGCATATCAGATCCTAAATCATATACACCTGCTTCAAGTTCTTTAACAAGGCTTAAGTTTCCAACGGGCCTTAATATAGAACCGTTAAAAGTATATTGTAAAAAACCGCTATGACCTTTTTTTGATTTAGGGTTATCTGCAATCGGCTCATCACAAGCAACTTCGCAATCGTTATATGCTTTAATTCCTATTCTTACTTTTTTCATTAATATTCTCCTTAAATTACATTAATATTGAATGAGCTGTTGAAATTGAATCTACATTTGGATTCGTATTATTTGCTGTAGTTATCAACTCTATTTGGTACTTATGAATCGTCTTACACTTATCAAAATTTTGACAAGCAATACCTTCTCTAAATTTATCACAGTTAAGACAAGGGCTTTTATAAATATGCATAGATACCTCTACAGTTATTTAAATAATTTTATAATATCATCTTTAATATAATTTACTCTATCTATTCCTTGTTGAATAAATATTAATAATCCATCTGTATCAGTATTGTTTCTATATTTAGATTTTAAAAGGTCATGTCCTGCTTGGATAATTTGAACACCATTATTTATGCCATGAATTATATCTACCAATTGTTTTTTATTTATATTAATCATAACTAATTTCCACAGTTACAGTTTTTACATTTTCGGTTAGCTGATTTAATTCTCTTCAGTTCCGATTTATATTGATTATAAATTTCATTAGTAAAGTTTTTAAAGCCTGATGTATAAAACATTTTTATGTAAAATGCACCGACAAAAAATCCTATGAAAAGACCTATTACTAACATAGACACCTCCACCTTTTAAGTTTATAATCAATAATATTTGGTATTAATTATGATGTCTTCCTACTCCTTATAAAGAGGTTTTATGGTTTCTTTGTTAATCATTTTCAGCATAACTTTTTCCATATCAGCTACAGATTTCTTCTTTCTCATTTCTTTTACTGTATTAATAATAAGATTGAGAGCGTCTTCAGTTTCAGGAATAGATACAACATGTGGAAATGCAGTACGTTTACCGTTTTCATAAATACCGTTAATACCCCATATACCTTTCTTCATAAAAGTATGTCTCCAAATAGTAAGATAAATTCCTTTTCTATCAAGTTTATCACTATCTAAGGGTATTCTTGAATATTCACCATCCCAATCGGCTTTTAATTCTCTTATTAAACCTTGAATGAAATCTCTTTTAGCGAATTTTCTTTGTTTTTTACCGGAAAATACTTTCTTTAAAGTATCAGGTGGAAACATTTTTTCAGGATTTATAACGTCGCCTGTTGTGTTTTTGAATTCCCAAGAACGCTGTTTCATTTTTTGTTTTCGTTTATTATGATAGAGATAATTTTCAGTATAATATTTTAAACTAATATCTGGAGTTCCACCACCTAATGTATTACTAAAATCAATATCTCGTAATGATATATTTATTAAAATATAAAAAACAGTTTCTCTATCATCTGTGTAGAACTCATACCGCATATTAATATATGATCTATTTGCATCTCCCCATTTATTCATTTCTGGAACTGCTATAGACTCATCATAACTTAAATCTTTACCAACAAATTTTTTAAAATAAGTTTGATATTCTTTAGGGTCAAAAGCCTTCTTTAACAAATCAAGAACAATCTTACTTTTATTTATTGTTTTTTCAGCTTCTTTTTCTCTTTCTTCTCTAGTTGGTGCTTGATATCGATAAACACCATCTTTTTTACTAAAACCACTACCTCCTGGTTTATCTTTTAATAGCGCATACGCTTCATTAACTTTTTGCATAGTTGCTGTATCACCACCTTTATCTGGATGATGTTTAATAGCTGCTTTTTTATAGGCATCTTTAACACTCATACCCGGATTTTTATCAAGTTCTAACATTTTTTTAGCTTCTTCAATACTCATAGAAAATATTCTGATGATATGAATAGTTTTTCTATATTTAGAACTTGCTTTAATAGAAATAGATGCACCAACATCTATTAATTCATAACCTTTGATAGCTTTAATTACTGTATCTTTAGTAAGCTTTGGAAGATTGTAAGCATCAGTATCTGGATAAAACTCTCTATCAAAGGCAATTACTTCTCCAACCCATTCTATATTAGTGTAAAAATAATTACCTTTTCCATGAGTTGGAAGTTTTTTAAATATTTTAGCACTAGCTTTTTTATTCCAGAAATTAATAATTTGATTAGCTACTGTTTCTACGTCTTTTTTATTATCGCCATAAATAACTATTTCAAGTGGATTATCACTATCATTATGTTCTACAAATTCATATTCAATTTCTTTAGAACTTATTTTAACATATTTCATTTTATCCTCTAGAATAACTTTTACGAGTTAACGTTAATAAGTTTTTTATAAAAAGTTACTTAATAATTTTAAGATTGTATTACAAATAATTATTTAAATAATAGTTTATACCAATTTTCCCTAGTATTATCAGCTATATTAGCAACAAGATTTAATACTTCAAAACTTATATTTTTCTTTTTTAAATCTTTAAGAGCTTTCGGTATTCTACTCTTTATTAGCTCTATTTTTTCAATAAGTTCTTCAAAAGCATTATCTATTTCCTCATCCGATCCAAAATAAGTCTTAATCTTAACTTTTTTCATAATATTTCCTTTTTAATTTTCCATACTATTTGCCCACATACAACACCCCTTAGCCACGCTGCGTAAGGGATCTTGAGCATGAACTATTTCAGTAATTCCAAATGGAAGTTTTACTGAATCAAGTGTTTCTTTGAACAAATCAATAAACCCTTTCGGCATAGATGTTCCACCGCTGATTACAATAGGAATAGCTTCATTAACTTTAACACCACTTGTCATCTTAAAAGCTTTTACAACTTCATTAAGCGTATTTTTAATGATGAACTTATAGATTAAATAGAGATGCCTTTTAATATCAGTATTCTGTTGTCTGTCATCAAGAGTAAGATCAAGATCTTGCTCTTTTATCTTACATACATAAGCAGTCTCTTCACCACAACCTTTTGCAACTGTTTGATCAATAAAGTCACCACTTTTATCAATACAGAATTCAAATAAGGATAAACCTTTATAAGCAAGACAAACATTAACAAGTCCTGCTCCAAAACTAAAATTTAGGCTGGTAAGGTTCCTTGAAGCTCCTAGTTCTGATATTCCAACAGCATAAGCTTCGTTTAATGGCTCACTATTCACACCAAAACTGTTACAAAGACTTTGAATAGACATTGTATGAAAAGTAGTATCAAAACCAGGATTAGTTATCTGAGGGCCTGGAATTGAGAAGAAAAGCTTCTCACCATCTTTTTTAATATGTTTCTCAACAACGAAACTAAACAGTTCCTGTAAAATAGTTGTTGAATACTCACGCTCTTCAGGATTAACGATACCATTAGCAAGAGGACGTTTAGCAGCAGTATTCATGGTACGTGCAAACTCAATTGCGTTCTCTCCAACTATGAAAATACTGTCATCAAACTCTATATATTTTACGTCTTCATTAAATAGACTTGGGTTAAATTTATTTCGATCTATTTGAATAAAGGCATCTCTGATTATCCTATATTTTAGCTTATCAGCTTGTGAAGAACTATAACTTGCTCCAACTAAGAAGCCTGTTCCAACGTCAAGTCCAATTCCATATTTAATATTCTCAGTTTTTTCTATTTCCATATTATCATCCTGATTAGCTTCAGATTCATTGTTAAGCTCTTGAGTTTTTATATTGTTTTCAGGTATTTTTCTAAGTTTATCAAAATCTACTTTTTTCTTTGATTTAGACTGATCTGACATAACTTTCTCCTTCTTAATAGTATTTACTTTTTTAGATACTTTCTCTGTTTCTGTTTTTACCTTCGTACTATTTAATAAAACAAAATCTGTTATTTTAGGTCTATCGGAACTATCCATTATTAATCTCTCAAATTAGTTTTTCTAATAGGTTTTTTTGATGTACTACTAAAAAGACTTGGCATTTCAAGTTTAACGTCATCTTCGGCTATTCTTGGAGAAGATTCTGATATAGCTTTTTCCTCACTAAATTTATATTCATGCATGTTATCTTTTTTTACAGTAATAGGATTTATATTAGGAATTACCGATTCTCTTAATAGGCCTGTAAAAAGAAATATTAATCTTTCTTTAAAAGATAATTTTAATTTTATATATCTCATTATCTTTTCCTTTTATAGCCAAAACTTGATTTCCTGCTTAAACCATATCCAAAACTTGTTCGTCTTTTTTTATTATTGCTGTCACGTCTTAGATGAGGATGCTCTTCTCTATGACAACTATAACACTCAGTTTTTAAATTCTTAGGATCATGAGGAGATCCATTTAAACCAAGTCTAACCCATTTACTTATTGAAATTATATGATGAACTCTGAGCCATTTTGAATTAGGTTTAAATACTTTATAGCAGCATTGGCACGTATAATTGTCACGTTTTTTTATAAACTTTATTATTTCCTGCCAATTAGTAGGGTATTCAGGAAATTCAAATCTAACCTTTCTTATTTTGGTCGACATTCAAATCACACCTCAACAAATCAATTGTTTTACCACCATTATTTAAAATAAACATTGCTGATTCAGGAGCTATAAAACTTTTTGTGTCACCACCATGAATCAATGTAACAATAATAGCTTCATAACGAGTTTTATTAGCTGGTGGATTGTAAAGAGTGTTTAAATGAATAGATCTCTTATGAGTGTCATCCTCACTATTAGTATCTACTATTATCTTTTTAAATGTAACTTGATCACATTCAAAGAGTTGTGATTCTCGATGTTCCTGTTCTTTTACTATTTTTACATACATAAATATCTCCCTTCTACTTATTATATAAATAGGTTAAATGTAGGGTAACGTGTCATAACCGACTTCTAGTAATCGTTTTAGTCCGTAACCCATAGTATCTCCAATTTTATTAATCAACATCTCTTTAAATTTCTGTAAAACATAATTGTAATAATAAGGATTTTCAGGTTTTATTCCATTAAAACTAATTGTTTTTTCAAGCGCTTCATCCCACAGTCGTTCTAACTGATATTCTTTTAGATTGCTATTATCAATTATTCTTTGCAGTTCAGCAAGCGCTTCCATTTCTGAAATTGCTTTAAGTTTAACTTTTTTCATAAACTGCCTCCAGGATTATGCAACAGGTAATGGAAGTGTTACTCTATCGTAAATACAATATTTAACTTTTCTACCGTTTGCAATAGTTACTACTTTCATTGTATTTTTACAACGTGGACATGCTAATGTTGAATGAAGACTTTTATCATTAGATCCTGTATTAATATTGCGATAACTTTCAATCTTTGTTTTAACATCTTTTAATCTGCTTCCACTTAAAATCAGTGACTTTGCAAAATATTTCTCTTTACCCTTTAACTTATTTTGAGCTATAAATTTTTCAGCCCTTTCATTTAAATCGCTCATATTATTTTCCTATCATAAAATTATTATTATTACCATAAAACCCAACTCCTCTTGAACTTGCAGAACCTATACCTTGAGCTGATCTTACACCATCATTAAGTTGTAAATTGATATCCTTTACAGTTTGCCTAGTTTTAATTATAGATTCAACATTACTATAATATATATTACGCTCACTTCCACTACCTTTAAAAAGATCCTTATATTCTTCTCCTCTTAATGCATAATATCCTATAACTAATGCTCTTAGAATATCATCTGTCATTTCCTCACCTTTTATAACATTTCTACCATTATCAACACTTAATAATAATTGAAGAAAAAGATGATTTGAAGGAGAATTCTTTATTATAAAACTGACTTCTTTATCTAAGGTTAATAGGTCATTAATATCTCTTTCAAGCTTTGGGAATAAAATATCTTCTGCATGAATAGTAGATTTTAGATTATCAAAATCAATACGTTTAGGGCTATATTGAATACCTGCAATCTTAAAATCTTTAGCTACTCTCTGAGTTATATCAATACTCTGCCATCTATCAACAATAATTGCTTTGACATTATAACTGTTAATTATTTTCATTATTACATTTTCATAAATATGCGGGAATGAAAGTGGATAAGGTTTAGGTTGAATTTCTATTATTCCTGAACAATAAACTATATCTTCTTCTTTTCCATGCAATTTATAATTATGCATTAAACAACAACAGTAGCTGTTATTATTGTATCCAGCATCAATGCAAAGTACTGAAGGATAACTATGTATCGCATTAAACTTAACAGTTGGATACATTAATTTAGTGTTCAGACTTCCTTTAACTACGTTATACTTAATAATAGAGAAAATATTCTTTCTTTTATCTGAAAATATTGGTACCAATGTAGCAGGACTTGAAATATAAGTATTCTCGCCATAAGGTGGATTAGCACCAAAGTCTCGTTCTGCTTTTACAGGATCTTCAAGATATTTATCAGCAAGATCTTTTTTCCTAACATCTGGATTAAACCACCATGTAGGGCCTTTAAATCCAAACATGTTACGACTTGATTGACTTAACTTATACATTCTCATGCCCTTATCTGTCTTAGATCGAGGAGATGAAATGTTAATACTTGCTGGAGCAAGTAACCATGGATAACGTCTAATTTTCTTTTTACTTTTTGGTATTAAAGTCATTAAACTGTTATCAAGAGCTTGATATACTTCATCTACGTTTCTAATCTGATCACCTTCTCCGGTAAACCAGCTTATTTCATCTATCATGTAAAATGCTCTTGACCTACCACGGAGTTTTCTTTTATCAGGGCCAGCAGGATAAAAACTAAAGTTCTTGTGGTTATAATTAATAAAAGTATTCTTAAATTTCAACAGTTCAACACCAAGTTTGATTCCTTCATCATGAAGGAATTTATGATACATATTAAACCATGGGGTTGATGATAATATGTTGGAATATGGTTCAAACAGGTTGTCATAAGCATCTGCATATCTTAAACCTACAAAGGTTCCATGAATAGTTGAAACTGATTTTAATAGATCATAAAAAGTAGATGCACTTGGAATCTTTAATAGAAAATGAGTAAGTACTGAACCTATTATAACTGAGAGTGCTGTTTTACCACCACGTTGACCAACCACACCAATCATATGTGTGTAATAAGGATGGCTTTTATTTTTAAAATTATCGTAACGACTGGCACCACATTTTTTACATATCCCATCTACATAAAGCTGAGTTTTATCTAATATATTACCTATTGGAGTATCAACTTTTATACCGGTATGAATAAAATTTGAATCACTACATTTTGGACAAAATGCAGCAAAGAAATTTAAGCATACTTGAAGCTGTCTTGGAAAAAGATTTAAATCAAGAAAATTCTCATCAAGAATAAACTGAATAGGATTTTGTGCAAATGGAATATCTCGTTCATCAACTTGGCTAAAAAGTTTTTCATTGTAATTAAGTCCAATTATTTTTTCAACTAAATCTGATGGATTGAAATCTGAACCAAATTTAGATTCTATTTCATGGCTTGACATGTTTTCAAACTCTTCTGGACTTATTGTTTTGTCAAAAATAGATAATCCGGTTTTCTTACTGCTTTGACTCCTTATTTTTTTCTTTTCAGCTTGAGCTTTAACAGATGTAACTGTTTTATTACTATCACGCTCATAGTTAACACAGATATAAAGTTCATTAGGATTCTTACCAAGTAGCTTACAGTCTTCATAATTTATACAAATGAGGCAATTATTCTTATAGAAAACGTAATCACTACATATCTTAAAATCGCCTTTACATGATTTTTGAACTGATTTATAGTGACAAATGTTACATGACTTTTTATCAATAGAAGGCTTCTTTTGTCCTAAATTAGTAGAGTTTCTTACCTGATTATCCCGTTTTTTGTTTTTCTTAGATTTACTCATGATTTTTAAATACCTATAAATAGTTACTGAGTAGATGCCTGAAGTATATAAAAAATGCCTAAAATTGATATAACTTGACATCAAGATTAGGCACTTTTAAGCGGATAAATTTTTGATATTAGTTATTTTAGCCTACAACTGTTGTAAGATATTTACTAATAAACTGATAAGATTTTTAATGGATTGGCTGTTAAGAAGTTGCTTTTAATTTACGTTCTGAAGTTATACTTGTAATGAATTCAGTTGCAGTGGATTTCCATAAATCTTTTACAAGTATTTGTTTATGTTTAATACCATATTCCTTTAATTTTTCTTTCCATAACTGATCTCGTTTAATATTCTTACTATCATACCAATGTTCAAAATAAATCTCTTTTATTCCTGAAGCTGCAATAGCTTTTAAGCATAATATACAGGGCTGTAAAGTACAATAAATAGATCCACTATCAACACTTATACCAAATTTAGAAGCGAAATTTAATGCATTTGCCTCAGCATGAATTGAACGACACCAGTTATATTTATCATAATCTGGAACTTTTAGATCCCTACGATAACAGAAAAGAGGGCCTTCATCGCTACATTGTTTAGTTCCTTTTACACTTCCGACATATCCTGTAGCTAATATTCTATTATCTTTAATTATTATAGCACCACCCGGACGAGAGTTACAACTACTTCTAAGGGCAATTGTTTTAGCTATAATCATAAAATATTGATCCCACGGAATTCTTTCTATTGGTTTATAATCCATAACTATCCATCTCCTTTTAATTTAAGCAAAGCTTTCCTAATTTTTTCTCGTTTCGTTATGTCTTTGATCTGAATAGAATATTCGTTATCGCTATAACTGCTAAATTCATACTCAACTCTATTTTTTATCAAATAATTTGATAGGATAATACAACTCTTTAAATCAAGTTTAATGAAATAACCAGTAGTAAGACCTACAATTTCAAAATTAAGCATAATTATCTCCTATTTAAATAAGTAAATCTTTAGAGTAAAAACCTGATGCTCCAGTATGACCTCCACCACCATATTTCTTTGCTATTATCGAAACGTCAATTTCAGGTTTATTACAAAATATAGAGTATTTAAAATCAGGTTTTTTATAACCAAAAACTATCATTATATCATGCTTATTAGGATCGTATATACTATCAAATACTTGTGAATTAGACATAGGTTTATTTACTACTATAGCTCTATATCCTTCAAACATTGCTTCATATGACATAGATTTAGCATATATTTTATTTTGATAATTTTCATAATAAATAATAGTTTTACCAGTACTTATAATTTCATTAGTTATATCAGTATTAAAAACTACATCCCATATTTTTGAACCTGGAAACGTATCAGTCTGTCTCATCCCATATTGAAATGGTAATATATTTTCACTACTACTATTATCCCAAACATCATACCTACCTAATAAATAAACAACACTATCTTTTTCAGGTATTTTATCATGTAAATATTCATAAACTAATTCACAACCTGCTTTTCCAATTTCAAGTAATTGATCACCGGATGCAGTAAAACCAACACTATCTGCTTCATCAATAGAGGATTTGTGATGATCAATCCAGTATACATTTGCTATTTTATTTAATTCAAACATTTCTTCAATAGGAAATCTAAAGTCTACAATAAAAATAGTTTCACCCTTGTTAATTTTAAAATTATAAATCGAATCCTTATAGTCAACTCCTATCATTTCACATTCAGGATATTTGTTTAAAATTAATTGACCTGAACAATGCCCATCAAGATCAGACTTGTGGTAAAAACATTTCATGCTAATTCCCCTTTTTAAGAACTTTATGAATTTTTAGTTTGATATAGTTTACACTAAGCACCTATTTAACTAAGATTAATTTTAAGTAAAAGATTTTTAAATTCTATGAATCGTCTAATAATGAAATTTGGTAATGGTTCTTTTGTGTCATCCAATAAATCTATTATTTCATCTTCAAAGAATTCATCTTTTACCTCAACTTCAAAACCCTCAAGTGTCTCTGACAAATATTCTCTTTCATCCTCTTCATTAAACCAAAGTTGATGGTTATAAAAGTCTATAGAATGAGAATACCCTATAGAATTAAATGAAAAAACCATATAATTCTCTTCACCCACTGTATTAATACAATCAAATATTTTAGAGTTTAAATTATCTACAAGCTCAACTAATTTAGAAACGGTTATTAATGAATCTTGTTCCTTATTTAAAAACATATGCAATTCAAGAATTAAATCTTTATCCCGTACAAACTCTGCACGTTCTGGAGTTACTTCTGCCCAACGTCCTTTATATAGAACATATTTTATTTTTCCCTCTTCCATAATACCATACTGATTTTTTACTAACATTAATTCTCTATTCATTCAATCAATCCTTATTTAAAGACAGTCTATAGGTGGAAGATTCATATTCATATACTTATGATCTACTTCTTCACGATCTTCTCTTATTCTTTTTGCTAGTATACATTCGATTTCAGAAATGCAATTTTGGCAAACACCAGTTTTTTTTCTACACCTACATGTGATGTATATGAATTTTAAATAATCTACTTTTCCACATCTCTCACATTTTTGTTTTTCCATAATCTACTCCCTTATATAGTCACTGGAATTAATAATGTTTTTATATCAACCTTCATATTATCTCTTAACTCTTTACAGGCTTTTTCAGCTCTTTCTTGCGATTCTTTCAAAGCTAATTGACCTTCTTTGGAATTAACCCATTTAATTACTTTATTCATGAATCTCCTATACCAATTTAAATTCTTGAGTTTCATAATCCTTATAGATCTCTTGAAGATGCCTGAAATAGTGGCAATGTTCGTACCTCTATTTTTGGACTCTTTTCTTTCACTAATTCAGCAAACTTTTCTAAGTCTACTTGTTTTAAAAGTGAGGTCTCAAGGCTATCATCATCTATAAGTGCTACATTAAATCCAAGGTCAACAAGTTTTTGATGGATAGCAACAGCTACAGTAGATTTACCTTCACGAATGCCACCACTTATAAATACTCTTATCATTTAGTCATGTTCCTTTACATTATGTTTCTTTATTATACTATTACCCATATTAATATAGTCATCTGGTGTCCACCACATAATATCATCACGTTGAGGCCAGAGTATTAGACCATCTTCAGGATGATCTTTACAAGGAATAATTTCCAATACTATTCTTTGACTTGATTCAGTTTTTAATATTTTAAGTTTTAAACGCTTTTTACATTTAATACAACGTCCTTCAAAATCATATTCAGTATAATTGAGTTTAGAAATTCCATCTGTACCGTTTGCGTATTTTAGGAAGTCGTGATCTAGTTTTGAATACTTGTTTTTTATTTTGTTGAATAGTTGTTTTAATTTTCTCATTATCTATCCTTTTAAAATAATTATTTCTACGTTTCCTATATTGAATATGTTTTCTATGCCAAAGTTTTATAAAATTTTTAAATTCTTGAGTTTCATAATCCTTATTAGCAATTGTTCTGTAATAATATATTTGATTGTCTTCATTATAGCTGCAATTTTGGCAATCAGGATAAATAGTACTATTATGAAAATCATAATAACAACAACCGGCTGTTCCAGTACAGTTACATCGTGGATAACTACTAATACCTGATGAATAAGCAATCATGTTTTGAAAATTCCATCTTTGATTTCCTACTTAATAAGATTCCCAATCTTTAGTAGAATATATTCTAAGTTTAAAACTTCCTTTTTTAATTGATAGATAATATCATCTTCTACTACAAATTTTTCAAAAAATTCTGTTTTCTCTCTTACAAAAATTGTATCATCTGTTAGATCAGTTGATTGATACATAATCATTATTTGACCATCTTGTTCATTGGTTGTATTTGTAACCTCACCACCTATTAAATAAGTATTACCAGTCTTTTTATTTTTATAAATCATCATTTTACCTCAATTATGATATTGTTTTCTGCATGTAGGACATATAGCATTATCACCTTCTATTAAAAGCCAACCTGCCTCACTCAGCATATCTTCTATTGCTTCCCAATCAGGAGCAAAAAGATAAGCATTTCCTTCTCCTGGGTCTTCAAACTCAAGGTCACAATCACCACACGTTATGTAAAAGTCAATACTATTTTCTATCACAACTTATGATCCTATCTATTAAACTTTGTTGTTAATTTATCAAGACCTAAATCTTCAAACTCTTTTTTTAAAGAAGTGAGATTATCTATTAATATAACTAAATCAATATATAGAGTAACTTCCATCCAATCAGATTCTCCTTGTTCCCAAACACTTCTACTCCTTCCACAATCAAGACATACTTCTGCAAAATCAATATATAATTGTGGTATAGAAAAACCTTTAGTTCTTTTGTGATTGCAACTCATGACATACCTTTTAGTAATTCTTCTAATATATCTAAAAAAGAATTATTTTTAATTTCAATATGGGATTCAATATCTCTGATATCAACATCTACCAAACCTTTGTTTTCAATTACTATCATGCATGAAGAGTTATCAACAGAAAATTCCATGTAAGGATAAGTGTTACCTTCTATCTCTGATAATTCTCCCCAATAATATTGAGTATGATTCAACTTATTTTTTAAAGTACATTTACCCTGTGGTTGCATAATTACTCCTTATTCTCATTAAGATTTTACCAAGTTTATTCTTACCTTTAATATTTATACACTCATTGCACTTACAGCAACCCCAATAATTATCATGCCAATAATTTCCTTCTTCAAGCTTTTCTTCTCCTGTAGACAGTAGTAATTCTTTTAATTCAGGATTAGAGAATTTTGCTTTAACAACACTATACATTACTTTATCTTTTACTTCCTCCCAATCATTTCTTAAACTACATCTACGGCCTAATTGTTTTGCCATTCTAGGAGATGGAGAAAGTATAATATTTTTTCTTTCTTTTCTATCAAAAGTCTTATAATAATTATAAGCATGTTCAGAAGAAAGAAATCTTTTATTTTTATATATAAAAGGACTAATATAAAAATTACTAAGAAATAAGTAGTCATCTTTAAATCTGTTAATCATTGAAGTGAAACTCCTACTCTTCAAAATTAGTAATTTTTTTCTTATATACAATAACCTGTTCTTTCAATAGCTCAAGTATTTCTTTATCAGATAGTTTTCTACTTTTTTTGTATAAATCAACCATTAAAGTAAAACTATCGTTATGAATTTTATTAATTGGCATATTTAAGCACCCATATCTTAATATCTTAATCAATCCTTATTTACTTCTATTAGGAATCCCTATTGACCATTTATCAACTTCTATCTTGTTGTAATGTTCAATTGCTTCTGTTAGTTTATCTCGCAAAGTAATGATTTCATCTACAGTTAATTTGTTAATAAAGGAGTCTTCACTAAGTCTGATTCTATATTTATAACCGTTTTCAAGTGTATCTGGTATAAACTTACTTACACCTATCGTCTTTCCAGTAATTGTACCATCAGTATTATGGTAAAATATTACAGATAAACCTATATCTTCATTTATCATAAAATTAGTTACATCACAACTCATTAGTTATTCCCTCCACAACAAACATTGGCCTTGACCACTACCCATAATTAATCTTCTATGATTTCAATTTTAGTAGTCACTACTTCCCCATCAAATTCATCTGAGTAATGAACACTTTTATCTTTAAGAAGTAGTTCACAATTAATTCTAAACGGGTGATTAATACATGCTAAATTGTAATTTAAAGCTGCTACCAAATCTTTAAAATCTTCTTTTTTTAAAGTTCTAATTGTAGTGTGTTTAATCTTCATAATATTTCTCCAATGAAACCTACTAATCTTTAATTAGCATTTAGATTATTTATTTAAAACAGAACGTAAACTTTCAATTTGATGCGAATAACAATGAAGACCAGCACTACTAAAACTCATTGGTCCTGATTTTACACCTTTTAAATGGGATGCCACATATTGATTATTATCACTTCTGTAGCTTGTCTTTTTCTTGTTATGTGAGACATTATTACTCCTTTCTTATATATGTTTCCAAGTTCTTTTATTAATTATACTTGATAGAGTTTCTCTGGTTACTCCATAAATAACAGCCAATTCTTTTTGAGTATAAGCGCCTGTACTATACCTCTTTCTAATATTTAAAACTTTCTTCTCTGTTAATTTTATTTTATAATTCTCTCCTGATTTTGGTTCTAAAAGTTTTCTTTTCCTAAACGGTTTGTAAATTTCATACTTCCTATCAAGATAAATGTTAGCCTTTTTGTAAAGATATTTGGCTACAATTAATGCGTCATTACCTGTCCAATTTAAATGAGAAAAATTATTTTTAAAGTCATAGATTTCATTCTTAGTTACATTCAATTTATTAATAATAATTTTTCTAACACCTTGTAAAAATGTTTTCCTACCACTGAAATTAATTCTAAATCTACCCCCTTCAGTAATACCTAATGAACCATCACCATCAAGATAACCTCTAAGAAAATGGTTCATTAATTCGTTAGGAATAGAAGTTAATATTTTTCTACTACCTTTACCATTGTAAGACTTTCTATGATAAATACCTTTATCTTTTAAAGCTGATACTATATAACGACTGCTTACCCCACAAGCGCAACCTTTGAAAGTTTTACCTTTAGTTTTTGAAACTCTATCATTAACATTTACATTAAATATAGAAGCAAATTTCTCTAAATGTTGTTTATCACTTCTCTTTAAACCTATACTTAAACGATACTTACCATCAATACTACCATCGGCATAAATAAAACCTAACCAGTACGCTTTTTCTTCTGTATTAATATCATCAAAGAAGTCAACATTCTTTCTATCAAGAATAGATTTTAACGCAATCACTTCCTTAAAGTTTCGTATTTGAACTCCCTCACTCCTTAACCATTTAGTGAAAGTTGTTCTATTTATATTAAAGTCTTCACCTAATTTTACAATGCTCTCACCTTCAAGGTATAGTTTCTTAGCACGTTGATATTTCTTTAAAGGCAGGTGTTTGGTATAATATTTATTAAGTTCCGTATTGCAATCTCTAAACTCAACACCCATTCTTTTCAGGTAATTATATATTCTACCATCACATACCTTAAAGTGTTTTGCTATCTTACGACAACTCCACTCTTCTTCAATGTAGAGATATTTAACACGTTCTAGTTGTTTGTCTGTAAATAAACATTTCATTTATTTAATATCGCACGAATAGATTCTATGTAATGAGCATAAGAGTGTAATCCTGATGAACTGAAACTCATTGGCCCCGGTTCTACTCCTTCTAAGTGTGATGCTACATATTGATTGAGTAGAGTGAAACCGATCATATTTTGAGGCCACGCAACTAAATCCCATGATCTGTATATAACATGAATGATTAATTGATTGTCTTTAATCTTGAAGTCAAGACCTCTTAAACAAGGACTTGTTCGTCTGTCATTTTCATTCGTGTATGGAATATCATAGTTAAAGTTAGACCACGGATCACCAATGTTCATATAACAGTGAGCATTACCATACCCTTTTTCTTGAAAGTGTTTAATCACCCATTCAATAGGAGTAAGTTGTTTGTTCAAAGGGCATTTGTATGTTCTAATATTTGAATCAATTATTTTATCTACATCTATACCTTTATTACAAAAAGTATCAAGAAGAATTGGTTTTGATTTATAATGTTCACACTTCATCATCTGACAAAACTTGGGATAAGGAACAACATAACCATTAATCCATTGACTATATTTATATTCCTCATTAGGTGCAAGTTCAGGGTTCATTATATACTGAGCAAAGTACTCGTTACCATCTTCATCAGTAGTAACCGGAGGTACACCTTCTGGAAATATAGGAGCAAGCGGTTCAATATGAGGATGAGTTATGAATCCTGAAACGTGATCAAACTCAAGTCTTGAACTTCCTGCAAAACTACCATCAGTAATTTTATATTCTCGTCCGTATTCATAACAATTCCATAACAATTCAAAATACATATTTCCTAATGTAGTACTTTTTATAAATACTGGTTTCATTCTATCTCCTCTAAATTAATATTCTTTCCATTAAGAACTAATACCTCACGTTTTAATTCACTACTATCTGCTTCACTGGCTACCACACCCCACAAAATTCCACCGCTATATTCACTTTCTATAGAAAAATAATCATTATTAATAAGAAGTAATACTTTTTGATTATCATCTCTATTTTCAATAAGTTCTTTTAAATCTTTTATAGTGTTAATCATTAATTATCCCCTATACATCAGTTTTAAATAACCTTTTAATAAATCAAATTTCTATTTATTATTAAACCAAAGCATCATTGCAAAATTAGCAGTATCAATTAAATCTTTATTATTATTATTTATAGCAGCATTAGCAGATTTTAATAATAATTGATTTTTAATATATTCTTGAATTAATGGCATAGGATTATTCCATCCTTCAAAACCATCTTCTTCTAATTTATCAAACATTCTATTTTTCATATTATTTGAAAAATCAGAAATAGCTTTACTTATTTTTTCTTTTTCTTTTTCAATATTTAAAGTAACATCTATATCCATTAAAACACCTCTTCCTATGATAAATCGTTAAGGCTGTACCTTTTGTCTGAAATGCATTATAAGACATAAAACCATCAATAATATCAATGCAGCCCTAAACTCTCCTATTATTGTTAATACAAAACCTCCTAAGCATGATAAACATACCAACCATAAAAAAAGCAAATCTAATTTAAGCCACATATTACCTCCTAAAATACTTTCTCCTAATCAGCTTTCCTGTAAATTCCTAATTAAAAATTATTATAATATAATCCTTTAACAAAATAATAGCTACTACAATTAGACATAACACAACTTACACCACTTGATTTACAATGATATGCATTTTTATACAAATCTTTAGGAAATGATTCTCTTCTATTAGGACAATTATCTTTAAAGTTATTGAAAATTATTCGTTCAATTACTTCTTTAATATTCTTAACTCTTGTTACTTTAGTATGAGGTACTCTATTTCTATTCCACTCTCTATCTATAAGAAACACTTCTTCTACATTTGTATTTTCTGCAATATCATTTGCATATAAAAATCGGTCTTCAATAAAGTAACGAGGATTATACTTATTAACAACTTCTATTTTACTACCATTTACAAAACTTATATTTACTGATCTACCTAACAAACCTTCAATTCTATCATAAGTAGAAGTAATACTATGGTTAGGTCTAACAGTTATGAAATTAAGTTTTTCGTAATTAGAAAATTTAATTATCTCTCCAGCTCCCTCACATAACATACAATTATATGTTATTTTATTTATATGCTTCCCAAACAACTCATTAACCTCTTCAGTTGTATGTCCTTCTACTTCTATAGTATACTTGTTCTGATTCTTTATCTCTACTCCCCATTCTTTATTAACCAAGTTTTTCAAGTGAGGATAAATATCAAGTATTACTCCATCAATATCACAAGATAATAATCTATCATAACCCATTTTCAAATCTTTTAATGTAAACATTTAATATCATATTCCTCTTTATTTAATAGTTGTGACTATATTTAATCCTCTTCTGGAAAAGTGTTAATTATTGGAACAAATAGTACTTCTAAATATATATGTAAAGGTATTAAAACAATATTAAATGCGAATAGGGCAACGTCATTTATATTAAAAATTTCTATAACTAATACACCATCTTCAATACCAAATCTGATTATATCTATAAACATTTAGTATGCCCTTATTATCTCAACAGTATGCATTGTGTGAAGTGATCACCAATTTTTCACCTCGGTGAAACAGATTTATTTTCTGTATGAACTTTTCCATTTTGCCACTGACCAGCATAGGGTGTTACTTTACAATAGTGAGCGTAAAGCGCCTATGCTTTAGCTTGGCGATATAAGCGAACAACTAAATTATATGAACTTATACGCACACTATACCACTATTACTTTTTATTAATTTACATTCAGTAGATTTAATATTTTTACTTCCTAAATCTAGAACTCTTATATATACCCCTTTATTTAAACTACCTACTACTACATGTCTTTTTCCTTTAAATTTTATTAAATCTCCAGGTTTAAATTTAGAATTAAAAGTTCTATGTCTTTTTATACCTGAAATGACTGTTAAACTAGAAATATATTCTTGTCCATACTCCTCTCTAATTTCTTTTAAAGAAGGAAATGTTTGATCACAACGCTTATTTCTATTTTTAGCTACTACAATTTTTCCATCTTTATAATTTCTATCTCTTACTGCATCTAATATTCTCTTATCATGTCTTCTAAATTGTTTAAAATTATATACAATAGATCTTTTCTTTCTTTTTATTTTCTTTAAAGTGGAAATTATAAAAGCATCATTATTATGAGTTTTCTTAATCTTATATTTTCTTCTTTTAAATTTAGTCTTATACCCGTAAGTCTTATAGACTCTTTTATATTTCCTTTTTAAAGTTTTAAATAAAGAAGGCATTATAATATTAAGAATACTAGCATCAGCATAATTATTTAAATATAGTTTAGAAATAATTTTATCTAATTTCTTTTTGTATCTTTTCTCTTTATGTACTTTATTATGACAATCAACACATAAAGTAATTAAATTATCAGGTCTGTTATTTCCATTAGATTTCTTTTGATTAATATGATGGCAAGTTAAAATTCCTTTTTTATTACATAATCTACATTTAAATTTATCTCTTGCTAAACAATATTCTTTAGAATTAAGATAAGAATAAAGTTTTCCTTTTTGATAATCAATACCTTTAACTTTAGGATTATGCATTTTATGTATATCAAAAGAAGAATACTCTACTCTAATTTTAGTTATGGGTAAAATAGAGTAGATAAAATCTATAAAATTTAAATGAGTTTTTAAAAGATGGTTAGCTGTAGGTGTTAACCAACCTTCTGATCTTTTTCTATTAGAAAATCTAGATAGTTTTCCTCTTATAGTTTTCCATACTATTGGTTTTTTAGTTCCTGGTATAATTTTTTTAATATTCTTTTTTAAATTAGTATTATTAGCTATAGCTCTTCTTTTTCTTTTATCTCTTTTATAAGTTCTATGTGCTAACCTACTAATTTTTCTATTTATCATAAGTTTAGAAATATCTTTATTTCTTGTTTCTAATTCAGCAGAAAATAATTCCTTATTATTAGAATCTGTGACAGATACACCAATATTATTTCTACCAGGATCTATACCTAAACTTAAAGGTTGAGTGTAAGTATTGGAATCATATAAAAGTTGAATAGTAAAAGGTTTAGATCTAACAACTTTAGCTTTTTTATTTTTTAATAATTTTCTAACCTTAGAATACCTAGTAGTAGGCATTAAAGGTTGGCCTTGTTTAGATAAAACATAAACATAATTAGTTTTCATAAAACCTCTCGGTTTAAAGCTGGTTTAAAACCAGTAGAATTTCCCCTAACTAGATGCAGGATTTACAGAGCTAAAGACTGGAAAAATCTATAGGTGCTAACTACATCTGTGCGTCTTGTTCAACTACTCTACTTGTAGAGCAAGCGACGGAGCTTTAGCCCGTCGTAGTTGACCCTTAATCTCCATAAAACTAGCTTGAGCTATTCTAAAACCTCTCTGAATACTTACTGGTTTAGAAGTACAATTATAAGCCATAAATGTTAACTTTCCTTTATATCCGGGATTTGTATAAGTAGCAGTTAAAATAATACCAGATCTAAACATAGTTGTTCTGGTATCAATAAGCATGACTAAATTATTAGGTATATTAACTTTTTCTATAGTAGTTAATAAATACGGAGTAACTGGATGCAATGTATAAATAGAATTATGATCACAATCTGATTCTATTAATTCTCCTGTATTTCTACTTCCTTTAAGTAATTCTGAACCTCCAAAATGTGTAAACAGAGAATCAAATCTGAAGTCAACAGTACATCCTTCAATAATAAATCCCTCTTCAGGTAGGTTCTCAATAAGATTTTTAGTCTGAATCAGTTCAAAAATTTTATCACTTCCCAATACCATTATCAGTCTCCTTTTTTATTTAATTTAGTTTGAGTTTGTTTCACCAGTTCTATATCATTTATTTTTGAAGAAGAAATATTGGACTCTTCTATTTGTTTTCTTATTTTCTCTTGTTCATAAGCATCTTTTTCTTTAGCAAGTCTACATAAATAAGTCCTTCCAATTTTAAGAAATTCAGAAGCATCCTTTTTAGTTTCAAATTTACTTACTACTAAATCAACATACATATATCGGATTTCTTTAAGTGTATCCTCAAGACTCATTCCTTTATTAAAAAAATAAACCAAAAGTTCAGTTTCTCCACTTATAAAAACTTCTTTTATAATTTCTTTAATTATGTGAACTTCAACTGGAACCTCAACCTCTTTAACAACTTCAACTTCTTTAACAACAGGTTTATTAACTGTTAGATATTTAGGAGTTTGAATGTTAATATTAAAAGAATCTATACAGTCTATCATTCTTAATAATTCTATTGCTGTTGATCTTATGGCACGAAAAGCAAAATCCTGCTGATTGATAATACTATCCATAGATTTACTTCTATCGACCATAGTATCAAATACCATGATATCATATATCTTTTCTTTTAAACTTGTGAAATCCATTTCACTCCTTTATTAATGAATTTTTACCCGTAAAATATATTTCTAAACAATGAAGAATAAGATTAATTATTGAAAAATCACCTTTAAGAATTATATGATCTTCTCCATTGTTATAAGTTTGTATATGAATATATTCACTATCACCAATTTCTAAATAAATGGATTCTTTTTTGTTATCCCATTCCAAACTAATTGTTCCATTAGTGTTAGGATAAATATCAGGATTAAAATAATTATCAAATAATTTAACAGAATTTAATATGAACTTAGTATTGAAAATACATTTATTATTAATAGGTAATGTATCATATCTATCGCAATTTAATTCTAACTTTCTTATATCTTCAAGTTTCTTTAGAACTGACTCCATTCCTAATCTCCTTCTTCTTTTAATAATTCACAAATAATACAAGCTGCTTCTGAATTTTAGAATTTCAAGTCTATGCTTATCAGATATAAGTCTATAATTATCATCTACCATTATTACACCACTCACTCACTCATATACAAGTCACAATACCTTTGTATAGGACATTCTTTACACCCAACGTCTTTTGAGCTAATCAGACAAGGATAATAATATGCTGTTCTAATATTGAACCATCCTTTATCATTTATTAATTGAACTACCATATCTCGATCCTTAGTATCAATCCAAATTTCTGCATCAAATTTATCTAAATCACTAAACGACATTGATACATCAACTACCTTAGCAGATAATAATTCGTATTCCCAAACCATACCTATATTAGGGATATAGGGTAATTCAATTACTTTCCATGCCTGAAGTTCTTCAGCATCTTTCCCATTATACGTTATTATGAATTTTAATTTCATTCTATCTCCTCATTCTTTTAATATATCATCTCCTATTTTGTCATTTACATCTAATTAAAAAAAAACATTATTTTTCATCTTATCCATGAAGATTTCCATGTCTTCATTTGTTAAAAGCAAAGAGTTATGTTCTTTGAATTTATATATCTTTATTAAGATTGCTTTACCTTCTGGAACACTATCTCTTTCTATAATAGCAACATTTAAAAATAAACTTGATCTTCTCTTTTTTAAATTATCAACCCACTTAGGAAAATTATTCATATAATTGGAATTTACCATTATACAAATTTTACCATGGGAATCGTTACCAATACTCCTGTGTCTCATATCAAATCTAGCTACTTTTATAAAAATTGAATTGAAATGAAACTTAATAGTTTTACGATAAGCATATAAAGTATTACCCTTGCTTCCTTCTTCATAATGAAAACAATCATCATCTCTATATTTTTTTAAATTATCGAATAAAGAAGAATTTTTAATAACCCCATTTTCTATTTTAAAAGAAACCGTAAACTCATATATAGGAGTTGAATAAGCAACGCTATATTCACCTACACATTTACCTAAGTCAACTCCTAATATTTGATTAACCCATTCAGCAAATATTAGTTCCTCATTATGATATAAGAATAGTTTATCCTCTCTAATAGCCCATTTTGAAGTATATCCCCTAAGTAAATTACTACTCCATTCAATATCACTTTCACGTTCTTTTTTTCTGTAGTCATTAATCACATTAATTGGGCTAACGTTAAATCTAACATTGTTGATGAATAATGTATCCCTTGCTTGGTATGTCATTTCTACACCTTAGTAATCAGTAAAATTATAATGTATAATGTAAGAAAAGTTGATCTTCTGTTCCTGTAACTGTTCTAACAAAAGCTGTTCTACCATTTTTTGTTAAACCTTTTACTTCAAAATAAATCCAATCATCAGGTATATCACCATCACAAAAACATATAGTGTGTCTATACTTACTATCATTACTTGCAATATAATGTTTTGTAAAATATTCATACCCATAATTTGCTTTAATAAGATAGCTTCCTCGTTCTGTTTTTTCAAACTTCGGATTAAGTATTTCTTTTTTACCAGTAGTATATAACAAAACAGGTCTAACTATTTTTGAACCTTTGGATAATTCACCCTTCTTGACAGTATTTGGATTTAATTTTACTTCTTCTTTAATAGGGAGGTATTCTTTAATCGATGCTAAACTTTCAAACCCTGATCCTTGAAATGCTTTTTCAGCTTCTATTTCCATTTTGACCTGAGTTTTTATTCTTTCAACAATGTCTGGTACTTTATTTATAGGATCGCCATTAATATCGTAATCAGGATGATAAGCACGTTCAACATGATAAACTTTGTCATTATATTTAAATTCACCTGTTCTAGTAGTTATTACTTTTAAATTATAATAAGTTTGACCAACTACAGGATTGAAGTTTTGAGGAAAGATGATATAATTTCTTCCCCATTCTTCTCTAAGCATTGCTTTTACTTCACCATAAATGATTTGAAATTTAACTTCCATGTTGAGTTCTCCTTTATATCTGCCTACTTTAAATAATGCTTCATACTTTTAATAGATTCATTTATCTTCTTTTCTATTGTTCTCATTATCACTTCATATTCAAGTTTACATAAAGGGCAGTCAGAATCATAATCAACAACTTTAAATTTATTTATACCTAATTTTAACACTTGATTCCAATGGACAGGTAATTTAAATTCAGGTTCAAGAAATCTGATGGTATGTTCACCTTCCTGTAGTTTATAAATTTCTAAGCTTTCTTTCTTGTTTTTCTTTTTCACTGTAGTCACCTGTATCTGTAATTCTTTCTAAAGCCCATTGAAAATCAATATTAGCCAAATGAAAATCAAAACTAAAAATATGTTTAATGCAGGTGCAAAGGTGCTGAAAGAAATTCTTTTCCAATGCTTTATCTTCAGCCATACTAGCACAATCAAAACATACATTCTGCCTTAAATCAGTATCACCTCCACAAATATCACATTTCATAGGATCTCCTTTTTATAATTACTACTTTGGTATTGACTATTAATTCGCAAACATAAGTTGAGTCTTACTCTGCACTTAAAATACTATATACTCTGCACAGAGTAAGACTCGCCCCCCCCCTCCCCAAGAGTTATAAATTTAAACCTTTATAATAATATATTTTTTGTAGACGATTTTCACCATTTCCTTTTTCTATCATACAATTTAAACCAATTATATCATTTTTATTTTTCCACAAATTTACTTTTAATTGTTTACTGATGTCAGTAACCATTTTCTCAATACCTTTTCTATTTCTTACTATAATGCAAGAACATTTATCATCAAAATTTTTATCACGCAATATTTCAATAATTTCACCTCTTTCAAATCTAGGATTTTCATAACTTAACCAACGAGAATCTCTATCATAAATGTAGGGTGAAGTGGGATCTTTAAGTATTAAACCTTTATCTCCTAATCTTATAGCATTATTGCAAGCCTTTAATAATAAATTTTTATTATTAATTTCTTGAAAAGGTATTATTTTAACTTCATTTATACCATGTTTTAGAAACCGTAATTGCATATTTACTAAATTATCTTTTCTTTTTTTTAATGGTAAAGGTTTATTCTCTATAACAAAATCAAAAACATTAAAATCATATTCAGGTATTGATGGAATACTAAAAGATTGTATTCCATTTAAAAGAGATACTGTATTTTTAATATCTTTATGGAGAACTACCTCATACAAATTAAAATAAACCATGCCATAGCTTGTTAATCAAACCATGACATGGTTCCCCCTATATCTCCCCATCAAGAGATATTATATATATAAAGCTACTCACCTATGAAAACACCTAACTTAGCCGATAAATCTGTGATAGCTTCGCAACCACAACTCATATGTAAAATAGATATGTGCTTATCCTTATAAATAATCTCTTTACTTGATGATTGATAAGTTTCTTCAGTAACATTTGGGCCAGTCGCTGTTAAAACAAATGGAGTATATCTTATTATATAATCAGTTGGTAATGTAGGTATAAAAAGATAACCAACTGGATTTGTAAATTCTAAATCAATACATTTGTAAACTTGAAAAAATTGAGTTGTAATATCCAACTTTTCAATATCTGGCTTTTTTACACTATGAATAGAATAAATATAAATGCTATTGCTATTATCAATTATCAAATTCTTATTACTATTTGTTCTGTATATTAATTTTGTAGGAAAGAGTTCCCAAGTACTTGAAACAAACTTGAAATCTTGATCATAACTTTTCATAGATTTGTATTAACCTTTATTCTTTTTCATTCTCAGGTTGTTTAATAGGTGCTAAACACCTGACAATTAAATTTTTTCTTTTACTATCGATTTTATAGGCTTTTCCAGTATTTGATAGTCTGAAGAAAATTTCATCTCCAGCACTGGCACTAAATAACACGTCCTCAAACATGAGTAAAGGAATTGCAAATTCTTTATTGCCTAAACTATTTTCATCAAGATTAATAACATCCCTGCTCTCACCGTAAATAGACTTTATAGATAATTCAGCTTTCTTACCTTTGACTTTCATTTTTAAAGTGTCGCCTTCTTCTCGGATAACACCTATAGAATCTAATACGTTTCTAAATGAATCACGGCTAAAAACAAATTTTCCGTCAACAAAAGTATTTTTTTCCTTCATAAACTCAATAGCATTTTTAATGTACTGATCACCTATTTGTAATGATGGAATCTCAGCAAAAAGATTGCTGCTTTTAAAGTAAAGTTTGGATTCCTTGTTATTGATATAAATAATAGTATCATCACATAAAAGTGAAACCATATTTTTTATATTCTTGAAATATGTCAAAAATTCAAAATCGGTTTTAAATATTTTTTCTTTTGATAGATAAAAAACACTATGCGTTGAATCAGCAATATAAATTGTAAATTTTCCATCAACACTTTCAATCAGAACTGGAATATCTGATAAATCGTCTTCAATGTCCTTACTTTTAAAATTTATATTTTTTATTATAGTTTGAAATATTCCTAATCCAGCCGATTTAAGTTTTATTTTTTTGAAATTTTCATTAACCTTTAACGGAATCAGCTCATCTTTTTTATAAGTAGAACAGTAAATCTTTACCTTACTCCCACCATTGATCTTTAAGGTATTACTAACATTCTGCAATGTTAGTTTTTCAGTTCTCATTTTAGGAACACCTGATAAAACTTTTGTTTTGATTTTTAATAATCCAGGTTCTGAATCTTCACATGGTATTATATAAGTCATTTTATATTCATAATTAGATATGACTTCTAATGTGTTTTCTCTAGTTCTAAGAAATAGTTCCTCATCGTCTTCTTTCTTATTTTCTTTTTTCTTAACAGTTTTCTTAATAGCCTTCAAAGCACTTTCTAAATCTTTTCTATTTATAACGGCCTTCATTATATTAGCTCCTTTCTATAGGTTAATACCTTTATAATAATAAATCTTATGTAACCTGTTTTGTTGAATTCCCTTTTCAATCATACAGCTAAGGCCGATTATTTTAGTTCGATCTTTCCAGATATTTGTCTGTAAAACCTTACTAATGTTAGTAACCATTTTTTCAATACCTTCTTTATTTCTAATTACAATACATCTACATTTGTTAAGGTCAGTTCTATCTCTCAATATTTCTATAATCTCCCCACGTTCATACATAGGATTCTCATAACTTAACCATCTTGAATCGCAATTATAAACATAAGGTGATTTAGGATCTTTTAAAATAATGCCTTTATTTCCATTTTCTATTGATTTATTACAAGCTTTAAATATTTTATACTTATCAATTACTTCTATAAATGGTATTATTGAAATTTGGGTTATTCCATTTTTTAATAAAATAGCTGCTGTTTTAACAACATCATTCTTTCTAAGCCGTAGATCCATTTTTCTATTTCTATCCACAACAAAATCTATTAATCTAAACGTATAATCATTAGGTATTGTAGATATTTTATAGCTTACAATATTTTTTATTAGATCAACTGTTTCTTTTATGTTCTTATAAAAAAGTATTCCTTCAAGCTCTATTTTTGAATCTTTTTTTTCACTAATCTTTAGAAGTGGGATTTTGTAGCTATTAAACATAGAAGTTACATTTTGGAAATTTCTAGTGTAGGCAAAAAACTTTCCATCACGATCACAAACTATTTTAACTCTTATTCCATGTTCTTTTGGTTCTATTAATACGGGGAATGCTATTTGATATTCAGGATTATAACTAAGACAGGTCATGAAACGAGTAGGATATATGATCATTTTAGGAAAAAGTTTATTTATCAAATAACCACTTAAACCAATGTTCAGATCTTTTTTAATAATATTTTCTAAAAGAGTCCGTTCATTTTTAGTTGTTAATTGCAATATTTCCTTTAATTTATCATAATCGCTGGAGATGATTCTTCTATCTGCTGCGTTCTTAATAAATTTGAAAAACTTTTTTAACCTGATATCTGAATCCTGCATTGACTTCTTATAAGGTATTCCAGAAAAAATACTATTTAATTCAGAATTATTGAAATTGTAACATATAAAAGGATCATAAACGTATTTTAGAACAATTTTTAACAACTTTTTATATGGAAAAAGTTGTATTAATTCTTCTTTGTTCTGTTGTTTATCTGTTACTTTAATATTTTCAAATAATCTAATCAGGCTTTTAGTTTTTTTCGTATTTCGATTTTTTGTACCCACTAAATCTCTCCTTTTAAAATAAAGTTATTTACAAAATCAAAAACGTAAAACTAAAACTGTTAAGATAAGTAGGCTTTGAAAAGTGATAAAACAAAGCCTACTTTTAATTTGTTTTTATGAAGTATATCTTTTGAATTAAACTTTAACTTCCTCATCAAAGCTTTCATTAGTGCGCTCAATAAGATACTCAGCAGTTGTAAGGAGTATGTCACGAAGATGCTGTACATTAGATTCTTTATTCATAATCTTTCCAAATAGGCTGATAAGTTTAGAATCCTCCTTGTTAAGAATAATAGTTGCTATCTTATCGGAAAATCCAGAAATAAGAAAGCTAGGATCAGGGCCAAAAACTAAACGATTTTTGTTAGCCGTACACTCTTCAGTATTAAAATAAGGACACTTTGAAAGTATTTTTTCAGCTAAAGAATTTAATAACTGACATTTAGGGCATTTCTTATGCATGAATCTGATTTCATTTTTTACTATCTTACTTGGTGCTTTCTTCCGTTCAAAATCAAATTCATCATCTATATCCATGTCATTAGAATGGAAATTTAGTTGATGTTCATTATTTTCATTATATTGCATATTCATATCGTATATAATCTCCTATACTTTATTATTTTTTTATTTAGAACCAAGAGGAGTTATAAAAACTCCCCTATGGTTTCAAAATATTAGTAATTATAGACGTTAGAAATCGTCATCATCATCAGAATTATCATCAGAATCATCATCAGAATCAAAATCATCATCGTCGTCGGAATCATCATCAGAATCATTGTCATCATCGTCGTCGGAATCATCATCAGAATCATTGTCATCATCAGAATCAAAATCATCATCGTCGTCGGAATCATCATCAGAATCAAAATCATCATCGTCATCATCTTTTTTAGGTTTGCTTTTACCTTTACCTTCTGTTTTATCTTTACCCTTGCCTTTACCCTTTCCCTTGCCTTTACCCTTAGAGTCGTCCTCTTCCTCTTCCTCTTCTGATTTTACTTTGCCTTTTCCTTTACCCTTGCCTTTTCCTTTACCCTTGCCTTTTCCTTTACCCTTGCCTTCGGATTTGTCTTTATTTTTACCTGTTTCTTCTTCAGTGATAATAACCTCATCAGCTTCAAATTGGACACAAGTTTCAAGGGTAAGCATAAAGCAATCTTCATTGATAGTACCGATTAAGGTTGTTCCAGGAATAGAAGTTTTATCAATAATAACGGTACCTGTGTTTTTATCTAAAACAGTAACATTGCTCTTTACATAGATAATAACTTTCTTACCAACACAGTCTGCTATTGAAGTAGCATTTTCTAAACATTTGAAACTTTCAAGTGCTGTAAGTGGAATAGACATCTTATTATATTTAATTTGAGCCTTTGGTACCTTGTCAACAATTTCCAGAAGACCGGATTCAGGATGGAAATTACGAAGAACACCTGTGATTTGCATAGGGGCTTTTGCAGCATAACCAACAGTTGCTACTAGATCTTTGTCTTTTCCAATTTTAGATGATTTTTTACTCATACACTTTTTCTCCTTTTACTGATTAATAATGAATTAAGTTAAAAACATGGCGCAATTATAGTGTCTAGCTTTACAAAAATGTTAGTAATAATATTAAATACAACTCGGCTATGTGAGTTCGGGAACTAAAAACCTGTGGGGATATTTAGGCTAAAATGTTCTAAACTCGGTTAATATAAATGTTAATTTTGTAAGACTTTAAGATTAAAAATCTAATTGCGATACTTTTTATTAAATATGGTTTATCATTAATTCATAATCGAAATGTGACTATTCAAACTATGTAACCATCAAAAAGTTATATTATGTTTTATATTAGGAATTTATATCTGTCAACTTTTTTTTTGAATTATTTTAATTAATAATTTAGGTATGTTATAAATAAGTGTTTAAATTTTATATAGTTATACTATTGTTAAATTTTAATTTTTTCACCTATTATAATATGTGGTTATTTGATGTAGGGAAGGGGGGTATTTATAGAGAATACCCCCTTTTCTATATTTTATTTTTTAAAGTTATTTCAGAACATCACTGAATTTTGAACTCCGATCAGCGCAATCTTTCAAGAGTTTTCGCATATCACCCTTACTGAGGGAAATAACAGCATTGACCAGCGGGTTTTCTGCCTGTTTTATAGTAAAAGCTTCAAATGAAGATGGCTCCATAACTTTTACTATTTTATCAGCCGGAATTTTCTTTTTAATGGGCTTTGAGGCAAAACCAGCGATATCAGAAACAGGGCATATAAATTGATTATCCATGGCATCGAGTTCGATAACAGCCATATCTTTCTTATCAAGAAATTTCTGAATAGATCCGGTATAAAAATTGTTTCCAATAGCTATAACAACGGAACTGTTTTTCTTATAAGCTATTTTAACAGCATCAGTTTTAGTTGTTTGCTCTTTAGAATCGGTACTGTCAACAGATTTAGTTTTGGCTTTTTTACCTTTTTTGGCTTTATTTTCTTTTTTAACATCTTCTGCGGGTGCATCAGCTTTAGCTTTCTTAGCCTTTTTACCAGAATCAGGTGCAGATGCAGATGCAGGTGCAGGTTTAGTTTCAACATGTTCCTGAACGCTATTACCATATTTTTTTGCGAATTTTTTCATATTATCTGATCTAAGACCTTTCTTGTAAATTTTAGTTCCAACATTTCCATCAAATAGATCAACCTCATCAAATTTGAGTTCATCTCCAACATTACCATCATCATAAGCGATGCTCATTAGCCTGGATTTCATTCCAAGTTTAGTGATCTCACCTAAGTAATAACGGCCATCCTCGTGTAAAACTGCTACTCTCATCTGCTTTTTAAGATTTTTCTCAATTGCTTTGTCCATACTTTTGTTGCTCCTTTTTTCTTTTTAATTAGGATTTTAGATTAAGGTTTGTAAATAATAAAATTAACTTACCTTATTATATATATAAAACAAAATCAGTGCTAAGATTTTTATCATCTCAGCACTGATTTGTAAAAGTTTTTTTATATAATCTTAATTATGATCAGTTATTTTATTTTTCATTATGCTTATTATTCTGATCATTGGCATTGTTGTCAGCCGAATCATTTCCGTAATGGTTCCCGCTATCATTTTTTATATCACCATCATACTCAATTCCACGGCTATTATTTTTACGATCAACAGCTTCAAACCATATTCTCAAGAAATCTTGAGTAAGCTGAGTATCTGTGAACTCAGTATATTTCTTTTCAACAGGAACTTCCCTATCAACATAAACGATCTTTTCAACAGGAACTTCCCTATCAACATAAACGATCTTTTCAACCTCGATTGTTTGAACACCTACATTATTTTCAGAAACAGAACCACTTTTATTAAGCTGAAATAAAAGTTCATCTTTTTCTTTTTTCAATTTAGCTATTTCTTCATCAGCAGTAATAAGCTTAGCTGAAAGTTGTTCGTTTTCAGTGTCAGACTGATCAAGTTGCGTATTGAGTTGAGTAATCTCATTTAAAAGTTGAGTATCCGTAGTTGGAACAATTTGTTTTTTCAAATTAGATATTTCTATATCAGCAGCAGCAAGCTGAGATTCAAGTTGATCAAGTTGTGTGTTAAGTTGAGTAACCTCAGTAACAAGTTGAGGATCAGGAACCTCTTTAACAACCTCTTTTGTAACTTCAATTATTTGAGGATTACAACTCAGACCTTCACTTGCAGTATAAACGTTATTTATGAATTCATCATCATCTTTTCCAACATTATAAATTCTCAACTCATCAATTTTACCTTTAAGGTTTACTGCATTTTCAACTATACGGCCACCAATAAGCAACGGCATTTCATTTGCACATGGAGCAGCATTATGAATAGATTTAACAGCAAGTTCTCCATTAATATAAATACTGTGAGTACCATCCGTTTTTCTTACTTGAATAACATGATACCATGTTCCAGGATTAACCTTACTATAAGATACTCTATAGTCGGTATTACTTCCTCTGGTTTCGTACTGGTGATTCAATAAACCTACCGGAGATATACCGGTAACGAAATTGTAATTACCAACATCACCTTCAAATATGTCGGCCTTTTTTCCAACAAGATGCATACCTTTTGTAGCTAATTGATCTATATTAATCCAGAAGGCTATTGTCCATTCTTCCAAACCTTCCATATCAAATTCAAGATAACTATTTCCATCAAGTGCCATAGCTGTTCCACAACCAGTAATGCTGTTAGTGTAGCTAACGCTACTGCCATTTTGTGTTGCAGATTCCAAAGTAATCAAATCTGTTATGTTATTATCAAAGGGGAAGTAATGTATCAAATCATCATTTTCACTTCCGGCGAATACTGTGCTTGCTATAATCAACACTGTAAGAATTGTTATAAACATTTTTTTCATTTTCTTTTTTACTCCTTCTAATCTGTTAAAAATTCTTGAAAAATTTTATGTTTTATGTTTATGTTTTCTTACTCTCCTAATAGGCTTAAAAAGTTAAAGTTTGTTTCCTAATTCATTATTTTCCACTTTTATTATAATAAATAATACATTAAAAATCAAATAATTAATTTAAATTTCTGTGTTATTTTCACCCCCCCCCTTTCTATAAACTTTCTAATATTTCGTATTCATTACAGCTAAATAATAACAAAAATAGAAGGCAGTGTCAAGACTTTTTTTATTAAATTTACATAATATTTTTTATAGGTTAGTATGAAATATTATTTTTTGAGAAATAAAAAAAGGCCTAACAAGAGTTTTTTCTTGTTAGGCCAGTTAGTAATTTTTACTTAATATTTAAGTAAGTATTTTATCGTTTTGGAATATGCTTTTCAATTGAATTTGCAATTTTATTAACTTCAGCTTCAGTAACAATACCGAGTTCAGGATCATTGATAATAACATTATTTCCACTTATCTTTATACCATTTTTTCCCTGAATTGGTATCGGAACAAAGAATACATTTTTAGTATCTTCGATAATATTTTCAACACCGCACCATGGGCAATGACGAAAATCTTTAAAAATTCTACCACAGCATCCCTTACATGCAGGAAAAATAATATCCTTAAAAACTTTCATAGCACCATCAGGAGTATTGCAAAGAGGTGATTCACAAGGATCTGGCATTGGATTCATAATTTCTGAGGGATCTGGAACTTGAATATCATCAATAGTTGGTTCTGTTGGTGGAGCTTGTTCTTGAGGAAATACAATTTGCCCTGGTTGTAGCTGTTGTTGCTGTTGTTGATATTTTGGAGCAAGCTTATCAAAAATATTAAAAGCTTTAACTATTAAATCTTTTTCAGTGATCCAGTTATCACGAACAAAAGATAAAATATTATCACGTACTCTTATTTTTTCAAGTTTTTCCATTGCAGAAATTCTGCCATCATTTTCATTGACACCAGCTTTTTTTAGAATATTTAAAAAATCAAAATAATTCATTTTTATAGTTGTAATCGGTTTCACAGTTACCTCCTTATCTATTACCGGTTATACTATCCAGTAATTCTGATAATTTTTGTTTGTTAGATTTGTTTTTCGCAGATTGTTTCACACCTATATTTTTTGAAAAAAGTGAGTCAACATGATTTGCCATTATTTCATCTCTAAATGGGTCAAGTCCAGAAAGAGATATTATTCTATCCAGATAAAAAAGTTCACTAATTTTATCTTTTAAACCTTTAAGCTTAGCCTCACTATCGATATTAATTAACTGATTTTCATGATTGTCTATCTTGAATCTGTTTAAAGCGTGATCAAAAGCTATATCAAAAGCAACGGTATCGTTAAGGGTGTTGGTAAAAAAATTATTAAATTTTAAACCTATTTCACTATTTATTAAAAGTTTAGTTAAAACCCGATCAAGGTCTTTTAAATCAGATAATTCCTTTTTTCGCTCATCTATGGATTCTTTCTCAAACTCACTAATATCTATTTCGCTGTTTATAATATTTGCATTAATATCAGTTTCAAATTCAATATCATCAATATTATTACCGATATTATTATTGCTATTATTATTATTATCATCAAGGTGCTTCATTATTTTTCTGCTCCATCACAACAATTAAATATTTCATTAATGATTTTACATTAAATTGTAACTTATCATGGAAATCAAGAGTATCGTTAACAATTTTTAAATCTTTATCAATTGATGAATAAAGCATTTTGAAATAATTAAGTTCGCTGTCAAGAACTGCATCTTTTTCATTCTTTTTTAACTTTAAAAATTCTGGTTGAGAAACAACTGTTTTATGCATCGTTCCATAGATTACATCTATTTCTTTAAAAAGAAAATTAAGATCATTTTTAATACAAGTAAGACGCTCCATAAATGCAGTACTAACTAAAAGAACATCACTTAACTGATCAAGTTTAAATTTAGCAGAATTTTTAGATTTAAAAATATTGCGATATCGATCAGCTAAGTTACTAAGTTCTCTTATCTCATCCTGATCTACAAGATCCTTTAACCTGTGTTTAATAGATTTTGCTTTTATCAAGTATTTTGTATAATTCTTATTGTCTTTGATTGATTCCATATCGCCTACTTTATAATAAACTGATTAACTTTTTACCTTACTATTAAATTTCATAATTTTTCTACAAGGAAACCTGCGAATTTTTAGTTCGCAGGTAGTTTACTTTCAAACTTTCTAAATTAAACATCTATCTCTCCTTATAATTTTATACATCATCTTCATCAGGAACATCATCTTCTAAATCACCACCGCCTTTATAATCATCAAGACTTTCTTCTATATAATCACTGAACTTACAAACAGCAAGATCGGCTTTTAATTTAAAACTAAACGGATTTTGGTTTCTTGCTTTGAGCTGTTTAACTGTAATATGACCAAGTTCCGCTACGTCATCTTTTGTTTCCGGCCAAACCCATGCATTGGATGCATTTTCACTAACAGATCTAGAATAACGTATATGTTCTTTTTCATTATCAAGCTGAGCGAGTGCCACATTGCAGATTCCATTATTTGTTGAATATACTTTAGCATACCTAGTTATTTGAGATAAATTTTTATGATCATCATAATCTACTGGACAATTAAGGTTAATCATATCATCAACTATGATATCATATTTTCTAGGTAAAAGAATATTAAGTGTATCAATATAGGTTTCTTCTGGATCTGGAACATAAAAATGAAAACAAGCTGCTTCATCTCCATTGTTAACAAATTTACCAATGGATTTTAAAATCTTTTTCCTATATTTTTTATAATCTCTTACAAGATCAACAATACTTATCCCTAATAAATTTGAGGATATTCTGAATAACATTTGTTCTATACTCATTTCTAATGGTATATAACAGACACGAAGGCCAAAACGTCTCCAATTAAGACTGAGTTGCAAAGCTATTGAAGATTTACCACTTCCAGATTTTCCAGATAGAACAAAAAAACTATCTCTTGGTATTCCTATATTTTTACTATCAAATTCTCTAAATCCTGTAGGTAAGAAAAATTGATTTTCCATTTTTCTATGGAAAACATCTAAACTTGATTTAGTATTAGCCTTAGTTAAATCAAAAAGTTGTCCTTTCTCATTTGATCCAAATTTCTTGATTTTATTTAATCTATTATCGCTATCAAGAAGTATTTTATCCACTTCTTCAATAGTTAAATCTTGTTTGCTTAGGCTTGAAGATAATTCATTATGAAGATCTATTAATTGAATATGCTTTGAATTGTAAACTACATTATCAACCAGTGTTACGTATTCTTTAAAATCTCCAGGTAAAACAACACTTGAATCATATTTTTTTAATTTCTTTCTCTTAACTTCTTTTGCTTTAAGTTTTTGCCTTATCTTTTCAGGTAAAGATGAATCTACTACTAATTCTTTCCAAGTTAGAATCCTACCTCTTTTTACGTAATAGCTGTTTATCCTTCTAAATGCTTTTTTATATATTTCAATAGTAAAATGATCCGGCTTTAAGTTTGCAATTATTTTTTCATTGATCTTAACCTTTTTTTGCCGTGTCAAGGACTTTAATAAAATGTGTTGTTCCCAATCCGATTTCATTATTAGTTCTCATTTTATTTTTTCACAGTTGATTGTATTGCCAATGGTTTTAATAATTGTTTCATTTCATGTGTGAATACTGGTGCTTCAAAAGTTGGTTCCGATAAAAACTTTAGATAATCATTGTGAGAAGGACCACCAATAACATGCAACATTGAAGACAACGGCATTCTTAAATAATTATCAAAATAATCAAGTCCATGAGTTCCACCGACCACAATTAGTTTTAGCGCTTTTGGATATTTCAATATCAAATCTCTAATGTTATAAATACGCTCAAAACTCATTACTGGAACGATATTATAAATGACAATTATTTTATAATCCATTAAAGAAGATTCTTTGTAATTAAAATTTGAATTAATAAATTTAAAATCACACCTTAACCTTTTAAATAAATTAAACGTAATACTTGCTGCCGTGTTTAATGCAAGGTAATCAGTTGGTATTGATGATATTGCAACAGTATAAGGATATATTTCCTTCATACCACATAAATTTTTAAATACATTAATCTGATTCTTTTTCAGAATCTTAAATTTTTGAACATTATTAACGCTACCTGTTTTTAAACTTCTTTTAACTATAACACTGCTTAGGCTGTATTCCTTTATATAGGTTTCAACAGATTTCTCAAAATTTACATACCATGGCAATCGGTTATTTCTAAGCATTGCAAGAAAATTAGATTCAACACTCACTGTTCAACTTCCTTTCAAATTCTGCTTTGGTATTAATTATTATCTTATAAAACTCTTTTTCGTTGTTCATAAAACAATAACCTATATGCATAAAACTGGTTTCTTTCATCTTGGCTATTTCTTTTTCAATAGCTTTTATCTTTTCATAAACGATTTTTTCATTATCGCTATCACCAATTGCATCTAAAAAGTCGTTGATATTATTTTCTCGAAAAGCGGTATTTATTTTAACAAAGATATCATGAGTTTCACCATTATTAAGATCTGGATGGTATTCTTTGCAAGCTTCTTTATAAAGTTCCTTCATGAATTCATCTTGATTTGAGGAATCTTTACTTTTATTATTAAGCTTAATATTGTTTTTGGTGTAAATACCTTTTGCTCTAAGCTTATCTTCAAAGTGACCAAATTTCTTTTTATAGAGATCCTTTCCAAGCTCAAAAAGAATCTTACCACGTTGTAACCTTAGTTGTTGCATTAAATACTGAAATTTTAACATGTCAATATCTGAAGCTATTATATGGTAATGAATAGAAGGATTGGCAGGATCTCCATAAAAATATTTATAGTTTAACATGTGTTATACTCATTATGCTGTTCACTTTTAATTTCAGTCAATACTCCTTTCTCATGTAATTCTTTAATAAAAATAGATTCATTTCCTAAAACAGTGCAAAGATAAAGATTGAACTTAGCTCTTGTACAAGCTACATAAAAAACTCTCCTCTCCTCCTCAATATCTTCTTCTTTCTTACTGTATATTGAAGGAAAGCTATCCTTTTTAATATTAATTATATAAATATCATCACTCTCAAGGCCTTTGTAACTATGAACTGTTGATAACACTACCTTATCATTTTTTTCTTCTTCATCTTCTGTTGGTTCCATAGTAAGATCAGTAATGAATTTCTTTATTGATTTATATTTTTCCAAACCCTTTAAGAGTGATCCTATATCAGCCATTCTTTTGGTAGCTTTTGGATCTGAACCAACTCCTTTATAGTCACCATAGGTTTCTACAAAATAATCAAGATAATAATCAATCACAGCTTCAAATACAGGAATAGGTTTTTTAATAGCCCTAACTTTTTTAACAAGCTTATATATTTTAACAAGTTCTGGCTTAAATTTTGTATCACTGAATTCTCTTAATCCCTCGATACCTTTTCTATTATCTATAATCTCTTTTAACATAATAGACATATTCTTTTTACCAACACCTTTTATATTGGATAATACTCTCATCCAAGAAACACCATCTGTTCTATGAAACAAACAGATTTTAATGAGTGCTAATACATCTTTTATGTGAGCCTGTTCTATGAATTTAAAACCTCCATATTTTACAAAAGGAATACCATTACTTTGCAATTCAATTTCAATAGAGCTGGAATGATAACCTGCTCTAAATAAAACAGTTTGTCCAGAATAAGGACGGCCTTCAGAATGTGCTTGTTTTATTTTTTCAACAACAAATAATGCTTCATCATAATTATCAAGAGCATAATAACAATTAGCTGGAGTTCCTTGATCATTCTCTGTAAAACAAGTTTTACTGAGTTTATCATCTACTTTTAATGGAATATTATTTGAAAGAGAAACCAGTGCTTTAGTTGATCTATAGTTCTGTTCCAGTTTTAAAACTTTTACATCTTTAAAACCATTAACAAATTTCATTAAATTTTTAGGATCAGCTCCTCTAAAAGCATAAATACTATTATGTGAAACTATACCACCAACAATTAAATTACCTGATTCAGCGACCTCAATATCATAAACATTAATAGATTTATGTTTTTTAATTTTTGTAATTCTATCTAATACAATTTTGCCATTTTTAATTATTGGTATAGACATTCCTACAGTTAACTGTTTTGCAAAAACAGTACTTAAATATTTTGACTGACCACCTTTTCCATTTTTAGGTAATCTAAACCTTTCACAAATTATATCAGCATTGTATTTATTTTTAAGTTTTTCAGCATAAATTCTTGCTGATACGTAATTATTAAATAATTTTTGTTTTCTTCCTAAATGTTTATTTTCAAATTTAACTATTATGTGATATTTTCGATCATCTGTTTGGTTAAAAATTAAATTAATTATTAACCTGTTACGCCTACTTGTTCCTTGCGCTATGAAACTTGGAAATTCAAAACTAAGACCTTTTGATTTTAAAAATTCAAAACCGTTTCTTCCAAATTGTTTAAAAATCTTATTCAAATGTTTTTGATTAGTTCTTATACTTCTTCCAGAATTTCTAAAAGGATTTTTAGGTATTTTATATTTTAAAGAATATAACGATTCATAATAAGAAGCAATGGATTCATCGTCACATTTTTTAAGTATCCATAAAAAATCACAACTTTCAGCATTTGTTCTCGTACTTATTGTGTTTTTAAAACCATCACTTAAAATACCTATTCTGAAACCTTGATCCTTACTATACATTAAATAAACATACCAACTTCCATCGAATTCAGGTTCCGTTGTAAAACACTTATGATTAGGTGTTATAATATTTTTCTTACCACTTTCAGTTTCTATTAAAAGTGTTTCAGAATTTTCATGTTTAGAAATATTAGTTATAGGTTTGTAACAAATTTCTCCTTTAACAACACATCTAACATTATCACCGGTTTTTAAACTTTTTATTTTCTTTATACCTTTTAACGTCTTAACTTTAGACGTTCCAGACCAACACTGGCTAAAATCTCCGCATAACATAAGATTACCGTGATAACTTGATAAGTGCTTTAATAGTAACATTTGAATATTATTTGTGTCCTGACAATTATGAACTAAAATAGGTGTTTTGATTGTCAGAGGAGTATTACAGTTTATATGGTTTAAATATCCTTTAGACACTGAACCGACAAAAAATAAATGAGTTCCATGAACATTTATATCATAAACATCGTGTTTTCTTTTTAGTTCCTCTTTAGTTATATTTGTTATTTCCGCATAATGGTTATTAATGAAAGATTCTATTTTAGCCCTTTTATCTATTATTGGCATTTTAGCATCGAGTATTAAACAATCTATTCCATGTTGTTTATATGCTTTTTTAATAATCTTTGCTTCTTCTTTATTATGCCAATATTCAAAATCCATTATTTCAACAACTTTATTAGTCCGATAAGTATTTGATTTTTCCCAAAAGTCGCAAGCATTAGTGTTAATCCCTATCATTTTTTTATTTTTTTTACATTCTTGTAAACGCTGACAAGTTCCACATTTAAAAGGTATGTAGATAAAATCAGGATTCTTGTTTCTTTTCCTATTTTCTATTTCTAATTTGACAAAGTACTTTCCATCCCCTGTAAAGATTAAATTATCAATGTTTTCGTTAATAACTTCTTTTTCAACATTGTTAGGTTTATGGTTATGTTTCGGAGCGTTTATGAACCTATTAACTTGAATATCTCTTTCTTTTTTGGGTTTATTCCAGAATATTTTAGAAATAGATTTTCCCTGTTTTTTACAAACAGTTTTATCAAACATCGGGTTGTTTCTTTTCATTTTATCAGATAGTTCTTTTTTCAAGTTACTTGAATCTTGAGAGTTCCAATAATTCAACGCACCATTTTTCATAGTAATTTTATGATAATTACTACTTTTTGAATGTTTCATATAAATATGTGATTTTAATTTTTTAAAATATTTTCCACAAACAGGGCAACATTCTAATTTCTTTTCTTTACTATTAAAATCTTTATAAGAAATTATAGATTTTTCATTATTAAAAGTGTATCGTTCGTATTTAGTTCCATTATGGATAATTACCTTATCACCTATTTTACAGTCAGATGCCATAACTGTTCCTTTTCCAACTATATGCATCTTATGATCTTCGGTACATACGATATAAGATTTTTCACCCTTATACGTTATTTCAACAGTGATAAAATTATCTTTAACAGTTTTCTTTCTACTCGTTATTTTTCTTTTAATAATTTTTTTATTTTCAAGATCATAGCTAAGTACATGAGTATAAATATCAGGATTTTCACAAACCTCTCCTATAGGAACCCATTTATCGTAATCTATTAAAACCGGAGTATGGTAAGGAAAACATTCATCTGCCAAAATATAACGATAACGCCTACTGATAATATCCCTAAGTTTTTTGTTTTCAAGAATTTTTAACAAGTAAATCAGAAGATCGTCATAATCAACCATCCCATTTTTCAACTTGTAATATTTAAATTCTTGATAAAGCCGAGTTATTAATTCAATATGTCTTCCAGTAGATTTAAAGGCTTCAGCAATTGTTGTATCAGTATTTATAGAATAACTAAATTTGCTATGAATATATTTGTATTTAGGAAAACCAAAAACATGATAACGACTGTTTTCATTAATAAGGAATTTGAGAATATTTTGACTGTCACTACTATCAATTACATTAAATTTTTTCAGTCTTGGTTCAATCTGTTCAATATAACGAAACATTATTTTTAAAGCAAAACTGTGAAATGTACCACCTTCAATTTTAAAATTACTATCCATCTTAACCAGCTTACCTACTCTTGCTATCATTTCTTTTGCTGCTTTATTTGTAAAAGTCAAAAGTAGGATATCATTAGGATCAACTCCCTTATGGATCATATATGCAACACGATAAGTAAGTGCATGAGTATTGTGATTTACAAAACCATTAACTACAAAACTATGAGTTTTAGATACTGTAAAATCGTATACTCTTTTAGGCCGATAAATGTTTTTACAAACATCTACTTTTTCAAAAAGAAAATTATCAGATATATTATCCAAAAAGATATAATCTTTACTACCCTTGTCTTGACTAAATGAAAGTATTTGTTTTAATTTACGTGAAGACGGATTTCTACGACCTACTAGATAATCTTTTAATATCTTATTGTTTTGTTTATTTACTTTTAATCTTTTTAATCTACCATTCTGATTGGGATATACTTCTTTATTAGTGTTAGATTTTTTCTTACATATAGTTTCTAACTCACTTCTGTATCCCTTATGTGTGTAGTAGTTAATTTTTTCCTTATAAGTTCTAAGTGCATTTCCTGAAATACATAATCTCCAGTACTTATTATCAGGATACTCCTTAACTATTTTAGGATTCAAGGTGACTCGTATTCCTAAATTTAGAAATACTACTTGAAGTTGTTTAGCTAATTTATTTGAAGCTGTAGTTACTTCTATAGTATTACCTTCTACACTAGACTCTAAATCCATATAGCCTTGTAAAAAAGCAATAACACACTCCCTACTAGAAGTTAAAACAGAATGTGGTATCTCCTTTTTAACAGATTTAACCATCTTTAATCCAAACCTTTTTAAATCTGTTTTAAACCAAGGAACACTTATATAATGATCTGTAGTTCTACTATCTATTTTACTTCTCACTTTGATATCGGTAATATCTACCCTGAAATAAGAATTAACGATATCATAATAACTTTTAATGGGAAGTATTTCACTGTTAGAAAAACTAATACTATTATCTATATGTAAAGTACCATCAGCTACTAAGTAACCTAAAAGTCTTGCTATATCAGAATTTAATTCTACTTCTTTATTGAAGTAATTTTTAATTTTAAAATTAGTAGAAGACCATAACTCATTATTTTTAGACAACACTACATAATCATTACTATTTATATCTTTTAATTTTTTAAAAGCAAGATCACCTACATCAGTTAAAGTTAGAACCGGATTTTCTGGTGTTCCCTCTATTTCAAAACCAGACTCAAGTTTTAACTTATAAATATCAGATATACCCATGTTAAACCAATGACTAGTATATTTCTTTATCTTTTTTCCTGTCTTGCTACTATAAGTTATAACTCCACAATTACACTTATCATCAGTAACATTAAAGTAATTAGGAATTTGTTTAATGGGTATAATGCCTTTTTCAGTAAAAACTAAACTACTTCCTTTTACGCATTTACCACTTCCAGCACCGGCAACCACTAAACAATTTCCTTTATTAAAAGTTGCTGCTTTTAATTGTTGGGGGTTGAGAATCTTTTTTAATTTCTTTTTCATTTAAAATATCCAGTCATTTCCCAAAATTTGTTTTCTATCTTTATCGATTAAATCTATATTTCCTTGAAACCTCGTGATTCAAATTCTTTTTCAACTAATGCTTTAAACCTGTTAGAAATATGACCGTCATCTATAAATACTCTGACAAATGGTTTACGTTTTTTCTTTTTAGATTTTGTTCTGATACGGCTATATTCCTGATATAAGTTATCGACACTGAAAATAGGCACTACTTCATATAGACAACTCATTGCTGGAGCATCGAAACCCTCACTTATTAAAGCTGAAGTAGCTATAACTACATCATAAACACCAGCTCTTATATCATTAGCAACTATTTCACGTTCCTTTTTCTTAATGGTTGTATCGGTATAACTAACAACATTTGGAACCCAGTCCTCACCTTCAAATTCTTTTTCAATGAACTTTTTTAAAGTAAGTGTTTGCTTCACACGTTTTACTGGAATAATTATCTTATGACCACGTAATAAATCTTTCTTAGCAGTCTCTGCTATTAATTCATTTCTTTCTCTATCATAGCTAATCTTATTCCAGAACCAATTCCATTCTCTATTTCCCATATTTTTATATTCAGGGAGAACAAAACCAGTTTCCATAAAACGATATTTAATAGGAAGCTGCTCCTCACCTCCAGATAAAACGGGTGGACCTATTACATTATTACCTATAAATTCATGACTATCTTTACGTTTTGGAGTTGCTGTAACACCACCTCTATATTTAGCTTTAAAACGGGAAAGTCTTTGGCTATAAACACCAGAACTACTTCTGTGTGCTTCATCGACAAGAATTATTCCAAATTTATCTCTAACTTTTTTTAACTTTTTCAATCCATATTTCTGACCAAATTGTTGCCATGTATAAAGACAAATATGTAATTTATCTACTTCTTCAGGTCTTGGATTTATTTTTATAAGTTTATGCCCATAAATTTTTTCTTTTTCACGTATATCTGTAAACTCATAAAAAGTTGTTAAAAACTGATCGATTAGTTCTTTTCTATGTGCAACTATAGCTGCCCTTGTTGGTATTTTCGACAACAATATTACACACATTACCGTTTTACCGCTTCGTGGTGGACATACTATTTGACCATAACGAATATCAAGCCAATCAGATACCATTTTTTTCTGACTGTCTTCTCTCTCATCCAATTTTTTCCATAAGATGTTATAACGTTCTTCTTTCTTAATCTTAGGAAAAACCCTCCTATCCTCAACTGTAATTTCCTTCTCAGTAACTGACTTTAGGAAACTAACTACTTCCTTTATCTTAGGTAAGTCACCACGATCCAGCTTTACCCATTTTTTATTCTTATTGTAAGATTTCAGTGTTACAACAGCATAAGGGCATACGCTACAGTTATTTATATCGTTATCTTCATCTTCCTTGATATCACATGGAAGTGAGCTGCGATTAATAGCACAACTCGATGGATTCACGGTTTTAAATGTGAATCCATCAAGAATTATACTTTTATCATCGCTCTCTAAAGATTCAAAAAACTTCCTAGGTATATATAATTTATCACTCAGGATCAGTTTTATTATCTTTTTCGTCTTTTTCATTATTAGTTTCCGTTGTGTTTAATTCACTGCCTTCAACAACTTTATCAGATTCAACAACGTCTCCAATTATCTTAACTTTTTTTTCTGATTCAGACATTATTTACCTCCTATTTATAAAATCTTGTTTCCAAGATTGCTTAGTTTTTGACTTCCCCATTTATTGAGTTTAGAGTTGGTTTCAGTCGTGGAGATAATATATTCATAATCTTGTTTGTTAAGAGATCCGAGACGCTCCTCGGTTGTTAATGATGCAAGTTTGTCATCTTCTGTTAAATCATCTCTCAATAGAATATCTTTAACAGTTGCTGATACAGCTATATTAGTGTTTTTTGATGCTTCGAGAATACTCATATTTTCATTAGGGCTTTTTAAATATTTGAGGCCAGAATAATTGCTTTGTTTTCTAATTCGTTCTATTTCAATAATAGCTTCTCTTGTTTCAAGAACTTTTTTAGCTACTTCATTTGGAACTATCTGAAAAACACCTTTAAAACAGGCTTTACGGAAATCTTCAGATTTCTTCAATAATGCAGGATCAATCTGTTCTGTTATTTGAACAGGGATAAATGTTTTTGGCACTGTAATAGGTGTAACTCCACCATCACCTGTTCTAACAGAAAGAGTATGATCGCCTTTACTCATATTATAAACGAATATTGGTTGATCTGTTTTGAGATCATCAACAGTTAGCCTTGTTTTTTTAATTTCAGGTTCATAAGTTGTCGTGCTTGTAATTCCTTGATTTTTAATCTTATTATCCATTATCGCTCTCCTTTAATTTTTTAATTATGAATTTTACTATGCATCTTTTTCAACTTTGGAGCTATCTTCATCAACTGTTCTAATATCACCTCGTAAAAACATTGGAACTGCAATTCCGACTTGAATTTGTTCAAAACAACATTGTCTAATATCAAGACCAAAACTTTTAGGATCTAAAATAGCCTCTTTAAAACTGTCATAGCTGAACTTAGTTTTAGAAAGATCATTTAATTTTTTTCTTTTAGTTCCCTCAAATTTGACATAAAAACCCTTATTAGTTCCTTTAAATTGATTTGTCATTTTGAAGAAATTTAAAGTATCTGCTACAGGATCACAACCAAATCCAGATTTTCCATCATGTTCAAACCACCATCTATTTACTGCTTCTTTAAATGGGATGAAAATCTTATTTTTAATTGTTTGAACTTTAAAGTTTTTATATTTATCACTGTCTTCTTCTTCAGGCTTTCCAGAAGTTGTGTAATAAAGTCTAGCATCAGTCATATGTTTTAACGTATTACCACCTGGAAAATAAATTGGATTCCCGAAAGCCATTGGTTTTTCTCTAATCTGATTTATACCTAAAAGTATAACTCCTTTATTTCCACATTTTGACTTTATATCATTACAGTGTTTTGCAAACATACGAGCAGGGCCTCCCATTGCGCTACTGTCGTCTTCTGCAACTGCTTCCGGTACCATTGTTGCCCAACTATCATTTCCTATAACAAATTCAACACCTCCATAATTGTTAGGAACTGGTACATAAAAATTACCTGTTTTATCAAAAAGTTTTTTACTATAACGATCTGAAAGCATATTTTTTAAATCTGTTACGCTGTAACCTCCAGTTTTATCAACTTTTTTAGGAGGCTTAGGACTGAATATATAATACCATGTTTTACCGAGTAATACTTTATCAGGCATCCTTTCTAATACACGTTTAATAAGTTTTAAACCTGCTTCACCAGTATTTGGTTTATAATAACGAATCTTAGGTTTAATTAACCATTCCCCTGTTTCTTCATCACGAACACCAAAAGTATCTTCAACAGATATATTACTTATATTATTCCACCACGGAGGATCTACTTGACCTTCATTGTCGAGAAACATTCCTTTAACTTTGTTTGGGATAAATCTTAAACAGGAAGAAAATCCATGATAAAGAGATGCTGTTTTACCAGAATGTTCAGGGCCTGATATTTCGTAAACACCACCTTTCTTATAACCACCTCCTAAAATAAGATCGTTACAAAGAATATCTGTAGACATAACATCACCTGGATTCAATTTTGAAGTAACAGCAATACTGTTAACTTTCATTTTCTTTTCTTCTTGGTCTATTAAATCATCAAAATTATAAATATCTGATTCAGAACTAATTATAATTTTTTCTGGTTCCTGCTTATCAGATTTTTTTACAACTTTTTTCTCCTCCTTATTAACAGCCTTAGATTTATTCTTTGTATTTGTTTTAACTTTATTAGCCATAAAGTTCTCCTATAAAAACTTTGCTTTTAAATACCTTTAAATAAAAATGCGTCTAGCCTATAAGACTAAACGCATCTCTTGTATTACAGGTTTCTGCTTGTCTTATTAATACATGATTCGTAATTACATTTCATAATACATTCGGAATACCCAGTATAATAACCAAAGCAGGGCTTATCTACTTTTTTCCTTTTTTACCCTTCTTACCTTTCTTATCTGATTTATCTTTCTTTTCATCTTTTTTATTTTTTTGGGCTTTGTAAATAAGCTCATCACCACTATCTAAAGATAATCCTTTAGTTTTAAGAAGTGCTTTTTTGAGTTTACCAATTTTCAAATCAGTATCGATTTTAATTTTATTGGCTTTTACAAACTTTTTAATCTCCTTGATACCCATTTCTTCAATAACTGATTCTACAGTAGTTTCATCATCTGAATCATTATCGTCGTCATCGGAATCATCATCTTCATCCATATCATCATCTGAATCATCGTCATCGTCGTCATCTGAATCATCGTCATCATCGTCGTCGTCATCTGAATCATCATCGTCATCTGAATCATCATCGTCATCGTCGTCATCTGAATCATCATCGTCATCATCGTCGTCGTCATCTGAATCATCATCGTCATCTGAATCATCATCTGAATCATCTGAATCATCATCGTCATCATCTGAATCATACTCATTCTCAAGCTCTTCTTGAATTTTTTGAATTGCCTTAATGAGTTTCTTTTTGTTCATTTTTTTCCAACCTTTTACTCCCAATTTTTTAGCAAGTTTTTTAAGTTCATCTTCATTCATTGCTTTCATATCTTTTTCTCCTTCGTCTTCATTGGTATCACTACTATTATTTCCAATATTGATTACTTTTTTAATAGCCTTTAAATCATTATTTTTATCGTCAAAAAGATCATCATTATATGCCTTTCTTAGTCCATCTATAATTTCCTGTTCAGAGGGAACATAATCAAAAATCTTTTCTAAATTAAAAAGAAGATATGCTTGCTGTGATTTATCTAAAGGAGAAGCATCATCCTTTTGAATATTATACATAGCTGATCCTTTCTGATTAGGATCAAACATAATCGTAATATCACGACCATATTTAGGATGATCTACGGGAAAAGTTTTAATTTTTGTTTTACCATCCTTCTTAATTTTTATTTTATTAAGTTGCTTTAAGTTTTTGATATTAGTAGCAGGGCCTTGTGGAATTTGAAGAACTTTTATAGGACTCCACCATTTATCATCTTTTTCTCTAAATTTTGCATTTTTTGGAACTTTAACATTTTCAGGTTTATTTTCCTCAATATCTCTGATAATAGCGTTTGTTAAAATTCTAATATTATAACTAAGCCCAGCCTTACATGCCGGACATTCCTCACCTTCAATATTAGCTCTACATAATAATGGATAACTAGATTCTTTACCCTGTTTTGTTACTACAGGCAACCAATGCATTTTTATTGCATAGATATTACCTACTAATCTAACTTTTACATATTCTTGTTTTGGAAACGGAAAAATATCAAAACTATCTCGATAATCCGTACTACTCCCCATGCCTGGAACATCGTCCCAACCAGTTCCATGATTTGACATCGCTACCTCCATTTAATTTTAATTGATTTTACAAAAGCAAATTTAATTCTTCGCTGACTGACAATTGATTTACAATATTAAAATTCAAAAGTAATAGGTCTTTAAAATGTTTTGGTAACTCATTACTAACTCTTTCTATTAGATCCAGATATTCATCAATATTTCTATCACGATAAATATATTTTTCACTGGCCTGAAAAATTTCATTATCTATTTCATCATTCTGTGATCCATAAATTTCATCAAGACTAACAATATTTTTTTCAGAATCAGAAATTTCTTCTGTTATGATTTTATTTTTTCTATTCTTAATAAAAAAAGTTAGATAATTATTAAATGGAACTTTGGATACCGCAGGATTATAACTATTAATCATATCAATTATAACTTCATAACTATCTGCTTTTAATTTGTTTGGATCATCAATACTAATTCGTCTTAACATTAAGTTTTTTAATATAAACGATAGGTAATGATCGGTTATAAGAGATATAGTTTTATTTACCTTTTCTAATATAAACGGGAAATTTCTATGTATAACCGATGTAAATTTTCCAAACTTATATTGGAACTGCCAAATAAATTTTAAATCCTCATTTGATATGCTTTCAATATCTTTTTTAAGAATATCTTCATACTGTTTAATAGATTTGTAAAGTTCATTGAAAAATAGTATTAGAATCTCCCTGTTTATAAACTTAGAATAAAATAAATCATTAACTCGTGATTCATCATAAATACATAAATACTTTAGAAATGAATCAGCAACATGCTTTCTATCTTTTTGTTTGTACTTATATTTTATATGTGATGCAATGTACAAATCAAAAAAACTTGAATTCGCTAAATGGCTTAATGCAATTCTTAGGTAATAATCGAGATCAATAATATACATAAACGATTTTGCAGGTAAACCTTTAGCTTTCGTTCTATTATTGAGAAGCAATTTAGGCTTATTATTATTTGTCTTTGCCTTGCTTTTTTTGTCCATTTTCTTCTCTTTGTTTTCTCACATTTTCAATTTTTTTGTATTTCTTCTTAATTATATTGCAAAATTTATTAAATTCTTTAAAATTGATCTCCTCATTACAAAAAGAAGTATAGCTACACTCTCTATAAATATCTGGCCATTTTCTACAAGGATTAGTTTTATAGAGTTTTTTATACTCTCCATTAATAAAAGAATCAAAAAACATATTTACAAGATCTGTATTAACCTTATAAATTTCGTCATCTCTTTTAACTACAAAATCTTTAGTAACAAGTCGTGGGTTATCTCTTGCAATGTATTTAAGAAGATATCCTTTTACAGAAATATTAGTGAACTTGAATCGTTTTTTTAATATTCTGTGTAAAGCACTTGCATAAAAACTGGCTTGACAATGATACTCATGTTTAGGCTCTCTTATCTGTTTAATTTGGAAACTTGATGTAGTTTTTAACTCAAGAACATAAGCAGGAACCTTTAGTTTTTTCATCAAGTTTTTATCAGCTATGAGTCGATTAGCTAAACTAATTGCTTCAGTTCTATCTATTTTAATTGGATCAGTTTTATAATAATCCTTTATCTTAGTATAAACGTAATCCTTATCAAGTAATAGACCATCACAATGACCTGTAATAGGAGCGTCTGTTACGTTAAGTACAAACTCATCATATAGCATTTCACGTTTACATTTCGGGCAACGAACTGGGCCTATACGATTATAAACAATGAAGGGCTTAATATAATAAACGCCTTTTTTAGTTTTTTTAGGCTTACCACAATGATCACAACGCCAATTTCCCATTAATAACGCATTTGCAGACCTAGGGAGCCATTTCTGTACTGATGAATGTACTGAAGTGCCGATATCACAAAAGAAATCTCCTAGATAATCCCAAGTAGCATTACCTTGCAAATATTCTATATATTGATATACAAACTTCTTAGGACAAAGTGGCATATTGCTAGCCCTAAGTTCAGGAGCTTTTTCACTAAGTTCTGTTCCGGTTATTATTTCTTTTTTATAAATATTATCAAAATTAATTGTCACAAGTTAATCCCTTATTAATAATCTAAATGATAAGTTCAGTGAAAGAAAATTGTTTATTTATGAGACATTTTAAATGAAGTTGAATTCTAATTTCTTCATCAGAAATATATTTCTTATCTAATATAAACGCTGAACAATTACTGTTACAAAGTCGTTCTTTATCCATAAAACAACTACATGCATTTTTACCCATATAAAGCGTAAGTATTCCTGTATTATCACTATATTTTAACTGGTAAATAACATTAGCGTTCTTTAAATTCATAATAGTTCTCCTTTTATTATTTAACTAAATATTTTTAAACTATTTTCTTTTTTAATATCGTTACTTATATAAGTTAAACGAGTTTTACACATATCAAAATAATCTTTTTCTTTTTCTATTCCAATAAATTTAAAACCTTCTTGAATAGCTGATATTCCAGTTGTTCCACTTCCCATAAAAGGATCAAGAACAATTCCTTTTTTAGGAGTAACTAATTTTACAAGATAACGCATTAAGGCTACTGGTTTAACAGTAGGATGATAATTACGTCTTTTTGTGTTTCTTACTTTACCACTACCTGTTTTAATAGGATAATTATCATCTTCCATCATGCCACACAACTTTTCAGGAGAATTTAAACCCATATCACGCTCCTTCTTACTTGCTTTTGCACAATAAAAGAACCGTGAAGCTGAACCTTTACTTCCTATAAAATCAGATTTAACACTACCTGAAGCACTACCCATAGTTTTACAATTAGAGTGGTTATATTTAGTACCTTTTTTTATGCTACCGCTTTTAGTATTAGGAAATAATTTTACTACTTCTTCACTACCATCATGAATAAGATTACCAGGCCAACGTCCTTGTTTTGCTTTTTCAAAGTTTTCTTTTGAATGTTTTCCAAAATTTTTCTTTTTATAACCAATACCTGTCTTTCCTTCCTGTACTTCTTTACCTAACTTATTTTTATACCTACTTAGTGTATTTTTATCGTTATGGCTTACTCTACAACCATCAATATTAAGTCCACCAGTACCATATTTTAATACATTGTCTGATACTGTCTTTTCAGAAAGTGGTTTCCTAGCTACTACTATTGGCTCTATGCATGGTTTAAGTGCTGTTCCCCATCCATAATAATATTTGGCTTGTTTAGATGCAGGAATAGTTTCTTCAAAAATATTACCATGCTCATTATAATTATTAGGTCTAAATTTTTGCTCTTTATTAACTTTATTCACATTAGCCATACCACCACTTTTAGTAATAGTTCTTTTTAATACTTCTCTTTTCTTACCTAACTTTTTATCGATAGCTTTACTTATATCAATAGATTTAGGAAATCCTTGTCCATGCACCCATGCAATCATATCACGAATTTCAAAACCAGCATCCTCAATATTAATTGCCATTCTGTGATGAGTTCTAGTTCCTGCAAAACTTAGAAGAAAACCTCCAGGTTTTAAAACTCGAAATACTTCTTTCCATATTTCTACACTAGGAACATCATAATCCCATTTTTTTGACATGAAAGAAATTCCATAAGGAGGGTCAGTTACTACACTATCAACACTGTTTGTTGGAAGTTTCTTTAACTTATCTAAACAATCCCCACAAGCTATTTTATAGTTTTTATTTTTAAAAGACAGTTTCTTCTTTTTCAAAGTAACAATTTCCCATTTGTTTGTTTAATTAAATTTTTAATAACTTTTAAATAACGTTTCGACATATCATCAGGGTCAGTTCCTTCAGGTGGAAAAAATACTCTAGTATGATAACCACGTTTACTAAGTTCCTGAGCAAGTCCTGGTTTATTTTTTCCAAGAACAGCTTCTTTTGCAGGAGTATCACCATCTAAGCAAAGAATGATATTTTTAACTCCTAACGTATCCAATAAATCATAACCAAATTCAGTTATAAATATACCAAGAATAGCAAGAGCTGGTATTCTATGTTTTATTAAACGAAGTGCATCAGCTATCCCCTCAACAAGTACAATAGTAGGAGTATTAAACTGCATAATATAATCAAACGGGAAGAATATTTTTTCTTCCATATTAAACCAATATTTAATACCTGGAGATTCTTCATATAGTTTAGCTTTAATAAAACCTTTATATTCATCAATCCTAATCCTCCCGGGGGGGTGCACCATATGC
>CAYUTI010000003.1:0-89166 GCA_964447685.1 Candidatus Woesearchaeota archaeon
TTAAACAAAAAACTTGGACTTTATTTATTTTTCTTTTATTCCGGACATAACCTATCAAGGCAACCAGGTCTTCTGGTCTTTAATCTTGTTAGGGAGATATTTATCAATTACATAATTTAGTCCCCACTTAGCTAATGCTTGCTGTTCTGCTCTTACTCCCATCTTAGCTAATTGATTTAAGGCCTTTTCCCATTCTTTATTTGCTTGTAAGAAAGGATCATTTTTTAAAACATCTTTAATTTTCTTTTTATCTACATCTTTCAAAGGATGTGTTGGAAGTTTGTAATCAATAATATCCTGAGGTGTTATCCCTATAAATTTAGCTTGAGGTACGCAGAAAAATTCATTGATATGTGCTGCATTACCTGAACCCACTTTTAGAGTTCTGTAGATACTGAAGAACCCATATGGATCTCCATCTGTGAATACATAAACTGGAATTTTCTGGGAATCTGCAAGTCTTCTGATAAATCTCCTACATGCTCTAGTTGGAACTCCTCCCATTGAGACTAATATACAATTAGCTTTTTTATAGTAATTATGCTTTACTAGCCTTTGAAACATACCTGCAGTTTCTATTGCTAAAATAAATTTTGCTTTTGTTTCAAACTTTAAATGTTCTACTGAAATTGGAATAGAATAAGCTCCTGAACCAAACTTAGTACAATCAATTCTTAATTCTTTTCCGGTATCTGAATCTTTATCTATTACAACTAACTGACCTGCGACATCTCCGCCTTTTTCTTCAGGTATAAATCCTAATTGTTCTCTGTTAGTCATGAACAAAGATTCAACATCATCCATTACTGTATCTGATTCTTGTTGTTCTCTAAATTTAGCATCTCCCCAGTTCTTAGAAATATAATAGGCTTCTCTCTTTGTTGCAATATCATCTTTCTCAACTAATTCTTTTGAAAGAGCCATCATTCTTAAGGCTTGAGCAAAAGTTTTTACTGTGTTTACAGTTAATGTTCTTTCTTTGAAAGCTCCCTTAAGTTCGAAGAAACCTTTTCTAGGATCATAAGTAACATTAGACAAAGCTCTTAGAGGGAATTTCATATTAGGCTTTCTGCCTTTCTGGATCTTTGTATATACATCCTCTGCTGCTACTTTTATTTTTGTTAAAACTTTATTTTCTGCCATTTTACACCGTTCTTGATTTTTCTAATATATCTTTTAATTTTTCTATTGTTGATTGTTCTTGTTTATCTGATAAATTTAATAGCTCTTTTAATGCTTCACCAACGTGAGGCAAGTATTTTTCTATATAAGATTTCTTCTTTTCTTCCATTGCTACTCTTTTCTTCTTTCTTACATAAATACCTAAATCTCTTCCACATTCTTGTAAGGCTAATTTAATTTCTTTGATTATTTCTGGGTAATGAGCAATAGCTTCTTTTGCTTCTGAAGTGAAAGGAACCCAAACAGATGAAATATGAACCATGATTACAATAGGTCCAGAAGGAAGTGCTCCTTTTGATTGAGATAAACCATAATTATTCCATTTTGTGTTAGTTACTGATTGAGTAATTGCACATGCAGATTTTTGATACATTAATGGAACTCTATTTGCAAATCTTAAAATTTGAGCTAGACCATCTGATTCAAGTTTTCCTCCATAAGCAATTGCTGCTTCAATCTGGAAAGGAAATCCTCTATAAACTGCTGGAGCTCTTGTTCTTGAAGTAAAGAATTCTGCATCGATTTCTTTTTTAAGTCCTTTAAGAATTAGTTCTTCTGTGATTGGCGATAAACAATTAGTAGGTGGTGCCATTATCTTTGTAGTTTGAATGGCTTTGTAGATTTTTTCTGCATCTTTCAAAACTGTTTTTGGTCTTGAGTTTGGAAGAACACCTGCTTTTTCGCATATTTCTTTTGCTATTTTAGGTGATACTCTTGAAAAATCATTGGTTAAAAAAGATTGAACTGAACTAAGTTTAGTATCTTGAAGCATTCTGATTAAAATACCTAATTCTACTCCATAAGGATGAGGTTTTATTCTCTTAGGTTCTTTTGGCAAATCTTTTGTTGCTCTTAAGAATTCTATCTGTTGATTATCCGGACCTTGGTAAGATAGATGTAAATGTGGATTAGAAATCGCTGTTTGTTTTAAGTATTCTTCTACAGATTGTTTTCCTTTTTGATATTTTCCTTCTAATTCAATTTCTACCTTTGTTCCGTGAGGTTGGTCCCATTCTACTTCATGTTCTTTTAGAATTTCTGGATCGTTTGTTTGAGTATTAATTCTTAATTCATAATAATGAGCTGGTTTTTTTGGATCTATTTTTGAGACGATCTTTGCTGCTTTTCCTGTTGTTAGTTGTCCGTATAATACTGAAGCTGATACTCCAATACCCTGCTGACCTCTAGTTTGTGCTAGTTTGAAGAATTTAGAACCGTAAAGAAGTTTTGCGAATATTTTTGGAATTTGTTCTTTAACAATACCTGGTCCATTATCCTGAACCATTATTTTGAATCTGTCAGCCTCTAACTGATCAATTTTAATTTTAATTTCTGGAAGAATCTTCATTTCTTCTGTAGCATCTAATGCGTTATCTACTAATTCTTTAATTGTAGTTGACAAAGCCCTTAATGGATTATCAAAACCTAGTAAATGTCTGTTTCTAGTGAAGAATTGTGCAATAGAGATTTCTTTCTGCTCTTTTGCTAGTTCAACTGCTACAGGTTGGTATGATTCTTTTTTTGACATCTATTTTTGAAGAATTTAGAAGTGGTTAATAAAGTTTTGTATTTTAGAGTGTAGTTTTCTTATGATGTTCAATAAAAGCATAAACATTTCCATGGGGTGCGCCTTTCAGTAAGTTTTCTATAGCTTGTTTTGCAACTAGCACATTATCTGCATCTCCAATAACACAAACAGTTTTTCCGTAAACTGAAATGTCTGTGTTGGTTAGCATTTCAATTGTTTTCCAAGCTTTACCTTTAGTTCCTATGATTCTTGCTTTTACTCTTTCAATATCGTTTTTTGTATCTCTAACAAAATCTTTAATATTAATGACTTCAAAATGATAGTTTTCTTGTAAGAGTAATAAAGCTTTTTTAGGGTTGAAGCCACGACCAATTGCTTGAATTATTGTTTTTGTAATTAATTCTGCTAAAGGGTCTTCTGATTCAATAGTTACTTCACCTTCTTTAGAATTTACTTCTATTTTGGTATTTGTCTTTTTTTGTAGTTCTCTCTTAGTTTTTCCTTTAACACCTATTAAAACTGAAATTCTATCTTTATGGATTTTTATTTCTTGCATTTTTAGAATTCATCTAGATCTTCAATTCCTTTAAGATAACCTTTCTTTTTTAACCAGTCTACCTGAGCATGTCTGTATTTGAAGATTACGTCTCCTTTATCATCCCCTCCAAATTCCCAAGGTTCTACTAATACTACATCACCTTCTCTTACCCAAAGTTTTCTTGTTAATCTACCTGGAATTCTGCAAACTCTTGTTTTCCCATCTAAACATCTAACTTTCATTCTTGAGGAACCTAAACGCTGGTCAACTATTCCAATTGCTTGATTTTCTCTTGGAAGTTTAACTCTAGAAATCTCTTGTTGAATTGCTTCTTGTTTTGCTTGTTCTTCTCGTTCCTTCTTTGACATCTTTAAAGATTAAGAAAGAGAGTTTATAAAAGTTGTTATTCAGGCTTAAAAAGGATAGTGACCCGGTATACCTTCTTACTCGTTAATCTATGTTGGGTAAATAAGGATCTTGTGGAAGAACCTTTTCCTTTGAAAGATTTTTTAAGTTTTCTTAACAATTGTTGAGCAAACTTTTGAGAAGAAACATAAATATCTAAACCTGTTTTAAATTGTACAGTTTTTGAAACATAAATATTATTTTTTTCTATTTGTTTCATTATAAAATCTAGAACTTCTTTTTTTTCTGGTCTCAACTGGATAATTGCTTCGTAATAGTTCTTATGAATAGATTTGGGCGTGGGGGGCATTTTGTATTTTAATTATATTTTCCTCTTTAATTATTTTGTGTTTTAAAGCAAAAGCAATTGATTTTTTTCCTAAGATATTAATATTTGTTGCTTTCTCTATTGTTTTAAGAACTTCTTCTTCATTTAAATCTTCCCCCTTATAAAAGTGTTCAGAAACTTTTAGAGTTAAATTTTTATCTTTTAGTGTCTTTCCGATTAAATCTTTATCACAAATAGCAACTACAAATGAATCTTGTGTTTTGTGTATTTTAACTAACATTTTATCCTGTATAATTATAATTTAAATGATCTTGTTCTTCTGTCTCTTCTTTTTTCCATGCTTCTTTAATTATGTTTAAATATTTCATTTGTTTCTGTTTTATCTCTGGCCATTCTTTCATGAAATTATTTATGTATTTAGCTACATCTTTCTCTTCTTTAAGTTCTGTTTCTGCCATCTCATGGATTAAAAAAGAAAGTTTTTTGTAAAAATTGTACATTTCTTTTCTGTTTTCTTCTGAAGTGTTATTAACTTCAACTAGAGAATGAATTGTTTGATTTATTGGTGAGATTACGATTTCTATGTAATTTGCAAATAGACCTAACTTACCCATTATTGCTCTTAAAATTGCTTTTATTGGTAAACCTGCTGTAGCTAAATCTATGGCTTGAATTTCGAACTCTTTGTTCAGAAGATTATAATCTGGTAAAGAGTATTTTTTCTTTAATTTTAGATATTCTTGTTTCATATTTTTGATTTAATAGGGTGTTTTGCACCACAAGCAGTACACTTTAAAATTAAGATTTTATCTTGCTTTTCTATTTGAGTATCAGGTTTTTTACATTCTTGACATATTACGAAATCTTTTGCATACTGAACTATTTTTTCATTGATTAAAGCTGAAGAAAGTTTTCTTCCAAGGATTAATCTTTGTTTATCTTGAATTGCAGGTGCTGCTAACTCTCTTTGTAAGTATTTTATTAATTGATTAGGATCTCTTCTTAGAGTTTGAGCAATACTCTGGAAGTTAATAATTATTGTTTTATTACCCTCTACGTGACCTTTTACCTTAGGAATTTCGAATCTTTCTTTTGACTCTTTAACCTCTGGTAGTTGTTTCTTTGCTTGTTTTAGTAAGTCTTCGTATTTCATATTTAATTAGAGAAAGATAGGGTTTAAAAGGCTTTTGGGTTAACTAATAATCTTTACTTTACCTGGTTTTGGTTGGTAAGCCTCGCCTTCACTAATAAGTTCGTTGATAATAGACTCTGCTTCTTCTTCTGAAACACCTGAAGCCAAGATAACAGAGGTGATATCAGCACCTTCTTCAGTAGAATTTTTCTCTATTAGATTAAGAATCTTTTGTCTTGAGTTCTCTGAAACTGGTACAGGGTGTTCTGTAATTTCACGAGAATGAGTAACAGGAGTTTCTGTAACTTGTTGAGAAGGTTGGCCATAAAGTTGGGTTAATTCCAATTTTCTAACTTTTATCCATGAAGGATTATCTAAAAGTTTTATAATTTCTGGTAAGAGGTATTTTTCATTATTGTATTCTCTAACTCTGCCAATTACAGTTACGGTGTTACCTATTGTAATATTTCCTACTCTTGCAACATCTTCTCGCCAAGCTTTTATTTGGATTTGGCCAGAACCATCATCAAGAGTTAAGGTGGAATAATTCCCATCTTCAGATTTATAAGCATTGACAACTGTAGCTAAGATATTTACTCTAGAAACTTTTAGATCTTTTATTTGAATATAATTAGGTTCCCATTCCCCTGCTTGTTTTTGAAAAGTTCCATTAATAAGATCAGAGATCCATATCTTATAAGCAGTTTGTCTTTGTTGTTGAGGTTCCATTTTAATTTTAATGCTTAGTATATTTTTAAAGATTTATATGTTGTAACTATAACTTTGCGATGAAACCTCTTCTAGGTTCGAAGATTTCTCCTTCTCTCTTCATTTTATCAATAACTTCTTCTACCTTGTCTTCTGTTATTCCTTTTTCTAAGGCTTCTGCTACTATATCTTCAATAGGAATGGTTTTACCTTCAACCCTTTGTTCTAAAACAGAAATAATTTCTTTGATGGTTACAATTTTATTTCTTGTTGATGCTGAGATTCCTGTTGAAATCCTATCAATATCTATTTCTCCTGTTTCAGGATCTATACCTACTTGGGTTAAGCAATGTTTAAGTAAAGCTATGGCTCTTTTTGCATCTGCTCTTGTTACTTCTTTTGATAATCTTACACGCGCTGAACCTTCTGCTAATCTAACTAATGCTTCTAACTGTCTTGCTGAAATAGGAATTGGTTTGATACCTTCTTCTCCAGTAGATTCTGTATTTCTCAAGCTGACATAGAATCTTTGAATTTCGTCAATTGCTGAATCAGAAAGTCTTGGATTTATTCTTTGTTTAGCATAGGAAACATATTTTCTTAAGAATTCTGTAGGAATTTCTGATTTTAAATATTCTGGAGCTTGTTGAAGCCTTAATACGTGATTAGCTATCCTCTCATCTTTTACTTTATCTGGAAGATCTCTTACTGGGAAGATTAAATCAAATCTGTTGATTAATGCGGGTGGAAGATCTATTTGTGAAGCTATTGGAGTGTAAGGATCAAATCTTCCTAGTTTAGGGTTTGCTGCAGCTAATACTGTTGTTTGTGCTCTTAAAGTAGCTTGGATATTTGCTTTTGAAATTGTAATAGTTTGCTGTTCTAGAGCTTCATGTAATGCAGACCTATCTTCTACAGTCATTTTATCTAACTCATCTATTGCACAGATACCCATATTTGCTAAAACCATTGCTCCTGCTTCTAAGGACCAACCTTTTAAGAATTCATCTTTAACTACTGAAGCTGTAAGCCCTGCTCCGGATGCACCTCTTCCTGAAACAAATCTTGCTTTAGGTGCGGACTTAGAAATGAATTGTAATAATTGTGATTTACCTGCTCCTGGATCTCCCACTAATAAAATATGCATGTCTCCTCTTGTTACTGTTCCATCTTCTTTTACTTTTCTTACTCCTCCCATTAGTTGTAAGATCATAGCTTCTTTGATTTTATCATGACCAAAAATAGAAGGTGCTACAGAATTTCTTAATTTTTCATAAATTTGTGGATCTTTTGCTAATTTTTGAATTTCTTTCAAATCATTTTTAGATAGTTCAATGTCTTCAAAACTCTCTTGGAGAGGCTCAATAAAATTTACTTCCACAATTAAATCATATCTTGTGGAGATTCCTCCTGTTCTTAATTGAATTGGAAGTTCTTTTATCATTCCAACTACTCTTACTTTTGAACCGGGAGTGGTTTTCTTTTCTAATTTAGGTTCTACCAAATCTTCTTTTAAGAAAACGGAGATTCTTTTTGGTTGCTCTCCTCCTTCTAAAGCTTCTGGACATTCTTCAACAACTAATCTTTGAGCATCTACTAATTCTTTTGATATTAATCTGAATTTTCCTTTTCTTCCACAGGAACATCTTGAAGGTTCTTTAAATTTTGTATCTAATTGTAAAACAGAAATAGTATTTCCGCAGGAAGGGCATTCAAATTTTGCAGAAGTTACTTGTGGACGAACATCTGAAGCTTGTCTAACTAAAGATTCTATTGCAACTAACCGACCTAAGTGAGTAGATCTTATATTTCTGATTAATATCTCTTGAGATTTTGGAAGATTAAACATTCTCACTCTAATCTCTTTAGAATCAGGTATATCAAATTGTTCTATGGATAATTCTGCAGCCCTTAGTGTTTCTTCTGGTTCCTCTAATAATTGTTCTGCTAGATCAGGATCGAATTTTGAGAGTTCTTTGAAATCAATTAGTAAAGATCTTTCTCCCTTCTCTATTAACTCGTGGAGGTTTTCCAAATAGTTAGACTCTATAAATTCTTGAAATTTCTCTATCTGTTCCTGTGCATCTACTGGCATAAGCCCCCCCTTTTAAAAATAAAAAAAATTATTTTTTGCCAACGCCTAGTTTTTTAAGGTTAGCAATCAATTTATCCACTGCTTCGTTTAGTTTGTCCTCAGATCTTGTCCCTGTACAAACAATTTTTCCATTACTGAATAATAAGAAAGTAGCTCTTGTTCCTGAAAGTTTATAAACTAAACCTGGGAATTGTTCTGGTTCATACTCTGTATTTTCTAGTTCCATTGCTAAGCTGTTTAAGTTTAGGTCTACACCTATTGAACCTGAAGCAACCATGTTTTGAATATTAATTTTAGGTTTGATTGTTATTTTTAATTTTATTTTGCCTATGTTTTTTATTATAGCTTGAACTGCTTCTCTAACCTTCCTCATAGATTTTGCACCTGTACAAACAACTTTTCCTGAACTGAAGATTAAAGCTGAAGTTTTTGGTTCTTTTATCCGCATTACTAAACCTGGGAATTGTTCTGGATTATATTCAGTATTGGGTAATGCTTCTGCTAGCTTAACTAGCGGAATATCGTGCTCTAAGGATGTTGAGGCTACAATATTCTGAATTTTAATTTCTTTCTTAAATGCCATTTTTTAGATGCCCCCTTGATTATTGCTTTATAAATGGGATAGAAAAGTATTTAAAAGTATATGGTTGTTTTTGTAACCACTATGGACCTAGGAATAAATTACATATTTATGAAGACCCGACGGAGAAGTGGCTCAGAAGAGTTCTTTTTTAGTAGTTTAAAACTAACCCTCCGGAATAGCATGCAGTTTGGTAGGAACAATTTACAAACAAATACTATTGAGAAAGATTATAACAGTCTAGAAGAGTTGGCATCATCTCTTGAAGAAGGAGATATGATAAGGTATAAAGCCCCCTATGAAATGATGATTGGTGAATGCTTTGTTGATGAAGCCTATGATTTCACTGATGAAAATAAAAAAGAACTTATCACATTATTGGAACAATCTAAAAGGGCTAGATAACATCAAAACCTATTTCAAAGGTCTGATTCTTAATCTTTTCTTTAGATTTATGCTTAGAATCTGTTATTCTGTTGAATGTTAAATCTTTTGCACCTGTTTTCTCTTTAATTTCTTTTGCTAAAGGTTCTAAATCATAACTTGAACTAATAATTAGTTTGATTTTTTGTGACTTTTGTAAGCCTGCATCTTTTCTTAATGCTTGAATTCTTCTTGTTAATTCTCTAGCATAACCCTCTTGTTCTAATTCTGGAGTTATAGTTGTATTAATATACACAGAACCTCCTCTAAAAATTGAAGACTTTAGGTTTTCTGGAAGAGTTTCTTTAACTATCAAGTGAGCTTCTGTTAATTCGAAATTATCTATCCTGGTTTTTCCTGTTTCTTTGATTTCTTCTAAGTTTTCTTTTTTAACTTTTTGTAAAATAAGTGGAGAGTCTTTTTTGAAATCTCTACCTATTGCAGCATGATTTAAGGATAATTCTACTTTAGCTTCTTTTAGTTCTCTCTTTGTAATAATGTTCTTGATGTTTGTTTGTTGTTTAATTAAAGGCTCTAAAGATTTCAAAGCTTGTTGAACTTCTTTTTTCTGAGTAAGAATAGTTGCACTAGATAAAGGCCATCTCACATTAATGTTTGCTTGTTCTCTTGCTGCTAATATTGCTTGCAGAATATCTTGTAAAATTTGCATTTCTGTCTCTAGTTTTTTATTAATTAATTTTTTATCTTCTTTAGGCCAATCTTCTAAATGGATTGATTCTTTTGATAATTTGAAATTTTCTTTTAAATCTTGATACAGTGCTTCTGTGATGAATGGGCAGATTGGTGCGAATAGTTTAATTGTTGTTAATAGAGTAGTGTAAATAGTATCTAAGACAGTTTGTTTTTCATCTTTTGTTCCTAAAGTTAATTTATCTCTGGTTTGTTGAATATAAGTTCTTGATAATTCTAAGAAAAGTTCTTCTATTGGAAGTATTGTTTTATCTATATCATAAGATTCATAAAACTTTGTAGCTTCTTGAATTGTTGAGTTCAATTTTGATAAAATATATTTTTCTTCTAAGTCTTTTAGTTTTGGTGCTTTGATTATTTTAGGTGTAATCTTGTAAGTTTTTGCTGAATCAATTAAAAAGTTTGAAAGGTTATGTAAGATAGTTAAGTTTCTGAACTTTAATTGAGCTTCATCCCAACTAAAATTAATATCTTCTCCGGCTTTAGTTTGACACATGTAGTATCTTAAAGTATCTGAACCATATTTATCTATTATTTCATAGGGAGAGATTACATTTCCTAGAGATTTAGACATCTTTACTCCTTCAACATCTGTAAGCATTCCGTGCATGAAAACATTTTTGAAACAAGGTTTATCAAAAGCTAGATAAGAAGATACCATCAATAAATTAAACCAGCCTCTAACTTGTTCTTTTGCTTCTAAAATAAAGTCTGCTGGGAAGTATTTTTTGAATAAATCTTGTCTTTGAGGATAATATAAACAATTCCAAGATGCTGTTCCTGCATCAATCCAAACATCTAAAATATCAGGTAATCTTTTCTTTGTTCCTGAACATTTTTCACACTTGAATGTTATTTTATCTATCCAAGGTTTGTGGAGATTTTCTGGAACTTTTCCTGCTAGTTTTTCTAATTCTTCTTTTGAACCTATTACAGTAATATCTTTACATGATTCACATTTCCAAATAGGTAAAGGTGTGCCCCAAAATCTCTGTTTGGTAATAGAATTATCTCTTAAATTTTTTAACCATGAATCAAATGCATTTTTACCTGCTTCTGGAACCCAATGGATCTTTTCATTTGCTTTAACCATCTTATCCTTCATATCTTCAACTTTGAAGAACCATTGTTTTGTTGTTCTGAAGATAACGGGTTCATGACATCTCTCACAATGAGGATATTCGTGTTCTACAGGAGTTGTTTCAATTAGAACTTTTGATTTCTTAAGTTCCTCAATAAAGAAAGCATCGTCTTTTTTTGCTCTTTTTCCAGCAAATTGAGCCATGTTTTCTGGGAAAATTCCTTTTTGTGATAAATTGTTATAAGCAGGAATATTATTTCTATGACCCACTTCATAATCTTCTGGTCCACAACCTGGTGCACAATGAACTAATCCGGTTCCTGCAGATGTATCTACATATTCTTCTGAAAGAATGACTGTATGAACCTTTGGATGTTTAGCTTTTAATTTTTTATAATCTTCTAAAGGCCAGAAGTGCTCATATTCTAAACCTTCTAAAGTTTCTCCTTTGAACTCTTTTGTAATTTTTAAAGTTTTATTTGCTACAGCCTGAACCACAGGTGCTGCTAAAGCTTTTGATAATATCCAAATTTCTCCTTCAACATCTGCTTCAACATAATCTAATTCAGGATTTACCATAATTGCTAGATTATAGGGTAATGTCCAAGGGGTAGTTGTCCAAATGATTAGGAATTTATTTTTTGAATCTTTTACTTTGAATTTTACAAAAACTGAAGGCTCTTCTACTGTTTTATATTCTTGTTCATGTTTTGCTAAAGCAGTTTCGCAATGTGCACACCAGGATAATGTTCTTTTTCCTTCGTATAATCTATTTTTTTTATGTGCTTGTTTGATTAACCACCATTCACCTTCGATATAATCATTATCAATTGGATGATAAGCATTTTCGAAATCCATCCAGATCCCTAACTTTGTTAAATCTTCATCCATTAGTTTAGCTTTTTCCTTTGAGAATTTTACACATTCTTTTACGAATTTATCTAAACCAAATTTTTCAATATCTTTTTTGGTCTCTAGTTTAAATTGTGCTTGAACTTTATGGGCTGTTGGTAATCCATGCATATCATAACCTGCTCGGTCCCAAACATTGAATTTATTCATTCTCTTATATCTAAGGATTATATCTTTTGCAGAGTTGTTCCAAGCATGACCCATGTGTAACCGTCCTGATGTGTAAGGTGGACCTTGTAAGAAATAGAAGGTTTTTCCCTTTGGATTATTAGCTTTCTCTCTAAGTTTATTCTTTTTCCAAAATTCTAGGATTTCTTTTTCTTTAGTTTTAAAGTCATACATTGTTTTTAATTTCCCTTTTTATTCTTTTTATAGTTTTTGGAATTCCAGATTGCTAAATACGCTGCTGCTTGGAGAGCTTTTGTTTCTGTATCATACTCAAGATCATTTGAAGTAGATCTCACCTTAAAAGAAAAAGTTCTATTTTTTAAAGTTAAGGTAGAAGTTTTTCTAGATGAATCTTTTTCTGTTGAAGCACTTACAAAGGTTAAGTAGGAGATATCATAAAAAGGTTTAATTTTATTAACATAAGATTCCCACCTTGATTTAGGATCTTTCCCTTCTATTAGGATTACATCATTCTGTCCAGGAAAACTAATTGGAAGGCCATATACAGTAAAGGGTTCATAATCATCTATCCACAAAGGTCTTGTAGCCCAGACTAAATCTGTTCCTTCTACAATATTTTTCAAGGTTTTTCGCTCTTTCATTTTAAAGTCTCCTTTCTAGTTTTTTAGTTGCTGAATCTAGAAAAAACAGATCCAGCTTATTGAATAATTATAATAATAGCTAAGGAAATTATACTAAAAATTATATTTTTTGTCTTAGCCATAGTAATTTTTTGGATTATTGGTTATTTAAATATTTCGAAAAACTTTATATAGGGTAAAATATGGTTAAAAGGGGTGTTTAAAGCACAATTTAAATAAATTATGGAGATTGATAAATATGAGTGAATATGGAAATGAGTCTTTCGAGGCTCCTGTTAAAGAAGGTGATGAAGTAGAAGTAAAGATTGAAGCTGTTGGCGAAAAGGGCGATGGAATTGCAAAGATTAACGGATTTGTGATATTTGTTCCTAATACTAAAGAAGGAGAAACTGTTAGGGTTAGGATTACTAAGGTTCTAAGAAAAGTAGGTTTTGCTGAGGTTGTTGGCCAAGGGAATTATGAAGAGAGCCAAGAAGCACCTGCTGAGGAAGTTCAAGATTCTGAAGAATTTTAGGAATTTTCTTATATTTTTTTCTTTTTATATCTTATACCATATAAATGTATATAAATCTTGTAAATAGTCAAAAGAGTATGGAAAGTTCTCAGATTTGGACTGAAAAGTATAGACCTAATACTTTTGAAGAGGTTAAGGGCCAGAAAAAGATAGTTAAGAGAGTGAAAGCTTTCGTAGATAAGAAGAACTTGCCTCATTTACTGTTTGCAGGCCCTGCAGGAATTGGTAAAACTACTTTATCTTTAGTTATTGCTAAACAATTGTTTGGAGAGGGATGGAGAAATAATTTCTTAGAATTAAATGCTTCTGATGAAAGAGGAATTGATATTGTGAGAGGTTCTATTAAGGATTTTGCTAGAACTAGAGCGATGGGTAATGTGCCTTTTAAAATAATTTATCTAGATGAGTGCGATTCTTTAACAAAAGAAGCTCAACAAGCTTTGAGGAGAACAATGGAAAACTTTTCTGGTTCGTGTAGATTTATTTTAAGTTGTAATTTTAGTTCTAAAATAATTGATCCTATTCAAAGTAGATGTACTGTATTTAGGTTTAAACCTTTATTAGAGGAAGAGGTTTATGATATAATTAATAATATTATAAGAAAAGAAGGAGTTAATATTGATGAAGCAGGTAAAAAAGCTTTGTTTGAAGTTTCTAATGGTGATGGTAGAAGAATTGTTAACATTATGCAAAGTTGCTCTGTATTAAGTGATAAGATTGATGAAAATCTGATTTATGAAGTTGTTAGTGCTGCAAGACCTAAAGAAGTTAAAGAGGTTTTAGGATTAGCAGTTAAAGGAGATTTCCTCGGTTCTAAAAAACTATTGCTTGATACAATGTTAAAACATGGTCTTAGTGGGATTGATATAATTAAACAAATCCAAAAAGAAATAGTTGAATTAGATGTAGATGATGATAAAAAAGTAGAGATGGTTGAAAAGTGTGGTGAGATTGAGTTTAGAATGGTTGAGGGTTCTGACGAATTTGTTCAATTGGAGGCCTTGATAGCAAATTTTTGTAAAAGATGAAATTTTTTGAAAGATTTAAGAAGAAAAGAGAAGGAGAAACAATTGATATAGGAGAATTATCTAATTGGGTTATTGAAAATAGTGAGTTAGGAGATAATTATAAGAGAGTTCTTGGTTTGTTTACAGAAATAGAAGAACTAAAAAAAGAAATTAATGAAAAATTAAGAGTTCTTGGAGAGGTGCCTGTTAGTGTAAGAGAAGGAGAAAAAAGATTAAGAGTGTTAGTTGAAGGTAATAGAGACAATTATATTAGAGTTATGGGAAGTTTCTTAGCTAATATTACTCTACCTAGAACAATAGAAGGTGCTTTAAATTTTTGTCAAGGGATGGAAGCAGAACTTGGTGAGATGAGCAAAAAAACTTCTAGAAATTTTTATGTTATGCAAAATTTAATTGGAAATGAATTAGTAAGTATCACAAGGGATGTTAAAAAAATGGATGAATTAGTCAAAGAAGTTAGAAATATCCTTGAAGATGAAAAACTACAAAGGATTGAAGAGATTAATTCTAAAATAAAAAGCTATAGAGAAAGTGATCTAAATAATGAGAATGTAGAAGAGTTAGAAGCGGAGAGAAAGGAATTGATGACTAAGAAAGAAGGTTTAAGTTATAGTATTGAAGATATTAAAGAAAGTGACGATTATAAAGTATTAGTTAATTTGAATATGAAACTTGAAAAGGCTAAGAAAGATTTGATAAAATCAGAAGGGGAGATTAGGAATTTGTTTGGACATTTAGAAAGACCCCTTAAGAAATTTGAAAGAATGTATGAAGGGGATATTTTAAAATTCTATTTAGAAGATGTTGTTACTGGACTAGTGAGGGATAATCAATTCTTGATCCTAGGAGTATTACAATCTTTGAAAGAAAAAATTGGAAGATTGGCTTTGAAGGATTCTGATAAAGTTTTAAGAGTGATTGCAGAAATAAGAAAAGATAAACTTCTTGCACTGAGGAAAGAATATATTGATCTCCAAATTAGAATTAAAGATTTAGAAGAACAAATTAGGGTTAATGATGTTGAAGATAGAATAAGAAAAAAAGAGAATGAATTAAGTTTGATTGATATACAAATCTCTGAAGTTAATAAGAGGATAAAGGGTTCTTCTAAAGTAGATAAAGAGGAATTACTTAGAAGTTTAGAGGATGATGTTCTAAATTTGACAAAGATAGAGGTTGTTATACAAGATGCAATGGGTGGATAAATATAAGCCAAAAAAATCTTCTGAAATACAAGGCCAAGATACTCCTATAAGAAAATTACGTCATTTTTTAGAGGGTGGAAAAGGTGGTGCAATTATTTATGGTGCAGTTGGAAATGGTAAGAGTTCTTCTGTTTATGCATTAGCTAAAGAGCTGAATCGGGAAGTTTTAGAAGTTAATGCTTCAGATGTCAGAAATAAAGACGGAATAAATAGCGTTGTTGGAGAGGGAAGTAAGCAAATGAGTTTATTTGGTCGTAATAAAGTGATTCTAGTTGACGAAGTGGATAGTTTAAGTGGAAAAGATAGAGGGGGTGTACAAGCTTTAACTGCATTAATTAAAGATAGTGGATGGCCTATTGTGTTTACTGCTAATGACCCATGGGATTCTAAATTAAATTCTCTAAGAAAAGAATGTTTAATGATTGAATTTGGAACTTTAAATTATTTATCAGTATTCAATGTTTTAAAGAGAATAGCCAATGAAGAAGGAATTAGTTTTAATGATGGAAGTTTAAAAACTCTTGCTAGAAGAAGTAATGGTGATCTTAGAGCTGCAATAAATGACTTACAATGTTTGGGGCATGAAGGTAATGTTGATGATTTAGAAATTGATGATAGGGAGATTAAGGAGGGAGTATTTAATGTTTTAAAAGTAATCCTTAAGAGCAGAAGTATTTTTGATAGTTTGAATATTACTGATAAGAGCGAAGTTGAACTAGATGAATTATTCTTGTGGTTGGAAGAAAATATTGGTTATGAGTATAGGAATGGAGCGGATGTTAGTAAGGGTTATGATATGTTAAGTAAAGCTGATGTTTTTAGGGGCCGTATTCGTAGATGGCAATATTGGAGATTTTTAGTTTACCAAAAATTTTTAATGAGTGCGGGTGTAAGTCTAAGTAAAAAAGAGAGATATTCTGGATTTTTTACATATAAGAGAAATACTAGAATCCTTAGTTTGTGGCAAGCTAATATGAAATATGCTAAACGAAAATTAATTGCTGAAAAATTAGGTGAAAAAACCCATTTGGGTGTGAAGAAAGCGGTTCAAGAATTAGGATATTTAAAATACGCAATTATTAAAAACCCTGAAATAGCTAAAGAATTAGAATTAAGTAATGAAGAAATTGAATGGTTAAAGAAGTGAAGACAAAATGGCAGAAGGAAAAGAAGAAAGGGTTAGATACCCTCAACCCCAAAGCATTGAATTGCTTGAAATTTTTTATAGCAACCCTTTATTAACCGACAAAGAGGTAGAAAGAGCTCATGGAAGAATGAAGCATGAAGCAAAGTATGGTTGTAGAGAGCCAGAACCTGAAGAAGATTTACATATCTCTTAATTTTTTAATTCTTTGATCTATTGGCGGGTGAGTTGAAAACATAGTTGCTGTAAAACCTTTTAGAGGATTTGAAATATATAGGTGTGCTGTTGCTCCTGAAGCAGTTTTCAAAGGAGTTTGATCATTTTTTATTTTTTCTAGTGCTGAAGCTAAACCTGGTGGATATCTTGTTAACATAGCACCTGAAGAATCAGCTAAGTATTCTCTTCTTCTTGATATTGCAAATTTAATCATTTGAGCTATGAATGGTGAAAGTATAATAAAGATGATACCTACTGCTGCACCTATGACTTGTGCTTGATTCATTTCTCTTTTTCTTCCTGCACCACCCCATAAGAAAGATCTAAATGCAAAATTTCCTAGGATTACTACTGCACCAACTAAAACTGCAACTAACATCATTAATCTGGTATCATAATTTTTAATGTGAGACATCTCATGAGCTACTACTCCTTCTAGTTCTTGTCTATTAAGTTTTTCTAAAGCTCCTTGAGTTACTGCTAGAGAAGAGTTTTCTGGATCTTTTCCAGTTACAAATGCATTTATTGCCATGCTTGGGATTACGTAAACTTTTGGTTTAGGCACTCCTGCTGCAATTGATAAACCATCTACTAAATGAAACAAATAAGGATGATCCTCTTTTTCTAGAGGTTTTGCTCCTGAAGCTGAAAGGACTATTTTATCTCCTTTGTAGTAACCTGTTAAAGTCATGACTAATGCAAGGATTAAAGCCAGTATCATTCCTAAAATTCCGTATTGAAAGATATAACTAATAGCGTAACCTAAAGCGATTATAAATATAAAAAATACAAAGATAAGGAGATAACTCCTCCTCTTATTTGAAGCAATTTGTTGATACATGATTAGAATTGAACTTTTACTTCTTTCTTAGCTACAGGTTCTGCTTTAAAATATTCTTTTTTATCAAAGTGGAACATTGAAGCAATTATACTAGTTGGAAATCTTTGAATTGCTGTGTTTAATCTAAGAACATTATCATTGTAGAACTGTCTAGCATAAGCAATCTTTGATTCAGTGCCTGCTAATTCTTCTTGTAGCATTAAGAAATTCTTATTTGCTTTAAGTTTAGGATATGCCTCTGCAACAGCAAACAAGGATTTTAAAGCATCTGTAATTTGATTTGAAGCTTGTGCTTTTTGTTCAATAGAATCTGCTTTCATTAAAGAAGTTCTTGCTTTAGTAACTGCAGTCAATACTTCTTTTTCGTGCTTAACATAACCTTTAACAGTGTTTACTAAATTAGGTATCAGATCATATCTTCTTTTTAATTGAACGTCGATTTGTGACCAAGCATTTTCTATTCTGTTTTTTAATGTGATTAGTCTGTTGTATGCTATAATTATGTATAATATAATTATAACAAAGATTACAATTATTGCTGTGATTATTAGATCCATTGTGGTGAGATATAATGGATAAGGGATTATAAAGGTTTTGGTTGACAATTTCTTATATTTAAAAGTAGCATAAATGCTTGCAATTGCGACTTAAAAAAGATTGCTAAAAGTATAAACCTTTGTGAATCTGGAGAAGAAAACTATTGTCATGATGATTGTGGAAAAGAAAATAGTATTATAGATAACAACCAAGAAGAAGGTTTTTTTCAGAAGATTATTGGTTTTTTTAGAAGCTTATTTAGTTAAAATCTTAGATTCTTAAAAAAAAAAAACATTCTTTTATGACTTCTGAACATTTGGATTTAGAGAAGTTTTTGCGTAGCAAAAAATTTGGGAGAGCGAAGTGCAACGAGGTTTCCTGTTAAGTGAGCCGAGCGAGAGCGCAGCGTGGTCGAGGAGCGAAGCGAAGAAAGTCGAGTTTTGCCCGATACATTAATAAACTTCTAAATAATTTTAATGTTATGGACATTAAAGAAATAGAAAAACGAATTATGGATTTTGCTAAGAAAAGAGCATCAGCAAAAAATTTTGATTTGACTCCAGAATTATCTTATATTCATTTAACTGAAGAATTGGGCGAAGTAGCAAGACAATTATCTAATAAAAAAATTCGCCCAGATTTATTTGATAAAGATAATCTGAAGGAAGAAATTGTTGATGTAATTCTGGAGGCAATTATTTTGGCGAATATTTGTGAAACAGATTTAGATAAAGAAATTAGCCAAAAGATTGATGCTCTTTTCAAAAGACATAATTTTTCTGAATAAGAGGGCAAAACTCGATTGCATTTAACATCGGAATTTAACGAAGTCGCCGAAGGCGATTTGGGGATTTTTCGCAGGAAAATCCCAGATAATCGCTGTTATACGCGTCTGCTAAGACCGAGCCATAGTCTGCAAGACGGTTTTTTGCGTAGCAAAAAAATGGCGAAGAGTTAAATTTAATTTTCATATCAATTCTGCGAAGCAGACTATATTTTAAGGGAATTCTCTCTCAAGCTCGAAGAGCTATAGATTAAATACATAAAGGGCAATTTCTTTTCTGGCACGAAGTGCTTTTCAATTAAATCTTAAAGGGGTCGCCGTCCTTTTTTGCTTCTTTTTTGGAAAAAAGAAGATTATGGGGTCGCCTAATTTCAAGTTAATTTAGAGTTATAGGTATTTTTATATATTTAAAGATTTTAGATTAATATTATGAGAAAGTTATATATTGTTTTGATCATTATTGGAATTTTGATAGTTGGATATACAATAAGCCTTAATTATTTTAATGCCAAATTCGATAAAGAATGGTTATCTTGTGAAACAGATGATGATTGTATTCTTGTTCCAGATTATCGAATTTGTTCTTGTGGAGATATGGCATTAAATAAGAATTTTGAAGATGATTATATGTCAATGAGATTTAAAAATAATATATATAATAAGATTTCTCTTGCCAAAATGCAAGTAATTTGTGAGGTTTGTGCAACTGTTGATCCTATAAATGGAGAAGTTGTTGGTAAATGTGGTAATTCCTTAGGAAGGAATATATGCGTGATTGGTTCTGGTTCTTAATTTATGATCATATTTCAAGCCAAATTGAAATTATAGAAAGACTTATATAATATCTAATTATTTATTCTGATATGCATAAAAAAATATTAATTAGTGCCTTAGTATTTATAATGATTCTAACTAGTTTAGTTACTGCTAGTTTGTATGCTGAAAAAGTTCCAGATCCAAGCAGATTTACATCTATACAACCAAGATGGTCAGCACAATTAGAATTATCTGATGGACAAACAATAAAAGTATCTCTAATAACTTTTAAATGGTTGAGTTATCAAAATAAAACAGAAGTAACTCATATGTTCTACCTAAATGACGGAATGGATGAATATTTAGCTGAAAAAGGTGCAGAATTTTTTGTTGAAAAATATGAATTTACATGTCAAGAGGGTTATGAAAATTGTACAAAAAAATGTGATTCTGGTGATGAATCTTGTATAGATGATTGTGTAGAAGAATTTAATTGCGGAAGTGTTTCTACTTGTAGTATATTTGCTCCAGATGACACATGCTCTGTAGAAAGAATAGAACAGAATTTTGGTAAGCACACCTTATCTTTAAATTTTGATCCTAATTCTGGCAAACCAATAATGGGACCCATAGTTTCTGATAGTGGAGTAATTATAAAATCTGCTAGCAATTATGATGGAAAACCTATTGAATTAGTAGCAGGACAAAATGGTTTTTTAAGTAAGGGGGTATTCTCATTAGAATGAAATTGAGATATCTGATACCTATTTTATTATTAATCTTAGTTTTAATTGTAGGTTGTGTGCAGAAATTAACTCCTCCTGAAGAGGAAGTGCCAGAAGAAACACTTGGAATTTCTACTCAAGAAGAACTATTTGAAGCTGTTAGAACTGCTGTGAATGAACATCTTAAAGAATAAGCGACCCCAAATAAATCTCAAAACTGAAAGTTTTGACTATCTGTTGCGGAGCAACCAAGGCGACCCCCTTTTATTTTTTTGGAAATTGCCCTTTTTAGTTTTTAGAGAGAATTCCCGTTTTCTAGTCGTGAAAATTAAATTTAATTGCGTATAACATCGCGATTAAGAGAAGTCCGAAGCCCTCGAAAAAATTTCCCTCGTGAAACAGAGTTGGAAATTTTTTCAGAGATGGCGAGGATTTGGGAAAATTCCTGCAAGGGATTTTCCTCTTAATCGCTGTTAAATCCCCCGACGAACGAAGTGAGGAGAGTGCAACGGGGTCGAGGAGCGAAGCGACGAAGAAGTCACAGAACGGCGCGTTATTAGGGTGGGAATAAAAGAAAGCTTTTTTATCCTAAATCAAATTGTCCCCAATAATTAACTGAAAAATCTTTATCGGCAGAATCTAATTTATTGTAATCTGAATCTAATAAATCAACCTTTAAAGTATAAGTTCCGTCTTTCTCAAACATACAGCCCATTATTGAGATTTCTCCAGTTTGTTTCTGACCTGCTGAAATTGTGCTAATTTCATCAAACATAGGGCTTCCAGAACAAACTTCGTTATCGTTGCTATCATAAACATACAAATCAAATTTTGGAGAAATCGAAACATCTCCTGTATTAGTAACGGTTACACGAGTGGGATAAAGATTTGCTACTTGAATTTGAACTCTATCAATAGATAAAGTAGCACTTTTTACTTTTTGTTTTGGAGGTTCTTGGGGCTGTGTTTGAGTATTTGAAGGAGTAGAAGTTTCAGAAGGTTGATTTACATTTTCTGTTGGTTGGATTTTTACGTCATCATTAAAGATATTTGACGAAGGCAAACTTACAGCATAAATTACAAACAGAATGATGACTAGTGTTATTTTTAATCCTCTTGATAATTCAAAATTAAACTTTTCTTTTACAAACTTATTAACAGGTGGAAGTAAAACCAAAGACGCAAGTATAAGAGAACCACCTGCAACTATTCCACCACTAAAAAGAAAAGTTAATCCGCTTAATCCAAATAACACTCCGAAAATCCAACTTAAAACAAGACCTAATGTGATTTTTTTTGTTTCTTTTGACATTATAAATAAATTAGAATAAACTGATATAAAAAGTTTTCTAAAGAGGGTGGGAAAGTTAGCGCCGTTCTGTGATTGGATTTAACACCTATTATACGAATAAAAAGTTCGCTTTTTATCCCTATTTTGGAGTTATTACGAACTTTTTTATACTTTGGAGTTATTTTTAAAATTATGGAGAAGGAAAAATATCTTCAAAAACTAAATGAAGAACTTAAATTAAGGGGTTATTCTGAAAAAACTAAAAAAAGTTATAGTTATATTATTACCAGATATCTGGAAAAAGAAATAGATCCTAGAGAATTTTTATTAAAAAATAGTTATAAAAGTAAATCTACAATGCGTAGCAATTATTTTGCGCTAAAGTTTTTTTATGAAAATGTCTTAAAGCAAAAATTTAAAGAAGAGATACCTCTAGCAAAAAATGAATCAAAAATACCTGTTGTATTAAGTAAAGAAGAAGTCCAAAAACTCTTTGATGTTACATTAAACTTAAAACATAAATTTGCCTTAATGCTATTATATTATACAGGGATAAGATTGAATGAGCTCATTAATTTAAAATGGGAAGACCTAGACTTTGATAGAAAGGTTATTCATCTTAAAACAACAAAAGGAAATCATCAAAGAATTATTTTTTTACATAATAAATTGATACAAATCATAACCTTCTTAGGGTTGGAAAAGAAGGGGTTTATCCTAATTTCAAATAGAAATAAAAAATATAATCAAAGATCCATACAACAAATTATCAAGAATGCTGTAAAAAAAACAGGTATAAACAAAAAAGTTACTCCTCATAGTTTAAGACATTCATTTGCTACCCATCTATTGGATTCTGGAGCAGATATACGACATATTCAAAGATTATTAGGTCATAAGGATTTGAAAACTACTCAGATTTATACCCATGTTACCAATAAAGAAATAAATAAACTTTCTGAATTATTGTAGATAACGAAAGCTTTAATAACTTCTTTACTAATTTTAAAGATATGGCTTATGATGTTATTGTCGGTAGAAATGAGTCCGACAGAAAAAGATTTGGTGAAGAGGGAACTGTTCTTTTAGGCAAGCAATATGTAAAGATGGGTCCAGTTACTAGTTTGAGTAATAATGTTTTTTTGGATGTTAATCGGCCTCATGTTATATTATTGGCTGGTAAAAGGGGTTCTGGAAAATCTTATACTCTTTCAGTTATAGCAGAAGGAATTTCTAATTTACCAAAATATATCTCCAAAAATATTTCTGTTTTAATATTTGACACGATGGGTGTTTTCTGGACAATGAAATATAAAAATCTGATGGATGAAGATCTTTTAATGGAATGGGGAATGAGTCCTGAAGAATTAAATATTTTGTGGTGGGTCCCAAAAGGTTTCTACAAAAAGTATGAAAGAGAAAATTTACCAGTTGATAAACCCTTTACAATTAAACCTTCTGAATTAAATTCAGGAGATTGGTGTGAAGTTTTTGGTGTTAGTATGTTTAATGAAGAAGGAATTTTGATTGAAAAAGCAGTTTCAGCTGCTTCAAAAAAAGGGAATTATTCTATTTTAGATGTTGTTAAAGAGATTCAAAAAGATAAAAAAAGTAGTCAGAGGGTTAGAGATGGTTTAGAAAATAGATTTTTAGCTGCTCATGGATGGGGGTTGTTTAGTAAGGAAGGAACTGCAATCAAAGACTTATTAGTTCCTGGAAGGACTTCAGTTCTTGATGTTAGTGTTTACACTCATGTTGCTGGAAGTTGGGCTATTAAAAATTTAGTTATTGGATTAGTTTCTAGAAAATTATTATTAGAAAGGATGATTAATAGAAAAGTTGAAGAATTAGCTAATATTAAATATGGTACTACTTATTTTACTCGAGAAGAAGAAAAAGAAACCATGCCTCTAGTATGGTTGATGTTAGATGAAGCTCATGAGGCTTTACCTAAAGAGGGAAAAACCCCTGCTACTGATGCTTTAGTTCAATTACTAAGAGAAGGAAGACAACCTGGTGTTACTTTAGTTTTAGCAACTCAGCAACCAGGAGAGATTCATAGAGATGTTATTACTCAGTCTGATATTGTAATTAGTCATAGGTTAACTGCTAAAAGAGATATTGAAGCTTTGAATGCAATGATGCAGAGTTATTTACAAAGCGATATGGTAGGGTATTTGAATAATTTACCTAGACTTTCTGGTTCGGGTATTGTTTTAGATGATAATTCTGAAAGAATTTATCCAATTAGAGTTAGACCAAAATTAAGTTGGCATGGTGGTGCTGCACCTAGTGCTTTAAAAATAAGAAAAGAAATTATGTTTTAAGCTTTAGCTTCTACTTTCCACATTAAATCCCTATATTCTCTATAGCCAATGGTATCACCATTTCTTTTACCAAATCCAGTAGATTCTGTAAACAGTTCTCTTGCTTTTTTAGAGTTTCCTAAGTTACCATGAGCTTCTTTGAATTTTTTTATTTCTTCAACTACTTCCTCATGTTCTAAGAATTTTGTAGACCAGGATATATTATCTGTGTATCTTTGTGCAAGAAGAGTTTCTTCAACAGCGTAAGTTGATACTCCTGTACTCTCTGCTATCTTTTTGATTCTTTGAGTATTATTTTTGATATTTGTGTTTCCTCTAAAATTATGATAAGTTGTTTTGATTACTTCTTGAGTTTCTTGATCTGCTTTAGGTTCTTGATTGCTAAGATATCTTAAAATTTCATTAGGTAGTAAATAAGGATCTACGAAAGCCTCATGCTTGTGATTAACCATAAAGTCTAAGGTGATTCCATAAGGGATAGTCAATGTTTCTTCTAGAGTATTCCATTTTGCTTTGATTTTTCCTGAAGCTCTATCTGGAACAGGAAGATTATCTTTGTAAACCCCTGCAAAAAGATTAATTACCTCTTGATTAGTGGGTTGGTGATCTAATTTTTCAACTAACGTTTGTTTTTCTGCTAAAGGTTTTCTGCTTCTTTCCAGTTCTGCTTGTTTTCTAGCAACTAAATTTTGTTTAACTTCTGGGCTGATTAGATCTAATTGAGTAAATTCTGAATCTCTTCCTTGAGATAATATTGCCATACTAATTTTACCTTTAGTTTTTATTCTATCTTCATCCATATATTTCCAAGAATTATTTCCTGCACGATAATAAGCGTTAACTACTTCTTGAACTGTGTAAGTTCCAGTTGGTACTGAGACAGGCTCAGGTTGTATAGAACCTTCCAAAGGAGTTGGTTCTTGTTTTGGTTCAGAATGGATTGTTGGTACTTGAGTAGGTATACCTACTGGAGCACGACCTCCATTCATTTCAGAAATTTCATGCCAGGATAATCCTTCTGTATTAGAAATATTTGTTTGTGTTGGAGTAGCTGTAGGGTGAGTTGGTGTTTGAGTTATAGTAGGTGTTGCAGTAGGATAAGGGATTTCAGTAGGTTTCATTGTGAAAACTGAAGGTCTCTCAGGGGTAGGCATAGGTATTGTTTCTATGTCTCCATAACCTAAAGAAATTAAAAGATTTGGTTCTGGACTTGAAAATGGTGATTCAGAAGCTATTTCAATTTTTTTATTAATTTCTTTCTTTTCGGTTTGTTCAAAAGGAACTGGTTTTGACCAGGTGAAATTAAAAATAGGGAATAAAGGTTTATTCCAAAATCTTGTAGAAGATTCATAATTTGGAATTTTTTGTTCAGGGGCTTGATTAAAAACAGCAGAAGTGGATGATACTAATGGAAAAATTAAAGGTGAAGCCATTGTTGAAACAAGTCCTAAGGACCCAACAAAAGATGCAACATAACCTAATGTTCTCTCAAAGAAGGATGGGTTATATTCTAATTCAAGAGGTTCTTTGACAATTTCTTGTTTAGATTCTTTGACAATTTCTTGTTTAGGTTCCACTGGTTTTGAGACTTTATATAGAACATTTGTTAGATAACCTATTGAAGTAGCAATATCTGCTGATTCTTGAAGTGCTTTTTTATTTTTATTCCAGAGAATATGATTAGTATCTATACTTAGAGCAAGATTTTCTCTTAATCTTTCTGAATCTCTTGAAGGAGTGCTAGCTAATGCATGCATTACTATAAATGTACTAAGTTCCTCTGCAGAAGCCTTACCTAATCTTTTAGTTGTGATAGTATCATCATCAATTGCTTTAGGTGCATAAATAAATGCTCTATTAACTCCTTTTGGAAGGGATTGAACAGAGTTAGAAATATCTGCTAAAGATTTAATTCCCCAATTATCTCTTAAAATGTCTTCTAATTTTGCGAATTCATTTACTAAATTAGTTCCGTTCTGAGTCATTATCTACTTTAAAGTGAGAAATCTATTTAAAAAGCTTTCTATATCTTAAAATCTACACAAATCCTATATTTTTCTGGGCCATACTGCCCGCATTTAGTTATTTTAAGGACTTTGAAGTTTTTGAAGTGTTTTTCTATTTTTTTGATAGGGAATATTTCCATATTCTTTTCTTTTTGAAAATCATAGAAGTGGATGATTGTTCCTTTTTTAGAATATTTTTTTGCTAGACCTAGGTAATAAGAAGCTGATTTTGGTAAGGGCATGATAATCCTATCAAATTTCTTGTTTATTTTAGGTAAGACTTTTGTAACGTTTCCTTTGAAAAGTTTGATGTTGGTTAAGTGATTTAGTTTAATATTTTCCTGTGCGAATTTATGAGCTTCTGGATTTATTTCTATAGCATAGATCTCTTTTGGTTTTGCATTCTTAGCTATAACACAAGGGAAAGGTGCAATACCCGAGAACATAACAAGGATTGTTTCTCCTTTTTTTACTTGTTTTGTAATTCTTGCTCTTTCTGAAGCAGATCTTTGAGAGAAATAAGTTGTTTCTGGATTTATTTTTAATCTTGTGTTATTCTCTTTATGAATAGTAGTTTTTCTATTTTCTCCTGCTAAAATTTTTAATTTAGGAGTTCTGTATTTTCCTTGGTAAGCCCCTGTCTTTTTTGTTACAACTTTGATGTGTGAATGAAGTTTTAACATAGTATCTGCTATTTCTTTTTCATATTTTTTTAGTTTAGGTGAGAGATCTGAGAAAATTGCGATATCTCCCACTTGATCAAAAGATTTTGGTAAGAATTCATGCAAGGATTTTGGAATTTTCTTTGCTAGTACTTGTTTTAAGTTTGCCATTTTCCTAATCCTATTTGTTCTTTTGCTTTAGTTATCTTAGTTAGTTTTTCTAAAGTTGAATCTACTCTCTCTTCAGAGAATTCATGTTTATCTACTAATAATTTTTTAATTTTTTCTACATCTGGTTTTGACCACTTTAATTGATAGTTTTTCATAACTGGCATTGATTTGAAAACAGCATAAATTTCTTTCCAATTAAAATCTGCTTCTACCTCTTTGAATATTTTATCAAAAGAGTGATGTTGTTTAACTAGTTTCAATGCGGTTTTTGGTCCAATTCTCCTAACTCCACCTATATTATAGTCTGTTCCTACTAAGATTGCTAAAGCTAAAAGCTGATCTTGGTCAATACCTAAATCATTTAGAACTTTTGATAAAGTAACTATTTCTGGAAAAGTTTGAATATATGAACCTGAAGGCAATCTTCTTCTTTGTGATAAAGTTAAATTCCTAATTAGTTTAGGAGTTCCATATAATAAAGCATCCGCATCTTGGCTTGCAACTAAATCTACGTCTTTCTTTTCTGCCATGAACGCACATTGGGCTTCTGCTTCTGAAGGTGCTTGAATCACTGGTAAACCCATTAAAGTTAGAAGTTCTTTTGATTCTTCTACTATCTGTTTGTTAATCCTTATTGTTTGTTTAGAATATTTTAACATAGAATCAATATCTTCTTCTTGTTTAGCTTCTTCTAGTTTTTCTGATGCTAGTTGTTTTCTTAGTGAACGTGCTTCTTGCTCTTTTAGTTTAAGTAAAGGTGGTTTTCCATCAAAGATGAATGCTAGTTTTAATCCTTTGGATGAAAGGTTTGTGATTCTGCTAAAGATTCCTTGTAAGTGAGAAGTTACGTTTCCATTTGAGTCCATTAGAGGAGTTCCATCTCTTTGTCTAATACTTGCTAAGAATTGATATATCATTCCAGAAGAGTCTACTGCTATCTTCTTGTTTTTCAGATCATCGAATGAAATCTCTTCTCCTTTTACTAGTTCCCAAAGTTTAACGCCCATATCCAATATATGAATTGTAAAAGTATAAAAGCTTTACCAAAAACTTTATATGCAAGTTGAAATTTTTAAGTTTCTGAGGTGAAAAAAGAGTGATAAAACATGTTTCTTTCCAGCATCCAGGAGGGTATTACTTCTATAGGATGCATAATATCAAGAGTGAAAGATTAAATAATGGTTTATCAAACTTGAAAGTTTTTTTGAACAACATGTTTGAAGACTGCCCTCATGATTATTTTTTTACAGGTCCTAGGAGTTCTCAATTAAAATTCCAATTACCTAAACTAGATTTAAAAAAAGTTACTGGGCATGAAGTTTGTGAGTTAACATCTAAGGGTTTAGAAGAAAATTTTTTTAGATTTAAAACTGCACATTCTAAAGTTCAGGTTTATATGTTAGAGAATGATGATAAAACTTTAGCGGTTGAAGTTCCTATTTGGTTAAATGCTAATGAGTTGAAAAATTATTCTAGATTATTTCGTAGTCAGGAACCTTTAACAGGACATATAGATATTTTAAGATTAGAAAATGATAAAATTTGGGTGTGGGATTATAAACCTAATGCGATCAGAGAAAAATATGCTGCTACTCAAGTTTATTTCTATACTTTAATGTTAAGTAAGAGAACGGGTGTTCCTTTAGATCACTTTAGATGCGGTTATTTTGATTCTGCTTATGCTTTTATGTTTAAGCCAGAAGAAATGGAATTTAAAGAAATAAATGAAGAATTATTGAAAAGGTAAATTAAATTGTTTACCTAACTTTTCTAGATCGATTTTTGGTGTTTCCTTAGGTTCTTGTTCTGTGTAAAGATCTTTCATAGCTTTAATTTCTTCAGCAGAAGCACCATCTTGTTTCATTAATTGAAGATGTCTTTCTTTTGGATCTATAGAAACGCCGTATTCATCTACAGGTTGTGTTTGTGTAGAGGTAGGTGTCATTGCTTCATTGATTCTTTGATCTAAACTTCTTTTTTGAAGTAATGCATTTCCTCCAATCAGAGTCAGAGCAAATGCTGAAACACCTGCTGCAATAGCAACAGCCCTTCTATATTCTGCAAGAGAAGCTGCATCTATATGAAGATAGTCTGCAAGTGCAACATAATCTCTATGTACTGCATCAGTAACAGCATCTCTTAGTGTAGGTTCTTCTATACCTCTATATAATCTTGGGGTGTTTTGATACCATTTGAATTTTGTCATTTTTTAGCATAAGCCTCCATTTTGTTACTATCAATAAGTAATTAATCCTTTATAAACTTTTCTATTTCCTAAGATTATTGTTAAGAAGGTTTATAAAGCTTATAGTGCTATTCTAAGAAGAAAATGAGTAAAATAGAGATAGAATTTTTTCCACTAGATGTGGATTATAAAGTGAATGTACATGGAGAAGCAGTAATAAGACTTTTTGGTAGAGATAACTCTGGAAAAAGGGTTTGTGTTCATGATAATAGTTATAAACCTTATCTGTATATTAGCATTGAAAGTGAAAAAGTACTAACTAAACTCAAAAAAGAAATTGTTCTAGAGGAAGGCCCTGTTGAATTTGTTAAAGAAAAAGAGCTAGTGAAAGTTATTGTAAATACTCCTTCAGATTTGAAAATTATTAAAGATGGTTTAAGAGGGATGAAAGGGGTTTTAGAAGTAAAAGAATATGATTTACCTTTTGCAAGGAGATACCTGGTTGATAATAAAATAGTTCCCTTAGTAAAATGTAGGATAAAGGGAGAAGTAATAAATGAAAGAATGGATGTTGATTATGTTTTAGATGCTGAAAAGATTCTAGTTGAAGAAGAATCTTTTGAAAATCCTCGAGTTTTAGCCTTAGATATTGAAACTTATAACCCTCAAGGGAGCTATAGCAACGCAAAAAGAGACCCGGTTATTATGTTAGGAGTTTATGGGCGAGATTTCAAGAAAGTTATAACCTGGAAGAGCTTTAATACAGAGGAAGATTATTTAGTTTTTGTAAAAAATGAAGCTGAACTAATTAAAGAATTTAAGAGTCTTTTAAAAGAATATAAACCTGATTATATTGTAGGTTATAACACAGATGGTTTTGATTTTCCTTATTTGAAAGAAAGAGCTAAAAGAAATTCTGTTAAGTTAAATATTGGATTAGATGGTTCTGAAGTTAAATTAAATAAAAATGGTGCGAAAATCAAAGGAATTGTACATATTGATTTGTATAAATTTGTCAGTACAATGATGAGAGGTTCTTTATTGTTAGAGAATTATGATTTGAATTCTGTTGCTAAAGAATTTCTTAATGAAGAAAAAGATGATATTGATATTTCAAGATTAGGTGAAGCTTGGGATAGAGGAGTATTACAAGAGTTTTGTGACTATAATCTACAAGATTGTAAATTGACTTATGATATTTTTTACAAAGTAAAAGAAAATATTCAAGAAGTTGCGAAGTTGGTAGGGCAAAGTATCTATGATGTTAACCGAATGAGTTATGGTAACTTAGTTGAATGGTATTTGATAAGGAAATGTAAAGAACAAGGAAAAATAATTCCAGGTAAACCTGCTTATGGTGATGTTGGAGAGAGAAGAATGCATACTTATGAAGGGGGATTTGTTTTTGAACCTAAACCTGGTTTGTTTGAAGATATTTGTGTGCTTGATTACAAGAGTTTGTATCCAACTGTTTTAATTGCTAAGAATATTAGTCCTGAAACTTTGAGCGCTGATAAAAAAGGATCTTATGAAACTCCTGAGATAACTGATGAAGATGGAAAGAAGGTTAAATATTATTTTAGTTATAAGGAAGAGGGCTTTTTGCCTTCTATTTTGAAAGATTTGATTATTAGAAGGAATAGAATCAAAGAGATGATTGGCAAGAAAAGAGATAAAGTTTTAGAAGCAAGAAGCTATGCTTTGAAAACTATTGCAAATGCAAGTTATGGTTATTTGGGATTTTTTGGTGCTAGGTGGTATTGCAGAGAGTGTGCAAGTGCGATAACTGCTTTTGGTAGGGATTATATTAAAAAAACAATTGATGCTGCGAATAAAAAAGGATTTAATGTGCTCTATTCTGATACAGATTCTATCCTATTTAGTTTAAATGGAAAGGGAAGGAAAGAAGCGATTGAATTTATGGGAGAAGTGAATAGGGAATTACCTTCTTTAATGGAATTAGAATTAGAGGATTTTTACAAGAGAGGAATATTTGTTAATAAGAAAGGTGAAGTTAAGGGAGCTAAGAAGAAATATGCTTTAATTGATGATGATGGGAAAATAAAAATTAGAGGTTTTGAAACTGTTCGTAGAGATTGGAGTTATCTAGCTCGTGAAGTTCAAAGTAAGGTTTTGAAAATTGTTTTGGAAGAAGGTTCTTTAGAGAAAGCTTTTGAGTATGTTACTAAAATAATTGATGATTTAAGAAAAGGTAAAGTAAATATTGAAGAACTAGCAATTCAAACTCAACTTAAGAAACCTTTAGGTTCGTATGATTTGAAAGGACCCCATGTAGCTGTTGCTCAAAAAATGAAAAAAGCAGGTTATGAAGTTAGAGTTGGAAGTATAATAAAATATATAATTGGGCCTGGAAAAGGAATTCTTCGTGATAGAGCAGTTCCTGCTTCAGAAGCTACCGAGTATGATGCTACTTACTATATTGAAAAGCAGATAATCCCTGCTGTAGAAAAGATATTTGAAGCATTAGGTTACAAAAAGGAAGATTTAATAAGAAGTAAAGAGCAAAAAGGCCTAGGTGATTTTATATGAGTTATGAAAAAGCGGGGAAGATAGCTGCAGAAGCTTTAGAGTTTGGTAAGAAATTAATTAAGGTAGATGTTCCTTTGTTAGAGGTCTCTGAAAAAGTTGAAGCTAAGATTAATAAGTTAGGTGGTATGTGTGCTTTTCCTGTTCAGATTTCTTTGAATGAGGTTGCTGCTCATTATTGTCCTTTTGAAGGTGATGTTACTGTGTTTAAAGAAGGTGATATTGCTTCTTTAGATGTTGGTGTTTGTGTTGATGGTAAAATTGGTGATAATGCTGTGAGTGTTGATCTAGGTGGGAATAAAGAATTGGTTAAGGCTTCTGAAGAAGCTTTGAAAAATGCTATTAAAGTTTTTACTCCTGGTCGTACTTTGTCTGAAGTTGGTAAAGTAATTGAAGAAACTATTCAGAGTTTTGGATTTAATCCTGTTCGTAATTTATCTGGACATGGATTAGGAGATTATGAGATCCATATTGCTCCAAGTATTCCTAATTATCAAAATCATGATAAAACTCAACTTAAAGAGGGTCAAGTTTTTGCGGTAGAACCTTTTGCAACTCCTGGTGTAGGTTATATTACTGAGGGTAAGGATTCTGGAATTTATGGTTTGGTATATATTAAGAATACTAGGTTAATGAGTGTTCGTAAAGTTTTGAAATTTATTGCTGAAAATTATGATACTTTGCCTTTTGCTGCTAGGTGGATTGATTTGCCTGATAAAAATTTAGCTTTGAGAACTCTTGAAAGAGAAGGTGTTCTAAAACAATATAAACATTTAGTTGAGAGATCTTCAGCTAAGGTAAGCCAGGCAGAGCATACTGTTAAAGTTGGTGATAAGGCTAAGGTTTTGACAAAGATATAAAAAAGAAAAAAATTAACCTAAGTAATCAGGTGGACTTGAAACTGAAGCACCACGAGAATTCTTAAGTGTTTGTTCTTCTATCTCTTTAAACTTCTGGAAATCTGATTCTTCCAGAGAAGGATGGATTTTCTTAAGAGCTGCATCGAAATGCTTGCTTGTTACAGCCTTAGATTTGAAATCCTCCCTCAATGCAAGTAAAGCAGATTCTCTACATATTGCTTCAATATCTGCACCAACATAACCATTAGTTTCTTTAGCATATTTCTTAAGATCTACTGATTTGTCAATTGGAATTTCTTTTGTATGTATTTTGAAAATTTCCAATCTAGTCTTTTCGTCAGGTAGAGGTGTAGCTATCAACCTATCAAAACGACCAGGTCTTAATAATGCTGAATCAATTAAATCAGGTCTGTTAGTTGCGGCTAAAATAACAACTTCATTTAAATCTTCTAAACCATCCATTTCAGTTAAGATTGCATTAACAACTCTTTCAGTTACTTTAGTTCCAATTTCAGTTCCTCTTCTTGGAGCTAGAGCATCTATTTCATCGAAGAAAATTATTGTTGGAGCAGTTTGTCTTGCTTTTTCAAAGATTTTTCTAACTCCTTTCTCTGATTCTCCTACAAACTTATCTAAAAGTTCTGAACCTTTAACTAAAATAAAATTAGCTTGAGCTTCATGAGCAACAGCTTTAGCCATCATGGTTTTACCAGTTCCAGGAGGACCATACATTAAGATTCCTTTTGGAGGTTTAATACCCATTCTTTTGAATACTTGAGGATTTTCTAAAGGCCATTCTACTGCTTCTTTAAGAGTTTGTTTTAATTCTTGTAAACCACCAACATCTTCCCATGAAACATTTGGAGTTTCTACTAAAACTTCTCTCATAGCAGAAGGTCTAACTAATCTCAAAGCATTTCTGAAATCTTCACCTGTGATTATTAGTTTTTCTAAAAAGTCTGTAGGGATTTCTTTGCCATTTTTAAGTTTTAAATCTGGTAAGTGTTTTCTTAAAACAGACATTGCAGCTTCTTTACATAGAGCTTCTAAATCTGCACCTACAAAACCGTGAGTTATTTCTGAAAGTTTCTTAAGATCTACATCTTCTGTGATAGGCATGTTTCTAGTGTGAATCTTTAAAATATTTAGTCTACCTTGTTTATCTGGAACACCAATTGACATTTCTCTATCAAATCTTCCAGGTCTTCTTAGTGCAGGATCTAAAGCATTAGGTCTGTTTGTAGCTCCAATAACTACAACTTTTCCTCTTGACTTAAGACCGTCCATCACAGTTAGTAATTGAGATACAACTCTTCTTTCAACTTCTCCATGAGATTCTTCTCTTTTTGGAGCAATTGCATCTATTTCATCTATGAAAATAATAGTTGGAGCATTTTTTTCTGCTTCATCAAATATTTCTCTAACTCTTTTTTCTGATTCTCCATAGAATTTATTCATAATTTCTGGACCATTTACTAGAACAAAGTTAGCTTCTGATTCATTTGCTACGGCTTTTGCTAGTAAAGTTTTACCTGAACCCGGTGGTCCGTGTAATAGAACTCCTTTTGGTGGTTGAATACCTAATCTTTCAAAAATTTCTGGGTGTTTCAACGGAGTTTCAACCATTTCTCTTATTTTTGTGATTTCTTCTTGTAAACCACCAATATCTTCATAAGTAATATCAATAACTTTCTCTTCTGCAACTTCAATTGCTTTTGGAGAAACTTTAATTTGTGTTTCTTCTGTTATGATTACTGCTTCTTTTGGATTTGTTTCAGCTACTACAAATTTTAATGAACCTAAACCAAACCCTCCTCCTGCAAAACCTTGTTCAAAAACATCAAAAATATCTTCGAAAGGAGAACCGGTCATTGTTCGTCTTCTTCTTGAAGCTCCACCTAATGCAACTAAATCTCCTTTTAGAACTGCTCTGCCTAGTAAACCTTTTGAGAATATTTGAGGATCTGCTCTAACCATAACACCTTCTTGTGCTGGAGCAACTGTAATAGCTTTAGCTTCTTTTACTTCTGCTTTTCTTACTTTAACGTTTTCACCGATACCGGTTTTAGCATTTCTTCTTAGGATACCATCCATTCTAATAACTGCTTCACCTACATCTGTTGGATATGCACGATCTACGATACCTACTGTTGACCTATTACCTTCTATTTCAATAATATCTCCAGGTCTAACCCCTATTTCACGCATAGTTTGAGAATCAATTCTAACGATACCTTTGTAAGCTTCTTCTTGTAAAGCTTCCATTACTTTTAGTTGTACTTCTTGCTTTTTAGTCATCTTTATTCCTCCTTAGGATAAACTTTTTTTGTGATTTTTGAAAATGAAATTTTAACTTGTTGTGGGCCATCTACATGCATGTTAACAATTCTGCCTTCTTTTCTTATTTCTGTATACTCTATAATTTCTTTTGGTATTGAAACAGCATATGAATTACCAACCATTCTTAACTTAACTTTGAAATCTTTTTCTTTAAGTTTTTTGAAGTCTTCATATTCTTTTTTGTCTTCAGGATCTACCCACCGCTCTTTACATTTAGGGCAAACTAAGGATTTTATTTCAAAGTTATCTTTAACTATGATTTCCTTTTGCATTTCCTTTTTGCACTTCGGGCACAAAACTGTAGTTTCGAATATGTTCATTTTCTGTATACACAGTTAGTATATACAATTAGTATATAAAGGTTTCGGTCTGGAAATGTTTATTAAGTCATGATTCTTGAGTATATTATGAAAACAGGTGCTCCAGATGTAGATTCTGTAATTTCTTATTTAGATAATAAAATTAATATTATTTATGGGAAAAGTGCTACTGGAAAGACTACTTTATCTTTAATCTTTGCAATTTCTCAAGCTAAGGAAGGTAAGAAGGTATTGTTTTTTGATGTTGAAAACAGCTTTTCTGTTGAAAGGGTTGAACAGTTAGGGGGGAAAGAAGTTTTAGATAAGATTCTAGTTATGAAAGTTAAAGATTTTGATGAGCAGTGTAAAAAGATTTGTAGTTTAGAGAAATTAAAGAATATTAATACTGTAATAGTCGATACAATTGGAATACACTATAGAGATGCTATAAAAAAAGATTATAAATTGGCTAATTCAGAAATGAACAAACAAATGAAAGTTCTTAGTTATTTAGCCTCCAGAGGAGTTAATGTTTTAATTACTAATCAAGTTTATACTAACATTGATACTGGTGAAGTAAAGGTAGTTGGTGGGGGCATGATGGAAAACTTTGGAGATATGTTAATTGAATTGGTTCAAGGATATAAAAATCGAATTCTTAGAGTTCGTAAACCGGAGAATAAAGAGTTTGAGTTTGAAATTGTAAGCGAAGGTATAAGAAAGCTATATAAATAAGTTAGATTAAATAAGAATTATGAAAAAGATAATTTTAGTAACAATTTGTCTTTTAGTTATTTTTTGTGGATGTGGAGATGGTTCTGATTCTAGTAGCAGCTCTAAAAATGATCAAAAAGAATTTTTCTTACAGAAAGGTGTTCCAGAATCCTGTGTTGAAGAGTACCCTCAAATGGAAGAATGTCTTACTGAAGAAGCTGTTCAAGCAGGGGATATAGGTAAATGTGATTTGATTGTTTATATCTTCAAGGGACCTACTCAGACTTTTGAACAAGCCAAAGAAATGTTTAGCTCTAATGTAGACGCGTGTATAATCCGAGTTGCGGAATCTGAAAAAGATGTTGATTTATGTGATGAAGTTGTAAAAGATTCCTTATTCAAAACATGTGTTCAAACTGTAGCTAAAGCTTCTGGTGATGAAAGTGACTGTCAAAAAATAAAGGAAAGACTACCAGATGCGAGCACCTTAGCTTGTGAAGCAGTTGCATCGTCTTAATTATTTTTTCTTTTTTGTTTCTTTTTTAGCAGCTACAATTCTTTCAGTATAGAAACATTTAGGGAATTTAGAACAACCATAGAATGCACCATAAACAGAAGTTCTTAAAACTAGTTCTCCTTCTTTACATTTAGGACATTTTTCTCCAACTTTTTTAGCTAGTTTTCTTTCTGCTTTTTTAATAGGGCAGTCAGGATTTATACAAACTATTTGGGGCCTTTTACCTTTTCTGATTACAGAAACCATTGGAAAACCACAGTGTTCACAAACTTTATCTGTAGATTTGATTAAAGATCTAGCAGGTAGAGAATAGGTTTTTTTACAGTCTTCATTGGTACAAGCTACAAAATATTGTTTATTCTTAGGAGAATACATTATTTTTAATCTGCCATTTTTACAGATCTTACAAGGACCTAGATCAGATTCTTCTTCTCTGGTTTTAATATAAGTTTTTCTTAGTTCTTTACCAACTTTTTCTTCGTGTTTCTTGAAATCTTTAAGTATTTTAGTTAGAAGTTTTTCAGCTTTTTCTAGAATTTGCTTTTCTTTGTATTTCTTCTCTCTAATCTGATCCATTTGCTTTTCGAAATCTCTTGTTAGTTCTTCATCTACTATTTCTGGTGAATATTTTTCTAATACAGAGATTGTTTCTAAACCTAAATCAGTAACTTTGATTGATTTTTCTTCGATATAACTTCTTTCATATAAAGAATCTAAGATGTTTGCTCTAGTTGCTTTGGTTCCTAAATTTCTTTTTTCTAGTTCTTTAATAATAGAAGCAGGTGTAAATCTTTTTGGTGGTTGAGTCTCTTTTGCTAGTTGTTCTATCTTCTTAACTTTAACTTCATCTTGTTTTTGAACTTCTGGAAGAGTTTCTTCTTTTAGTTTTAGGAAAGAACCGTAGAGAGTGTGCCAACCTTTTTCTATTGTTCTGGTTCCTTTTGTTATGAATAGTTCTTTGTTAACATCAATTTCTAGAGTGATGGTTTCTCTTTTAGCTGGTTCTCCAAAGGTTGCTAAGAATCTGTGAACAATTAAATCATATAATCTCTTTTCCCGAGGATCTAGTTTCTTAGGAACTTCTCCTGTAGGATGTACAGCTGAGTGAGCTGGATCTGTTTTTGCTCCTTCATTAGGTCTTAAGTTATCTTTAGACAATAATCCTTCTGCTAATTTTTTAAAAGAAGGCTGTTTTGATAGGTTTTGGAGTATTTTTTTAAGATTTAAAGAGGGAGGTAATTTTTGTGATGATGTTCTCGGATATGAAATATATCCTGCGGTATAAAGCTCTTGAGCTAAAGCTTGAGTTTGTTTTGGTGAAAATCCTAAGGTTCTATAAGCTTCCATTTGTAATGAAGTTAAATCAAAGGGAGCAGGTGGAGCTTGGGTGAATTGTGAAGCTTTTACGTCTTTTATGAAAGCAGGTTTACCTTTTGTAGCTTTCATAACTTTATCTGCTTCTTTTTTGTCCCAGAACTTTTCTTTTTTATGTTGTGCTGTAATAGTATTAGTTTTTATTTTTCCTTGAAGTTCTATTTCCCAAAAAGGTTTTGGTTTGAATTTTTTAATTTCTTTTTCTCTATCTGCTAATAATTTTAGAGCTGGACCTTGTACACGCCCTGCTGAAAGAATTTTGAACATTCCTGCCTTTTTTATTGCTACAGTTAATGCTCTTGAAATATTAATTCCCCACATGAAATCCATGAAGTGTCTAGTTTCTCCTGCTTCTGCTTGTCCCCAATCTAAATGTTTTTGAGCTTTTTCATAAGATTCTATTAATTCATCTTTTGTTAATGTGGAATATTTCATTCTAGAAGCATCTTTTTGTTTACAAAGATATTTTATGATATTAAGCCCTATAACTTCTCCTTCAATATCATAGTCTGTTGCAACAATAAAATGATCTGCTTGTTTGGATAGTTTTTCAATAACATCTAAGTAAGGTTTAGTATAAGCTGAAGCTTTTTTAGCTTCATAAGCAGGTTTCCAGGTTAAATCAAAAGTAGGATACTTCATTCCTTGCTTTTCTTTTTCAGTTACAGAGTATAAATGACCTACTGCACAAACCACTAAAATCTTCTTATTCTTGTGAGTTAGTTCATAATAAGGTACTTTTCCGATAGTTAATTTTTTAGGTTTTTTATCTGCTAAAGCTGTTGCTATTTTTTGTGCGGCGCTTGGCTTCTCAGTAATTATTAATTGTACCATGAGAATTCGGTTATTTTTATAGGTTATTTAAATGTTTGGGTGGAATATATATTTTATATTTCAATGATTTTTCCATTTCTACCAACGTTAATAACTTTAGTTTTACCTATTTTTTCTTCAATTCCTTCTGCTTCATGAACATGAGAACATAATAATAAATCAGGTTTTAGTTTCTTAATTGCTTTAGTTACACCTTGTGAGCCTTTGAAAAATGAAGTTAGTTTTTCCATCTTTGATTCTGCAGGATGAACATGAGTTACCATGATTTTTACTGGAGAATCTTTGATTTTTTCATGACCTTTTTTTAAAGTTTGGAATATTTCTTCTTCTGAAAGTTGGAATAAACCAATATTTGCTGAGCCGCATCCGAAAAGCCCTAGATCTTTTAATTTGTAAGAATATCCATGAATGTTGGTTGCTCCGTATATTTCTGCTAGAGTGTTTGCAGTTGCTAAGGTTTCATGATTTCCTGGGATTAACAAAACTGGCTTTTTTAGTTTTGAGAAAGGTCCTACTAAATTCTCTATAGAGAGTTCGTGATGAGTGATATCTCCTGAGAAAACAACTAGGTCTACCTGTTCCTTTTCTGCTTTTTCAGCTAGAGATCTAGCTTTTGTTATATCTCCATGGAGGTCGCCTATTGCTAAGATTTTCATAGAAATAAAGTATATACTGCAGTATATAAGTGTTTTTGTTAGTGAAAAATTAAGCTTTTTTAATTACCTTCTTTCCACCCATATACTTTTGTAGAACAGTTGGAATCTTAATTGAACCATCTTTTTGTTGATAGTTTTCTAGAATTGCAACCATAATACGAGAAGTTGCTACCGCAGTATTATTTAATGAATGTAAAATATATTTCTCTCCCTTCTTGTTCATGCCTTTAATGTTAAGAGGTCTAGTCTGATAATCAGTACAATTAGACAAGGACATGGTTTCTCCATATTCTTCAGTAGTTGGTCTATAAACTTCAACATCTTCTGACTTTGCTTTCCAGTCTCCTAAATCTCCAGTACAACATTCAATGATTCTGTAGGGTAATTTAAGTTTTTTAACAATCTCTTCGGTGTTTTTCTTTAGTTCATCATAGAATTTCCATGAATCTTCGGGTTTACAAAATATAAATTGTTCTACTTTGTTGAATTGGTGTGTTCTCCACAAACCTTTCTCGTTAATACCATGAGATCCAATCTCCTTTCTGAAACACATTGAGTATCCAAAGAATTTTAGAGGTAGTTGTTCTTCTGGAATTGCTCTATCGGTTAGCATTCCTAGGATAGCATGTTCTGCGGTAGGTATCATGTAAGCATCTTCTCCTTCAATTTTATATAATGCAGTTTCAAATGCAGTTAAGTCACCTGCAGCTGCAGCTACTTTTCTTGAAACCATTAGAGGTGGTTCGATATAAGTGTATTTTTTCTTATGCATAAAATCAATTGTAAACTGGATCAGAGCTTGATTCAATAATCCTAAGTCACCTTTCAAATAATAAAAGCCATTACCTGCTACTTTTGCTGAAGCATCAAAGTCCACTAAGTTTAAGTCTTCCATCAATTCAACATGGTTCTTCACTGGAAATTTAAATGGGGTAGGTTTGCCTTCTTTTTTTCTTACTACATTTTCAGAATCGTCTTTTCCTTTTGGAACAGAAGGATGCATAATGTTAGGTATTGCTTGTAAGTACTTTTGAATATTATTTTGTAATTCTTCTTGTTTGTATTCTATTTCTTTAATCTGATTAGGTATGTCTTTAGCTTCTTTTAATAACTTGTTAACGTCTTTACCTTGTTTCTTAGCTTTTGCAACTTCTTGAGAGAGTGTATTTCTTTTGTGACGAAGTTCTTGAGATTTTTGCATTAAATTTCTCAATTCTTTATCCTCTTTAATCAAAGAATCTACATAAGCAAGCTTTGCTAATTGATCTTTCTTTTTAATGTTCTCTTTAACTTTGTCTGGATTCTCTCGGATAAAATTTATATCTAACATAGAACACAACCTATATAACAAAATATATAAACCTTACTAATATTGTTTAGAAAATCTGAGTAACGAAAGCTTTTTAAACACAGGATTGTAAAAAGTATATTGAAAAGCAAACATTTAAATATTTGCGATGGATTGTATATATTCAAGACAAGAAATTTTGAGGTGTGAAGGGGGATTACCATGAAGAAAAAAGATATATTTGAGGTGTTTTTTAGAAGAAAGCCAGCAATGATTCTAGTGGCACTTAGAAAAAATGCTAAAAATAGATATGGCAGTGTTCTAGCAAAAGAAGTTGACTGTACTTATTCACATGCTGTTAAGATTCTACAAGAAATGGAAAAAGCTAAATTAGTTGCTTTTGAAAAACAAGGTAGAATAAAAACAATCAAACTTACAGATGCAGGAAATACTGTTGCAGAGAATATAGAAAAGATAAAGTCTTTGTTGTAAAAATTGTTTTAGAAGAGGTGATTTTTTTATTTTTAAGGATTTTCAAGGGTACTAAGTTTTTTATCTAATGTTTCCGTGTCACCCCTAATTTGATTCATGTCATTTCTTACTTCATCAAGATCTCTATGGGTGAAAGAGAGTGCACTTTCTACTTTAATTAAATCATTTTGTAATTGTCTAATATTATTCGAAGTTTTTTTAACATGGTAAGCTAAGATACCTGTTGAAAGTGTAGCTAAAGCTGTAAAGGTTAGAATACTATACTTAATCCAGGGGTGATAATCCCGAGGTTGTTTAATCTCTTCTGATTGGTACATGAGATAGTTAGAATTGAGAATCAGTTTATAAGCATTATTGTTATGCATCAAACAAGTCTGTACTCAAATATTTCTCACCACGATCAGGAAAGATTACAACTATGTTTCCAGAATCAATTTTGTTAGCAATTTTTAGAGCAGCATACATTGCAGCACCTGAACTTGACCCTACAAAGATGCCTTCTTTTTTCGCTATATCTCTAGTGACTTTGTAAGCATCCTCTGATTCTACCATAATAGATTCATCTATTTTAGAAGGTTCATATATAGAAGGAACAATTGCTTCATCCATATTTTTAAGACCTTGAATATAGTGTCCTTTTACTGGATGGGCTTCAACTATTTTTATTTTTGGATTATTCTCCTTCAAAGCTTTACCTACCCCCATGATAGTTCCTGATGTTCCAATTGCAGATACAAAATAATCGATTTTGCCATTTGTTTGTTTCCAAATTTCTTCTGCAGTTGTTTTGTAATGAGCCATTTTGTTGTATCTATTGGAGAATTGATCAGGCATGAAATATTTATCAGGAGATTCTTTCACTAAAGAACGTGCTTTTCTAATTGCTCCATCTGTGCCTTCTTCTTTAGGAGTTAAGATTACTTTTGCCCCTAAAGCTTTAAGCATTTTTCTTCTTTCAACAGAAACTGCTTCGGACATTACAATTTCTATTTTGTAACCTTTAACTGCTGCGACCATTGCTAAACCGATTCCAGTATTTCCTGAAGTAGGTTCAATGATTGTTTTTTCTTTTGTTAAAGAACCAGAAGTCTCAGCATGTTCAATCATCTTTAAAGCAATTCTGTCTTTGATAGAACCTGAAGGATTAAAACCTTCTAATTTAGCAAAAATATTAACATTTTTATTAGTATGTAATTTGTTTATCCTTACTAAAGGTGTGTCCCCGATTGTCTGCAATATGTTTTCGTTTATCATCTTTAAAATGGGCCCGAGGGGATTTGAACCCCCAACCACCCGATTAAGAGTCGGGTGCTATAAACCAGGTTAAGCCACGAGCCCATAGGTTATCCAAGGAAAATACTATTTAAAAAGTTATTGATATAGTGTAATTAATTTTAAATACTTCTAATTTCTTTATCTATTCATGAAAACAGTAAACATTAAAATAAAAGAGGCTAGAGTCGCTGAATTTTATACTAAAACCTTTCTTATTACCTTAGAGATAATATATGATTGTAATGGCCAAGAGAAAAAGTTAGTGAAGGATACTTTCTTAAGAAATTTAGAAGTCTTTATTCCTGAGCTTATTAAAGAGATAAGAGAAAAAGAAAAACAAGAAAATGATAATGATGAAGGAGACCATATATTGGATGGTTTTACAATTGTAAACATGGGAGATACTGAAGTAGTAGAAAATAAATTAGGTCATTTCTTAGGTAAAGTTAAAGACTCTATGAATGCAATAAAACAACATGGAAGTGCTACAGGTTATCTTAATAAGGTAAGTTCCATAAGAGGGATGGAAGTAAAATTGAATGTTAGATAGAGTAAGCTTTATAAGTATTAAAATAAACAGAAATTTATGGAACCTGTGTTAATTGCTATAATAATTGTAATTATTCTATTGATTGTTTTTATAATTAAAAAGATGATTAAGATAGGTTTAGTTCTAGGAATAATTTTTATTATCTTATTAATTATGTATCCTAGAGAGTGTGGGTACCATTTAGATAATGAAATTAAAGAGTGTGGGTGTACTGGTTTTTTAAGAGAAGGAGAAAGATTTAATTTATGTTACGGTTTCTGTAAGAACGATTGTTTGTGTCAAGAGGTAAATATAACTTCAGGCAATATTACGGAGGTAGAATGCGGAAATATCATTTAATATTCTTCTTTGTTGTATTAATGGGTTCAATAGTATCAGCAGCACAGGAGTGTGATTATGGGGCATGTGATGATTTAGGAAAAGTTCTAGAGAGAAATATTTGTATTAAATTAGGAGCTAAATTATATATTGCTGATAAGAAATGTACTAGTTATGGTTGTATCAATTATGTTCAAAACAGAGTAGTTAAATGTTGTTATGATTCTGACTGTAAGAGTGGAGGGTTTTGTGTTGATGGAGAGTGTGTTATTGAAAGTTGTATAGAAGGGGAGAAGATATGTAGAGATGGAAACTCTTTGATGTGTATAAATGGAGAATATAATATTGTAGAGTATTGTGATGAAGGATGCTTAAGTGGTGAGTGTTCGGAAGGTTTAGAAAAAAGAGGAATGAGTTTAATCACTAAAATTTTAATTGGTGGTTCTATTATTCCTGCGATTTTAATTTTAATTCTTGTCTTTGGTTGGATAATAAGTAAATTAACACCAAATGAAGAAAAAAGATATAAAAATAGATGTGTTAAGTGTGATGCTAAAATTAGACCTGGACAAGAGAAGTGTAAGAAGTGTGGAAAGGTTTTGAAACAGTAAAGTTTATAAGTTAAAAGTGTATTTCTAAAACTATGGAAAATTTGTTACAAGCAAATGTAAATAAAGTTTTCAAGTTGTGTGGGTTTGAAACCAAACTTAATGAAAAAATAAAGGGGTATGATATCAGTGTTCTCGCTACAAGTGATAGATATGATCTAAAGGTTGCTGCAATATGTATAAGTAGATCTCAATTAGATCCAAAGAGTTTAATCCACATGTGGAGTAGCCAAGGTGAAGAGATTAAAGCAGATAAAGTTCTTTTAGTGTTTTATGAATCCAAGATTGGAAAAGAGGAAAAAGCTTTAGCAGAGAATAAAGGTGTTGTAGTTTGGAATAGCGAAGATTTACAAAGAAATTTAGATATTGCGATTGATAAAAGAGAAGGCGCATTTGAAAATATTTTAAGTTCATTAGGTGTCAAATTAGAAAAAAAGATTGCTGTTACTAAAAAGAAAGCAATGGATGAAATTGCTAAAGATGAAAGAAGAGATAAAAGATTAAAGTTGTTAGGTGGAGAGTCTAAGAAAGAAGAAGTTGTTAGTGAAAAACTCACTCCTGAAAAAGCAAGATATGGAGAAGTTTTAAGATATAGACATTTACATTTCTATCATACTCTAAGTTTAATTGTTATGATTATGGGTGTTTTATTTGGTGGATTAGCTTATTATTTAAATCATAGTAACTTTGTATTTGTATATATAGGATTAGGTATCTTAATTATTAGTGGAATGTTATTCCTTGTCGTTTTAAACAAGCTAGCGGATATGAAAGCTAGATATCCTCATATTGTTGAAGAGGATAAGAATTATTGTGAACGTGGTATGTGATTATAATTTAAGATCATCTATCATTTCATCTAATGCATAATTTACTTTACAACCAATGTAATCAAAGAAGTTTCTTTGTCTTTTTGTATCTTGATCCCTATCTCCTGCTAATGCATCTTCTAATAAATCGATATAAACAATTCTTTCTCCAGAGGGTATTACAGCAGGAGGCAATTCATGATCTTTTAATAGTTTATCTTGAAAAAGTCTAGCAGTTCTTTTATTTCCATCTTGGAAAGGTTGGATACCTGCAATTTTTAAATGCATATATGCTGCTAACTCTAAAGGATGTGCAGTAGAAGATTTAACTTCATATACTAATTTTTCTATAAGTTGATCTATTTTAATTGGATTTGGTGGTGTATATTCCCTAAGACCTAATGTAACGCTTATTGATCTAAACCCAAAGTTTCCTGGTTCGATTTTGGTTCCTACGCTTAAAATTAGATTACGATCAATTTCTTCTTTTAGATGCTTGCCTGAAGAAATTAAATAACTCCAGGCCCTTTGAATATCTTTTAAACCCTCTTTTGCAATTCTTCTAACTTTTTTAGGATCTACATCATCACCTAATAAAGCCCTTCTTTGTTCAGGATACTCTAACCAGATAGAATATAAATCTCCTGTATTTTTTAATGCTTTTTTATAAGAATTTGCTCTTTTAAGATGATATCCATCTAACTGACTCAATCTTTTTAATTTTAAATCTACTTCATTAGTAAGGGTGGTTGAAATTTTTGTCATTGTAATTTTTTGAGGAATTTTGTTATTTTTAAAGCTTTCTATTGTGTATTTACTCTCTGGTAGTGTTAGAAATATGGCTATTTTTCTTTTAATTTTTGATTAAAAGTTTTAAGCGGTAAAATTTAGTTTTATTAATCGGTTGTGCAATATTATTGTATTTACTATATATAGGTGGTACGATAAGTTTATATAGTTTTAAAACAAATTAATTTTATGGTTGCTAAAAAAAGAGTTGGTAGTTTAATTGATATGAAAGGGTTTCTTAGTTTCTTTATATTACACGAATTAAGTAAGAAGAAGCTTTGTGGTGATGAATTAGCTCATTTGATTGGTAGTAAGAAGTATGGTAAACTAAGCCCTGGAACTATCTATCCTGCATTGAAAAAGTTACGTTTTAAGAAATTAGTTCAGTTTAGGTCAAGTGGTAGAAAAAAGGTATATTTTTTGAGTGCAAAAGGAAGGAAAGAGTTAAATTCTTGTTATGATGACTTTTCGAGAGTATGTTTTGGACTAAAAGGTAAGATTAAAAGATTTAAGCGTTGATTAAAATGTTTTATAGGGGAGATTTTACCTTTCTTAATTGTTTTTGACTGATGTGAGTGTATATTTTTGTTGTTTCTAAACTTTGATGTCCAAGTAATTGTTGTATGATAACTAGATTCTCTCCATTCTCTAAAAGGTGTGTAGCGAAGCTGTGCCTTAACGTATGAGGAGTTATTTTCTTATTTATTCCTGCTTTTTGAGCTGCTTCAGTAACCATTTTTTGAGCCATTCTTCTGCTAATATGGCCTTTTTTAACAGGGAATAAGTAAGGATTATTATCTTCTCTTTTATTTATATAACCTTGAATATCTTCTACAGCATTAGGTGACAAGATAATGTGACGATCTTTATCCCCTTTACCAGATCTAATTGTTCCTGCTTGATTTTCAAGGTCTAAATCTTCTATTTTAAGACTAACAGCCTCGGATAGTCTTAACCCAGATCCATACATCATTTTTAAAAGAAGTTTATGTTTTATGTTTCTCGTTGAGCCTATAAGCTTTAAAACCTCTTCTTTAGATAATACAATGGGTATTTTTTTAGATTGTTTAGCTGTTTTTATTTTTTTAGATAGTTTTTTATCAAGTATTTCTTCATAAAGAAACCTTATACAGCAAAGAGCCAAATTAGTACTGGATGACTTTAATTCTTTATCTATTTTGAGATAACCTAAATATCGTTTAATATCTTCTTCAGTTATGTTTTTAGGTTCTTTCTTGATATAATCTAAGAATTGGGTTGTTTGAAAAATATAAGTCCTAATAGTTTGTTTACTAAATCCTCTTACCTTAAGTTCAGTTTCCAGGGGTTCTAAGGCCTTAGGAGTTTTCATTTTTATTATTTTTACCTACGTAATTTGCAGGATGTATATTAGATGCATTATAACCTTTTTCTTTTAAATTCTTTTTTATTTCTTTATAAAAATTATAATTATGTATCATTTTATGACAATTAGGACATAAACCAATCAGATTAGAATTAGAAGTATTGTTATGATCTCCATCTAAATGGTGAATTTCTACTAATTTATCAAAACCACAAGAAACACATTTCTTTGTTAAACTTCTTAATTTTTCTAAAGAGATTCCATGATATTTTCTTGCATTATACTCTTTAACCTTGTCATAATGATGTAACCTGCTGTGACATCCTGCACAAAGCCCAAATCCTCTATGTTCTCTTTTTCTTCCACAGCTCTTACAAATAATTATTTTTCGTTTCCAAAGATATTTTTTATAACAACTATGGCAGTGACCTTTAGCATGAAGTTCGGTCTCTTTTTCACATTTTTTACAAATAATAATACTTTTTCCTCTCTTTTTTTGGTGCATATAATGCATATTATACGTACTTTTATTTAAAACTATCGATTATTGGGTGTTTTCATGGGTTTCAGATGGTCTAGATTAGGACTAAATGGATAATTTTGACAAGAATGCGGGGATTGGTATATTTTGTCTGAAAAGCAGGGGTTTTGAATGCAAATTCTGCATTTTGATGATTATGTCTACTTTTTATATGTACGTTTTCCAGCCCAATAAAAGAATCCAATGAATGCAGCTATGTAACTTCCAGCGGCCAGGGCTCTACAATTTTCAAAATCTCTTTCTTGTAGTAGATACTCAGATTCTTTTTCATTAAAACCTTCTTCAGAAATAATTGATTGTAATTCTATCCTAAGGTTGTCAAACCTTTCACTAGTTTTTGGATTCAATAGATCTTCTCTTGTGAGGGGCATAGTTTGTAGTTCTTGCTCTATTTCCCTTACCCTTACAACTTCTACAGGAGGAATAGGCCTTGGGCTACAAGAGGGTAAACAAGTCATCAATGCTGTAAGTCCTAAAGCATGATATTTATTCATGTTTTTATTATTGTCTTTGGGATTTATAAACCTTTTGCTACTTTAGGATGATGATTATGTCTACTTTTATTCAAACCGGGTTTTGGAGAAAACTGCAAAGGAGATAGCTAAAACTGCAAAGACTACGCCCATTACAAAAAGAATTAACTGCCAATTAACTGATATACTTAATTGAGGTGAGAGAGCAGATGCACTTCTTGAGAGAGTTTGGTTAGAATAAACCCAGCTAACGAGGGCCTGATTCCCAAACATAGCAGACCCTACCATCCACGTTCCAGAGAGTATTGCAAAAACCTGTGCAAGTATCTCTCCTTTTTTTATCTTAAACATAGATTTTATTAGATTTTTAAAAGACTTAAAGGTTTCTATCTTCTCAGGCTTATTATCAAAAACAATAATGCTCAAAGATTTCTCAATTTCACCAATAAAATAGATTATCATTCCTGCTGCAACCAAAAAACCTATAGCTGCGCTCACCCTGACATCTGTTCCAAAAAGATTAAGAGTCCACTCTACCGCAGTTCTTATCATTTCTACAGCCAAAAGCATCAATGCAACCATGAGGGCAATTAAAACAGCTTCTTTATTTTCTTTTTTTTCAAAAAATTTTTTCTGTTTAAGCATATCAAAGGAAAGGTCCTGAATATATTTAAATTTTCTGTAACTTATTTTCTTGATTTTTTAAGCACAATAACACTTAAAATAAGAATCAAAATATAGAGAAAGAGGGTAAATTGGGTGAACCCTTCTGATTTAAGTAAATAAGAGTTACATTCTTTTCTCTTGTCCCGGATCTCCCTATTTATATCCATTACTTGATTATTTAAGTCTGCAATAGGATCCCACTGTTCCCTTTGTTTGGATCTATAATTCTTAAAGCTATTAAAATAGTTAGATTCGTCAGAATCATTAGCCATAATATGATTCATTAATAAGTATTCTGTGGCTAAAACATGATAATAAGTCATATCACCATGAAGTCTTTCCCAGTTAACATAAGCATCACTTTTGGAATCATAAAGGTCAATTAGATCAGAATTACATTCATTAAATTTAGAGGAATAATAAGTGTCCAGTAAAAGAAGTAGGGCTGCAGCTGCAAAGACTACCCCTATTATGGCCATCAAATAAGGTTTTCTCATAAGAATTAATATAACCTTAAAGATATTAAAGATTTCCATACTAAAAAGTATACTTAATATACCATATCTTCACTTTTTTTATCAAATTTTCATAAAAATTTATATAACTAATCTTTAATCAATGTTTAAAAGTTTTAATCACTTATTTTCTTCTTTTTTTTCATTAAAATGATAGATTATAACAAGTGCTGCAACCATCACCGCAGTAATGACTATAGCTGTAATTAGATCCCCCCACAAAGATCCCTGAGGTAATCTGGTTTTTAGATAAAGTTCTACAACCTTGTTAATTAAGTCTTTCCAAGCTAAACCGATTATTAAACCTAATGCAGAAGAAATAGCTATCAGAACATGTTCTTTATATTTTTTAGTATACTTTTTAGTGGCTTGTTTAGTATAAACCATTAATTCATTCTGTTCATTTAATACATCTGATATCTTGTTTAGCATATAATTATTATATTAAAGAGGGTTTATAAAACTTATGAGTTATTGTTCTTCTGATAATTCTTCTTGTTGTCTTACTTTAATCCGTAAATTTGAATAGAAGTGTTTGGGTAATTGTTCTTTACCTTTTTCTGTTAATCTCAAAGCTGTTTTCCTTCCCTTCCTTTGCTTTTCTAAAAGCCCGAGATTAGTAAGAATTGTTGTATAATTGGATAGCAAAGATCTAATGGTTTCATATTTCTTCTCAGGGTAGAATTCCTTAGCAATAGCCTGCAAGGTTACCCAATCTTTATTACTTATTTCTAATAAGGCTGCAGTACCTTTTAATAAATCAAATTGTAAATCAGTTAATGCTTCTCCTACCTCATTTCCTTCTTCAATATCTTCGATAGATTCTTCTTTAGAGATAGGCTTCTGAATACTACTTAATTTAGATTCCAATAAAAAGAATTTTTCTTCTAATGCCTTCAATCTATCATGATGATCTTCGTGTTTATTATGAAGATGTTTAATATCCTCTTTGATATTTGAGAAAGAATTTTTAAGTGACAGATGAATCTGATCTATACCACCTTCTTTTTTTCTCTTTTTAAAAAACAACATAAAGTTTGAATGATGTGATTATTTAAATAACTTTCGAATATGTTAAGTGAATGTTTATGATGGTTTAGTGAACATTAATGTTACGTATGTGATGGTTCAGTGAATGTTATGTGATTGTTTAGTGATTGTTTAGTGAAGGTTATTTGACGGTTTTTAGAGTGTTTTTCAGTGTTTTTAGATTGTTTAGTGAAGGAGATAATGAAATATTGAGTGAGTATTAGAGTATTGTATAATTATCATTAATACTTGGTATAAGAGAGTAATATTATTGAATGATTAAACTGGATTTCTTAGTAAATTTTAAGTAAAAAGTTATATTTGAGAGTTCGATAATTTGTTAAGGTATATATCTAAAGGAGAGTTATGTGAATAAGTGTTTAAATGAATGCATAAAAAGTCTAAAATAGGCTTATTTTTCAAAAAATGAGAGTTTAGAAGTCATGAGATAGCCTGGTTTGTTGAGGATCTGCTGATTTATAGTACAAATCTGAGAGTTTATCCTTGAGTTTTAGCTCCCTAAATTCATCAGAAACTGAGAGATAGACTATCTTATTATTATGTCGTTTTTTGAGGATGGGTACCCCTTTTTTCATTAAATTACTGATATAAGTTCTAATACACCCCTCTGAAAGCTCTAATTTCTTAGCTATATCAATATAGGATACATTACCTATATCCTCTTCTAATTGGTAGATCGTTAAGAATACGAATAGTTCTTGTTTAGTGAGATTACCAAAAAGTTGGTTAATTTGGTTATTTATGCCCTTAAATGGCTCTTTAAGGGGTTCTGGAGCCTGTTTAGGTTGTTTGTTTAAGTGTATATCTGAATGCATATCTGAATGAATAAATGAATGAATATTTGCATAGACCCCTTGATTTCCTATGGAACTTGGTTTTGAAATAGGCTTTTCTAAGTTTTTTTCATCTAAAATAGCCCTTTTTTCCTCTATTTTAGCCAATAAAATATTAATAATGCTATTTTGCTTAATTATGAATTCCCTTTGTTCTTTTAATTCATTTTTAAGAAATAATATATCTCCTTTTATCTTAAGGAATGCTTTTTTGGCATTTTCTTCAAAAAGGGGGTCTTTTATAGGCATTTTTATGATCAATAATAAGAATGCTTAAATGTTTAAATAATTTTATGTGTTTAAATGATATGTTTAAATGAATAATTAGTGTTTAGAATGTGTTTAAATGAATAAATATATCCTGTAGCACAATAACCTTTAAATATGGAGAAGATATATCTAAGAATATGCCAATTGTAGGTTTTGAATTTGAAAAGATAATAGTTGAGAGAAAGGGTCCTATTGAAGGCCAGGTTAAATTAAAGAATAATGTTTCTATTAAAACTGTTGAAAAGGAAAAAACCCCAATTGGGGATCTTATAAAGTTCAAATTTGAGTTTAACACAAGCTATGAACCTAAAATAGGTGAAATTGTTCTTGGTGGTAGTGTTGCTTATAAGGATGAAGATGCTAAATTAATCAAAATAATGGATGAATGGAAAAAGACCAAGAAGATACCTGATCAGTTAATGGTTAATTTGATTAATACAATTTTAATGAAATGTAATATTCGAGCTTTAGGATTATCACAAGAGATAAATTTGCCACCTCATTTAAACTTACCAAAAGTAACTCCTCAAACTAATGTAGAGAAGTATGTAAAATAATTACATTTGTTCTAATGGTTCTATACCTAATAAATTGAGAGAATTGCCAATTACTTGTTGTGTAGCTTTAACTAAAGCTAAACGAGTTTGTTTAAGTTTTTCATCTGAATGGATAACTGGACAAGCATGATAGAATTCTGTAAATAGTCTTGCTAGAGTTGATGTATAATTTGCAATCAAGTTTGGTTTAAGTTGATTAGATGCTTGATCTACTATTGAAGAAAATAAGGATAACTGTTTTATTAGTTCTAATTCTGTGCATTCGGTTAGGAGATTGAAGTCTATATCTTTAGAATTCTGTTTTGTTTTAGCTAATATTGAAGAAGCACGAGCATAAGTATATTGAAGATAAGGTCCTGTATCTCCCTCAAAGGAAATTGCTTCTTCAGGATTATAAGTAATATCTTTGGTAGGATCAATTTTAAGTAATTGATATCTTAAAGCTCCTATCCCTATGGACTTTGATCGATTTTCAATCTCTTTTGATGTTAAATTATCATATCTTTTTTCTACCTCTATCTTTGCTAGATTTGACATTTCTTGTAGAATATCATTTGCATCTATTACAGTACCCTCTCTCGATTTCATTCTTCCTTCTGGAAGATATATCATACCATAACTTAAGTGATGAAGGTTTTTTGCCCACTTGAAACCCAATAATTCTAGTATCTTGAATAACTGTTTAAAGTGTAAGTTTTGTTCTGAACCGACTACATAAATAGATCTATCAGGTTTGAAATCTTTTTGTTTTAAAGAAGCTAAATATATATCTTGAGTCATGTAGATAGTCGTCCCATCTGATCTTAGTAAAGTTTTATTTGGGAGGTTATACTTCTTTAGATTTATGTAAATGGATCCAGTTTCATCTTTTTCTACTTTATTTTCTTTTAATGCTTTAAGAATTATGTCTTTGCCTTTAGTATATAGATTACTTTCATAATACTCTTTATCTACTTTTAAGTTTAGTGTTTTAAAAGTTTGTTTGAAACCTTGATAAGCCCAGGAGTTCATCTGTTTCCATAGTTTCCTTGTAGCTTTATCTCCTTGTTCCCATTTCTGTAATAGGTCTTGGGCTTCTTCTTCTAGTTTTTCATCTGCTTTTTTATTAAATAAAACATAATAGTCCCCCACAAACTTATCAGGATTATCTTTAGGTGTTTTATTCTTTCCCCACTTCTTATATGCTAACATTGATTTACAAATATGAATTCCTCGATCATTCATGAGGTTTATTTGAGTAATTTTATTACCTTGATGCTTAAGAATATTTGCTACAGCTTGGCCTAAGAAGATATTTCTTAAATGACCTAAGTGTAATGGTTTGTTTGTGTTTGGTGAGGGGTATTCTATAATTATTTTTTTATTATTTTTTAAAGAACCATAAGACTCTTTTTCTTTTAGTATTTTAGATATTGTTTCTTTTGCTAGAAGTTGTTTGTTAATGAAGAAATTTAAATAAGGTCCAGTTGACTCTACCTTTTCAATAGATTTTGGTAAACTTATTTTAGATTTTAATTCTTCTGCAATTTGATTTGGTGATTTCTTTAAGGTCTTAGATAATTGGAAACATGGAAATGCATAATCTCCTAATTTTGGATCTGGTGGTGTTTCTAATTGAATATCTTTAAGATTTGTTTGTTTTTTTAATAAAGTGATTATTTCTTGTTCGAAGTGCATAAGTGAATAAGTGAATGAATAATTATATAAAGATTTGGATTATAGTTAAAATTATGTCTAAGATAAGTAAAGAGAAAGAGATTAAGATTAAAGAAGGAATACTTGGATTTATTTTTGAAAATTATCCTAAAATGTTTTATACTTATGAGATTGCTGAAGAGTTTATTAGAGATGATGAGTTTGTTCTTAGACTATTATCTGGCTTAGAAAAAGATAAGATTATCAAGAAAATGGAAGAAAGTTCAGGTGGTAAGATTAAACGTAAGTGGGGGATGAGTAAAGAGGTCTATTGTAAATATAAAGAACTTATTTGATTTTTTTTAGGATAGCTTGCTTACCTTTCCAATCTAAAGCTTCTTTAAGGACTTGTTTTATATTGTTACAAGGAATGATTTCTATCTTCTTTAGTTTATCTTTTGGTAATATCACATCATCTTTATTAGATTCTGGAATAATTACTCTTTTGATGCCTGCTTCAATTGCTGCTTCAATCTTTTGAGTTACTCCACCAATAGCTAAAACTTCTCCTCTAATTGATAAGGATCCTGTTAAAGCTGTGTCTTGCCTTACAGGTATTTGTTTTAATGCGGACATAATTGCTGTTGCGACTGATATAGATGCTGAATCTCCTTCTACACCTTCAGGGGTACCTAAGAATTGTATGTAAACATCATATTTCTCTTTAATATCTTCCCCAAAATTCTTAAGAATAATTGCTGAAACATTCTTTACTGCTTCTTGAGCTATTTTTCCTAGTTGACCTGTTGCTATGAATTCTGCTTTTTTTCCTCCAGGAGTTACTTCTGATTCTATTGGGAGGACTATTCCAGAGTAAGCACTATCTCCACCTAGAACTGCTAAACCATTTACTCTTCCTACTTGAGTTCCTTCTGTTTTAATTACTTGATATTGTTTCTTTTCTTCTATGTATTTATCAGCTAGTTGTTGTTCTAAAGGTCTTGCGAATACTTTAGCTTGTGTAACATGATGTTCATCTGTAAATTTACTATTTTGTTCTAAGGCTAAATCACCTGCGGCTCTTATTATTCCACCTAATTCTCTTAATCTTAGAGTTAGTCTATTTGCTCTACCTGCTCTACGTTTTGATTCTCTTATTATCTCTTCTACAGCATCTTTAGTAAAGTGAGGTATCTTTTGATCTTTAATTACTTCCTGTGCTACAAACTGTGCTATTTTGTTTCGGTTTTCTTCTGTATCAGGCATATCATTATTCATATGGATCTCATAACCATATCCCCTTATTCTAGATCTCAATGCTGGATGCATATTTTTGATTGTTTCTAAGTTTCCAGCTGCAACTAGAATAAAATCACATGGAACAGGTTCTGTTCTGGTCATTGCTCCTGAAGATCTTTCTGATTGTCCTGTAATAGGATATTTCTTTTCTTGAATTGCTGTTAATAGCTCTTGTTGAGTGTGAGGTTGTAAGGTTGCTATTTCATCTATGAATAAAACCCCTTTGTTTGTTTTATGGATCATCCCTGCTACAACTCTTTCATATGCAGGAGTACCTAAACCTCCTGATTGTAATGGGTCATGGAGTACATCACCTAGTAAAGCTCCTGCATGTGCTCCTGTTGCATCTTCAAAAGGTGCTTTTTCATTTTTTGAATTATCTACTAAAAGTTTTGGTATTTGTGCTTCAGCAATTTTCATCTTCTTTCCTAGATTTAAGAATAAAATGAATGATGCTAAGAAAAGCATTGAACCAATTAGTGACGCTGCAGCCATAATATCCCCATAAACAGATCTAATCCACCAAGGCATGATCATTGCAGCTATTACTAATACGAAGAATATAATATTTTGATTTTTTAATGAAGATGCTGCTTGTAATTTCTGTCTTCTGACTATTTGTTGACCTTGTCCAGCAGGTAATGTTTTAATTAAAGGATTATTATCATCAATTTGGTTAGGTATTGAAAGAATATCTACTAACTTCTCTTTTGGTAAAAGTTCTGCTAAAGCCAGACCAATCATTGATTTTCCAGTGCCTGGTTCTCCAATTAATAAAACATTTCTTCTCTGTTTAGCAGCTTTTTTAATTACTTCTAAGGCATGTTCTTGGCCTATCACTTGATCCACTAATTTAGTTGGTACTTTGATATCTTTAGTTGTCTTATAGTTCATTTTAAGTTATTAAAAAGTAAGAAAATAGAGTTTATAAAGGTTTATACAATATCTTCTTCAGCTACAACTACAAAATCACCTACAGCAATAACTGCTGAGAAAGGTATCATCATTTGACCATCTTCATTCTTTTCTAAATCTAAACCTTCAGTATAGGAAGTAGGATTTTTAAGAATTATTTGTATTAATTCACCTGTTCTGGTCTCAAAAGTCATATTTCCAACTTCTCCGAATCTTTTTCCAGATTTAGTAACTACGGTTTTACCCATAATTTGCTTTGAATATTTTTTTTCTTCTTCAGACATAGTACTTTATTTAGATTCTTACTTCTTTATAAATTTATCGTAATTTGATAATAATTATTGCTTTTTCTTTATTGGAGAATTTATGAAACTTGGTATTTCTGGTGATATATCCAAATCAGTACTTTCTGCTTGATCTTCTAAAGTATCTACAACTGCTGCACCTGTAATAATAATAGAATTATCTGTTTGAATTAAGTTATGTTGTGCCATATAACCTAATGTAAAAAATAAAATTACTAAGACTAATACAGTTAAAATCATTAAACCTCTAGTTTTTTTCATAACTTTATGCTTAAATAGCTCTACTAATAGCATTAAGAAGACTATTCCTAAAATTAAATATAATATTGACATTTATTTTTACACCTCTAATAAAATTATATGTATAATATGTATTTAAAATTAACTAAAATGAAATTGGGACCCCTACACCTTCATTTCTTATGGAGTATTATTATTAAAATTTTAATATCTTAAGTATATTTATTGTTTGTTTTAAGATATTAGATAAAATAAGGTTTTTATTTTTAAGTAATGAATTATTATTATTTTATTAGTAGAAGGCATATATTATTATTTATTTAGTATTTAGTTTTTTTATTATTTATATTTATTTTATAAATATTATTATTATATATTATATATATTTTATTATATATATTAAAATTAATATTTTTCTAAAGGAAATCAACGAGTTATTTTTTAAAAATTAAGTTCCAATGGAAACGTAGGTGTAGGTGTAGTATAACAATCTTTAAATATATGTTCACTTTAAAAAGTTTTGAAAATGGGGGAAAAGATGTTAAGTGGGTTTTTTGAAGACTATCTAAAGAAGGAACCTTTATTTAAAGATAAAAGTGTTCTTCAAGCTAATCATACTCCTAATAAAATTTTACATAGAGATGATCAAATTGATCAAGTTGCTAGTATTTTAGCTCCTTCTTTAAGAATGGAAAAACCAAGTAATGTTTTTATTTATGGTAAAACTGGTTCAGGTAAGACTTGTGTTGTTAAATATGTTACTTCTGAAATAAAAGAGATGGCTAATAAAAATGATTTACCTGTTAAGATATTTTATCTAAATTGTAAATTAAAGAGGGTTGCTGATACTGAATATAGGTTAATAGCTGAATTAGCAAGGGAGTTTGGAGATGATGTTCCTGCTACAGGACTTCCTACTGATGAGGTTTATAAGATATTTTTAAAGTCTGTAGAGAAAGAGAAAATTCTATTTATTATTATTTTAGATGAGATTGATCAATTAGTCCATAAAGCTGGAGATGAGATTCTTTATAATTTAACTAGATTAAATTCTGAGTTAAAAGAAAGTCAAATTTCTATAATTGGTATATCTAATGATCTTTTATTTACTGATAATTTAGATCCTCGTGTTAAAAGTAGTTTAAGTGAGGAAGAAATTCATTTTCATCCTTATAATGCTTTACAATTACAAAAAATTTTACATGAAAGAGCAAAAGTTGCTTATAGAGATAATGTTCTTGAAGAAGGTCTTATTGAAAAATGTGCTGCTTATGCTGCACGTGAACATGGGGATGCAAGAAGAGCTTTAGAATTATTAAGGGTTGCGGGGGAATTAGCTGAAAGAAGAAGCCAAAGTATAGTTAGTATTAGTTTTTTAGATGAAGCTGAGAAAAAAATTGAAAAAGATAGAGTTTTGGAAGTTGTTAAAACTCAACCTAAACAATGTAAATTAGCTTTACATGCTATATTTACTTTGTGCTTAAAGAATGATAAGAAACCGGTTTTTACAGGTGATATATATGAAATCTATAAAGATTCCTGTTTTAAGTGTGGTGTAAGGCCTTTAACCCAGAGACGATTGAGTGATATTATTGCTGAATTAGATATGTTAGGAATAATAAATGCTAAAGTAATTAGTAAAGGTCGATATGGTAGAACTAGGGAAATTCAATTAGATATTCCTTCTTCAACAATTAAGAAAATTCATGATTTGTTGAAGGAGGGACTTGAGTTATGAAAGATGTTGTATGTTCTTTTTTAGAGAAAGGTTTTTTAGTAAGTCCTGATTTTTTAAGTAGTTTACCCTCTAATTTTGATGAAAATTTATTTTTTAAAAAACTTTTTGATAAATTTAATACTAAGAACAAACCTGTTGTTTTAAATAAAGATCTTTTTTTAATGGTTGAAAGTATTAAAGATATTGTAAATTTAAATTGGAAAGAATTTGAGGTTTCTAAAGTTCTTTATGAAAAAAATAAAGATGATAAATTATATCCTTCTTTTTTGAATTTTTTTAAACTTAAAGATAATGAGATGAAGGTTAAGAAGATAATTAATGAGATTGAGAAGGATGAGGGGTATATAGAAGATGAAGTAGATGTTTCTGATAGTAGTGTAATTGTTTTAAGTACTTATAAAGACCCTGGTAAGAAAAAAGAAATAAAGGATTTTGTAGGATATTTTAAATCAAGATATGATTCTTTGAAAGGAATTTTATTAAATAGAGAAGAATTACAAGGTTGTTTATCTATTAAAAATATAACTAAAGAAAGTGGTAATGTAGGTATTATAGGTATAATTTCTGATATTACTTTCACTAAAAATGATAATTGTATATTAACTTTAGAAGATTTAACTGGATCAATTAAGGTTTTAATTACTAAAAAGAATACTGAATTATTTAGTTTAGTTAAAGACTTAGTTTTGGATGAGGTTATTGGTGTAGTTGGTGCTGCAGGAGATGGTATTGTATTTTCTAATCAGATTTATTTTCCAGATATCCCTTTGAATAAAGAATTCAAAAAAGTGAATGAAGATGTTTTTGTTGCTTTTACGGCTGATTTACATATTGGTTCTAATATGTTTTTTGCTGATGATTTTCTTCGTTTTATTAATTGGTTGAATGGTGAAGTTGGAAATGGTAAACAAAGGGAGTTAGCTAAAAGAGTTAAATATCTTTTTATTGTTGGGGATTTAGTTGATGGTGCTGGAATCTATCCAGATCAAGATAAGGAATTAGTTATTAAAGATGTTTCTAAACAGTATGAAAAATGTGCTGAATATTTGGGGAAGATACGTAAAGATTTGAAAATTGTTATATGTGCAGGTAATCACGATGCATTAAGAATTGCAGAACCTCAACCTATTCTTAATAAGGATTTGGCCAAATCCCTCTATGAGTTACCTAATTTAATTATGGTTACTAATCCTAGTTTAGTAAATATACACTCTTCTAAAGATTTCCCAGGTTTTGATATATTATTATATCATGGATATAGTTTTCAATACTTTGCAGATAAAGTTGAGAGTGTAAGAGTTGCAGGGGGAACTGATCGAACTGATTTAATTATGAAATTTTTATTACAAAAAAGACATTTAGCCCCTTCACATACTTCTACATTATATATACCCCATCCAAATGAGGATCCTTTATTGATTAATAAGGTCCCAGATTTTTTTGTTACAGGCCATATGCATAGAACTTCTGTTATAAATTATCGTAATGTGACTTCTATTGGGTGTGGTTGTTGGCAAGGACAAACTGCTTTTATGGAGAAAGTGGGTGTACATCCAGATCCATCAAGAGTGAGTTTAATTAATTTAAAGACAAGGGAGGTTAAGATACTTAACTTTTCAAAATGAGCTCTGAAAGTAAAGTAATGGCCAAGTATTTTGATAATTTAGATAGTAGTGTAAATACTTGTTTAAAAATTTGTAATGAAGCTAAGAGTAAAGGTTTTGATCCTGAAGAAAAGGTAGATGTTGTTTTAGCTAAAAATATGGCTGAAAGAGTAGAAGGTTTGATTAGTACTGTTGCTCCACAAATTAAAGGTTCGGGAATTGTAGAAAGAATTATTGAGCTAGAGAAAGAATATGGACAACAAGATTGGAGAGTTGCTAATTTTATTGCTTTAGAGGTTACCCAAGAAAAATTCTGTAAGTTTTCTGATAAAAGAGAGGCAATGGAGGTTGGTTTAAGGATTGGTTTAGCTTATATTACTGTAGGAGTCGTTGCTAGTCCTTTAGAAGGTTTTGTTAAATTAGAACTTAAAAAAAGAAAGGATGGCAAAGGGGAGTATTTTGCTTTATTCTTTTCTGGTCCTATTAGAAGTGCTGGAACTACAGCTACTTGTATATTTGTTGCTTTAGCAGATTATGTTAGAAGGAATATGGGTTATGCTGCTTATGATCCTACTCAAGATGAAATTAAAAGGATGAGTACTGAATTAATAGATTTTCATGAGAGAGTAACCAATTTACAATATTTTCCAACTGCTGAAGAAATCGAATTTATGACTAAATCCTTGCCTGTTCAAATTGATGGAGATCCTTCTGAAAAAGTAGAAGTAAGTAACTATAAGGATCTTGATAGGATTGAAACAAATCGGTTAAGAAATGGAGTATGTTTGGTTATGGCAGAGGGATTATGTCAAAAAGCTGCAAAATTCTGGGGTAGATATTCTAAATGGAATAATGATATTGGGATGGAATCTTGGGTCTTCCTTGATGATTTTGTTAATTTACAGAAAAAAATTAAGGCTAAAGGTAAGGTTGCTAGTGAGGATGGAAAGGAGGTAAAGGTAAAACCAGATTATACTTTTATTAAAGATTTAGTTGCAGGTAGACCTGTCTTTTCACATCCTTTAGCAGTAGGTGGTTTTAGGATTAGATATGGTAGATGTAGAAACTCTGGCTTTTCTGCTCAGGCAATTCACCCTGCTACTATGTTTTTATTAAATCATTTTATAGCAATTGGTACACAATTGAAAGTAGAAAGGCCAGGTAAGGCTTGTGTTATTGGTTCTTGTGATAGTGTAGAAGGTCCTGTTGTTAAACTTAAGAATGGTTCAGTTGTTCTTGTTGAAAATGAAAATCAAGCTAAAAAAATTGCTAAAGATATAGAAGAAATTATCTTTTTAGGTGATACATTAATTAATTATGGGGACTTTTTTAATAGAGCTCATATTCTTTTACCTCCAGGCTATTGTGAGGAGTGGTGGTTCTTAGAAGTTAAGAGGGCTCTTGAAGATAAAAAAATGAAGTTTAAGGATTTGGGTTTTGATTTTTTTGATGAATTAGAAAAAGATCCGATTCATTTTAAAATTAATGCTGAGCAGGCAATCATTATTTCTGAAAAATTAGGAGTACCTTTACACCCTCGTTATACTTATCATTGGAAGGATATTAGTATAGATCAATTTTTGAGTTTAATTAATTGGTTAGAGAAAGCAAGTATCCAAAAAAGTAAAATCATATTTCCTTCAGAGTATGATATTGAAGAACATATTGAAAAAGATGACCCTAAAAGAGTTCTTGAATTAATTGGAGTTCCACATAAATGTGTGGGTACTGAACATGTTATTATTGAAGGAGATGATGCAGATGCTTTTGCTGCTAGCTTAGGTTTTTATAGTCATGATTTGGATGAGGATTTAATTCGTAAAGCTTGTTTAGATAAAAAAGATGTTTTGGATCTTATGAATTCTATCTCTGAAGTTAAGCTAAGGGATAAAAGTGGTTATTTTATGGGGGCTAGAATGGGAAGGCCAGAAAAAGCTAAAATGCGTAAGTTAGATGGAAGCCCACAAGTTTTATTTCCTGTTGGTAAAGAAGGAGGTAAGATGAGATGTTTTCAATCTGCTTTGGAAAAAGGACATATTGTTTCAGATTTTGCAACATATTATTGTGATAAATGTAAAAAAGATACTATCTACCCTATTTGTGAAAATTGTTCTTCTAAAACCACTAAAGTTTATTATTGTCCTGAATGTATGAAAAATTATCTTGATAATAGTTGTGAAAAACATGGTGATCTGAAACCTTTTAAAAGCCAGAAGATAGATATTGAGTATTATTTTAAGAAAGCACTTGATAATTTGAATATTAAAGACCATCCAGAATTAATAAAAGGTGTTAGAGGAACTAGTAATGAGGACCATTTCCCTGAGCATTTATGTAAAGGTTTGTTACGTGCTAAACATAATATCTATGTAAATAAGGATGGTACTACTCGTTATGATATGACTGAGATGACGATTACTCATTTTAAACCTAAAGAAATAGGTACTAGTATAGAAGTTTTGAGAGAATTAGGGTATACTAAAGATATCTATGGAAAAGATCTTGTTAAAGATGACCAAATTTTAGAATTAAAAGTCCAAGATGTTATTTTACCTAGCTGCGATGATGCTTTGGAGGAAGGTGCTGATCTAGTATTATATAGGGTTACTAAGTTTATTGATGATTTATTAGTTAAATTATATGGGGTTAAACCCTTTTATAATCTTAAAAATAAAAAAGATTTAGCAGGACACCTTATAATTGGTTTAAGCCCACATACTTCTGCAGGAATTGTAGGAAGAATAATTGGTTTTTCTAAAACTCAAGGATTTTTAACTAGTCCTTTATTCCATAGTATAATGCGTCGTGATTGTGATGGTGATGAGGCAGGAGTTATGTTATTGATGGATGCATTTTTAAATTTTTCACGTAAATTTTTACCCGCTCATAGAGGAGCAAAACAAGATGAACCACTTGTTCTAACTTCTAAATTAATTCCTGGAGAAGTTGATGATATGGTTTTTGATATGGACACCTGCTGGAGTTACCCTTTAGAATTTTATCAGGCTTGTTTAGAATATAAATACCCTTGGGATGTTGAAATTGAAAGATTTAAATCTCGGTTGGGTAAGGAGTCACAATACGAAGGTTTAGGGTTTACACATGATACTGTTAATATTAATAATGGAGTTAGATGTAGTGCGTATAAATCTATTCCTTCTATGCAAGAAAAAGTATATGGACAAATGGATCTGGCTGAAAAGATTCGGGCTGTTGATGAAGTAGATGTTGCATCTTTGGTTATTGAAAGACATTTTGTTAGAGATATTAAAGGTAATCTAAGAAAGTTTAGTATGCAACAGTTTAGGTGTGTGGATTGTAACTCTAAATTCAGAAGACCTCCTTTAGTTGGTAAGTGTACTAATTGTGGGGGAAGAATTATATTTACTATTGCAGAGGGTAGTGTAATTAAATACTTAGAGCCTAGTTTGAGTTTAGCTGAGAAATATGATCTACCTCCTTATTTAAGACAAACTTTAGAATTGACTAAACTTCGTATTGAAAGTGTTTTTGGAAAAGAGGACGAAAAACAAGAAGGTTTAGGAAGATGGTTTGATAAAAAAGTTTAAATAAGTGTGAATATATCCTTTTTTTATGAAAAAGAAGTTGGTTATAGCTTTAGTTGTTGGTTTTGTTTTATTTATGATCCTTTTATTATTATTATTTATTTTTGGTGAACTTAGTTTTATTATCTATATTTTGATGTTACTCTTTATAATTGGTTATGGTTTTTATTTGAGAAGTTTGATAGGTCCAGAATCAGAAACGACTTTACCTGTTAAACCTACTGAACCAGTTCTTAATAAAAAAACTGTGGTTAATGTGCCTATAATACCTGTTAAAAAAGTTATAATTAAAAAACCGCTTCCTGTTAAAGGTCCTCTTCAAACAGTTTTTAGATCCATTAAAAAGAAAGTAGGAATAATTGATAAAGCTTTAGATGAATATATTAAATATAATCTTTATTATGGAAGAAGTAAGAAGGAGATAATTGATAAATTAGAAAAATCTGGCTGGAATTCTAAGAATGTAGAGCAAGCTTTTGAAAGGGTAGGTAAAGTTAATCCGATTATGGTGACTAAAGGAAAATTAACCCCTGAAGAAGAAGCAATCAAGGAAAGGATTGCTAAGACTAATTATATTGACTCTAACTATGGTAATAAAGAAGCGAAAAAATTAAAAAAGGATAAAAAGTAATATTCCTTTATGAAATTAGGATATCTCTTATTGGGGTTATTAGTTGTATTTGCAGGTTGTGATAAACCTGTTGTTGAACGAAGCTGTGGAGATTATAAATGCAGTTTTGATGAAGATTGTACTACTTGTATGGAAGATTGTGGTTTATGTAAAGGTTTGAATATCCTTAATTTTGAGTGTATTGAAGAAGTAGAAGAGGGTAAGTGTTTTAGTAAATGTGGATGGAGTGTAATTACTACTGATTCTTATGGAGAATATAAGATTCAGATAAGTATTAAAGATGTTACAACTGGGAAAATTATTGCTCGTCAAATGTTTTTTAGTGAATGGCAATTAATTGCTAATTCTGAAAAATGGGATTATGTAAACATTGAACATAGTTGTGGTTTTGGTTCTGAAGGTTATGAATATCTAAATAAACCTTATTCTTTAAATATTGTTTCTTTGTAATTATTTTGCTATAATATGAAGAATAGGATCACGGGAAGAATTAAACAACCCATTAAATGATTTCTACCTGTACCTTTAATTGGAGGAAGTATTCCTAAAGCAGTAGAGGTCAATAGAAGTAGCAATCCTAACGGTCCTGATAAAGCAATAGTCATTAGAATTATAAAAATAATTACACTAATACATAATTTGTTGTAGTTTAGTTTGTAAATGTTTTTTGCGAAGAACTTTGAAAGATAAATTGCTATAAAAGTCGCTATTGATCCTGCTATCAAAACCGTTGCAGTTGCAATGATTAAATGTTTAGTGGTGAATTCAGGGAGGATTTGTGATATTGCTACAATTGCGCCATTTCTTGCTTTGTTAATTAAGTATAAGCTGATGAAACTCATTATGAAATTAACTGTATTTATCCCCCCTACCATGATTAAGAAACCTTTGTTACCTAAATTTTTTGTTAATGATGAACCTAAAATGGCTGCTTGTGCAGAGCCCATTCCTGGAAGAAGTGAGACTAAAGTCCCGGAGAATAAAGAAATTAAAATTGCTTTTAGTGCTATTGACTTTTTTATAATCGGAGTTGTTATATTTTGTTTAGGTATTACTGACTTTTCAAATAATGAAATGAGTAAGCCTGATGTTCCAAATAGTCCGGAAAGTAATGGGAATAAGGGATTTCTTATAGGAAGATTTAAAGTGGTTATTCCTAAAGTTCCTGCAGATAAGAAAAAGATTAAAGCCCAGAGCTTCCGTTTTTCTCTTAGAATTAGGATTAGTGATGCTGCGATTAATAAGTAGGGTACAGAGGTGTTTAAGTAGGGAAGAATATAATTTGTTGTTATTAATAAAGTTGGAATTAATGCTGTTGCTAAAATTAATGAGGATAAGGAGCCTATTACAGTTAGAGTTAATGCTTCATGTCCTTGTCCTTGGAGAAGCATTCTATGGCCTGGTAAAACATTTAGAACTTGATCGGGATCTGGTGCGGAAAGATAAATTGCAGGTAATGCATCACAGAATGATTGAGTAACTGCCATGGCTATTATGAAAAGTGAAATTGGCAAGGGGGTGGTTATTTCTAAAAGCACTGGCGAAATTGAGATGAGGAAAAGAGTTACTGTGTTTACGTGTAGGCCTACAATGCAACCTGTGATTGTTCCTGCTATAATTCCAATAAATATTGCAAGTATAATATGGACTAATAACATTTTTTAGTAATTAGGTCTGCCTCTATTTCTGTTATATTTTCGTAAATTGTTACTTTTCCTTTAACTATTAAATAATCACCTTTCTTAATCTCTGGAGCTGTTTCTGTGAATAGGATTATTGGAATTTCAGAAGTTTTATCTTTAAGGTTTAAGATTATAGTGGTGTTTGTTACTGTGATTCGTTTAACTGTTCCTTCTACTTTTACTTGTTGATCTAGAATTGGATTATTTTGAATTGTTTTGATATTGCTGGTTTGTAATTCGAAAGACTCTATAATTGTTAAAAGTATAAAAATTCCTACTAAAAAGGTAATTAAAGAGGCGGTGAAAATGTTTTTTTGTGAAACCATTAGTGTTTATGATTTAGTTGGTTATTAAATAATTAATCTTTTTTTAAAATATATTTTGGAGTTTGAGTAAAGTTTTTAAATAAGTAATTTATTTTATCATTATGGATTTAAAAAAGAATTTGGCCGGAATTGTTATTGCTTTATCTATAAGTTCTACTGCTCTTTGTAGTGATAGTGAGAATCCTAATAAATTCTTGAAATATGCTTCTGTTGCAAGTTATCTTGCTGCTTGTAGTTATGTTTTTTATAAAAAAAATGAATCTTTGTACAAGAAAGACCAATAGTTTTATAAAATCTCAAATTCTTAGTTTAATTATGGATGTTAAACAAAAATTAGAATTGATTAAAAGAAATACTCAAGAGATTATTGGTGAAGAAGAGTTAGATAAACTTGTTAAGAAAGGTAATCTTAAGGTTTATTTAGGTACAGAGATTAGTGGAAGACCTCATGTAGGTTATTTTTTACCAGCTATGAAGATTAAAGATTTTTTGGATGCTGGTTGTGAGGTTCAATTTTTGTTAGCGGATTTACATGCTATGCTTAATGATCTTAAAAGCACTTATGAGCAGTTAGATTTTCGTTTTCAGTATTATGAAATTGTTATTAAGGCTTTATTAGAGTCTGCGGGAGCAGATACTTATAAACTAAAGTTTGTTAAAGGTTCTGATTTCCAATTAAAACCTGATTATACTTTAGATATGTATAAGTTAGCAGCTATGAGCACACTACATGATTTAAATAAAGCTGCTTCAGAAGTTGTTAGACAAAGTAAAAATCAAAAGATGGGTGGATTAATTTATCCTATTATGCAGGCTTTGGATGAAGAATACCTTGGTGTTGATGCTCAGTATGGTGGTGTTGATCAACGTAAAATATTAATGTTTGCTCGAGAGAATTTACCTAAATTAGGATATAAACCTAGGGTTGAAATTATGACCCCTATGATTCCTGGTTTACAGGGTGGAAAGATGAGTTCTTCTGATGCTTCGTCTAAAATTGATTTAATTGATGATGAAGCTACAATAAAGAAAAAAATGAATAAAGCTTATTGTGTTGAGGGTTCTGTTGAAGATAATGGAGTTTTGGCTTTTGTTGAGAATGTTCTTTTTGTACTTAAAGATGAATTTTTAATTTCAAGACCTGAAAAGTTTGGTGGAGATTTAAAATATACTTCTTATAGTGATTTGGAGAAAGATTATGTTGCTAAAAAATTACATCCTATGGATTTGAAAAATGCAGTAGCTGGTGAGATTAATAAAATGGTTGAACCTATCCGTAAGGCCATGAAAGGTAAAGAAAGTTTAATTAAAAAAGCTTATCCCGAGTAAAATGAATATTCTTAAGATTAAAAGTTCTCTTGGTGGTTTGGAGAAGAAAGGTTCTGAGAAAGGAGTTGATTTGGTAGTTTCTGCCTTAGAAGATTTTTATGTTAATGAGTTTAATTGGAGTTCTGAAGTTAAGGTTTCTGAGGTTCCGATTGATATTTCTAATATTGAGGAGACTAATGCTAGGATCTTTGAAATGGTTAAGAATTTTGAAGGAGTAATCATTGGAGGAGACCATAGTATTACTTATCCTGCTTTTAGTGCATTTAGTTCTAGGTTTAGTAATCCTGGTTTGATTGTTTTTGATGCGCATCCTGATTGTGAGAATGATTTTAAACCGCCAAGTCATGAGGATTATTTGAGGGTTCTTATTTCTGAGGGAAAGGTTAAGGCTTCAAATGTTATTTTAGTTGCTGTTCGTAATATGCACAGGAATGAGAGCAATTTTATCAAAGAGAAGGGTATTAAAGTTTTTAAGATGAAAGATATTTTTGGTAGAGTTGATGAGGTTTGTGATGATGTTATGGAAATGGCTCGTGAGTGGGATGGTTTGTATTTGAGTTTGGATATTGATGCTGTTGATCCTGCTTTTGCACCTGGAACTGGATATTGTGAGCCAGGTGGGTTGAGTTCTCGTGAAATGATTTATTTTGTTCAAAGATTGAAGTTGTTGAAGAATCTGAAAGTTGTTGATTTAGTTGAAATTAATCCTGATTTAGATGTTAACGGTAAGACTGTTAAGTTAGGTGCTAAGTTGATTAAGGAGTTGATGAAAGATTAGGTGTTTCGTAGCCATATCTCTAGAAAGTAAAGAACTTGATGAATTTAAGAAAAATTTTAATATTGAGGGGGTGAAATTAACTGCTGAGAATCATTTGACTTTGGCTTTTTTAGGCGATATTGAATATGTTGATAAAATTAAAGAGAAGTTAAATAAAGTTGAGTTTAAAAAGTTCTCTTTAGAAACTGATGAAATTGGATTTTTTCCAAATGCAGATTATGTAAAGGTTATTTGGATTGGATTTAAGGAAAGTGTTGGATTAGTTAAACTAAAAGAAGAAATTGATAAGGTTTTAGACTTTAAAGATGATAAAGAATTTAAACCTCATTTAACAATAGGGAGAGTTAAGTTTGTTAAAGATAAAGATTTATTGAAAGAAAAGTTTCGTAGTGTAAATGTTCCTAAGATCCAATTTATTGTTTCTGAATTTAAATTGATAAAAAGTGAATTATTTCCTGAAGGTCCTAAGTATGAAGTTTTAGAAACGTTTAAATAATTCAATTCTTTATTTTTCTTATGCAAAAAAGAGGACAGATTAGTGGAATGACTTTTGTTTATATACTTGCGGCATTAGTTGCTGCTTTGATTCTTGCCTTTGGTATTAAATGGATCTTTGATTTGAATAAAGGAGCTAGTGATATTGAATTAGCTCAATTTATGAATAGTTTTAATAATGAACTTTCTAGGCTGAATGGGTTTGATGTTGGAAGTAAAAGTGATAGATCCTTTAGTTTGCCTGGTGTTGAGAAGGTTTGTTTTAGTTCTGGAGAAAATGTTAATGAATTTGTAGATAGAGATTTTAATTTTGTTTTTAATAAGGTTGATAATGTTTATTTCTTTCCTGGAGCTAGTTATAAATTAAATAGATTTATCTTGGAGGAGAGTCCTTTATGTTTAGATGTAGTAAACGGGAAGGTTCTTTTAAGTTTTGAAAGCATTTCTGAAGGGATAAAAGTGGATAGTTCTGATAAAAAGATTGGTTGCACTGTTGTTTCTTATAGTGGAAATTATGAAGATAAAATTGATATTGTCTTTTTGAAAAATGATTATTTTGAAAATCATTTTAAAGAGGATGTAAGTAGATATGTTAGCTTGTTTGATGAAGTTGAACCCTTTAATCAATATACAGGTAGGTTTAATTTTTACTTAGTTGATGAGGAAGCAGATTTAGGTTGTGATAGCAATAATGATTTATTATTATGTGATTCTTTTAAAGTAAAGGAATTAGCTTCTAAATGTCCTAATGATTATATCTATGTTTTAACTAAAAGAAATAAAATTGAGGGATTCTTTGATAGTCTAAGAAGTACTGCACAGGGAAATGTAATGCATATTAATACGGCTGATAATGATTATGTAGTTTTGCATGAATTTGGACATGCTTTTGGAAACCTTGCTGATGAGTACATCATTGGTGGAAGAAGGTATGAAGTTGATGCAGTTAATTGTGGCGAAACTTGTAATAAATGGTCTGCTTTAACAGGAGGATGTTATAATGGTTGTACTTTCGAAGAGTATTATAGACCTACAGTCAGTTCGATTATGAGAAATTATCGGACTTTTGGTTCTGATAAGTATGGTATTGTTAGTGCTGAAGAATTGTTGAGGAGGTTAGGTTATTACCAATGAAAGGATTCATTTTATTATTTAGTTTGTTAATGGTTGCTTTAGTTAGTGCGGAGGATATAACTATCTTGAATTTACACTACAGTTATGGAGAGATTACTTTAAAGGATCAACTTATTAAGGAGGGATATTATCCTGACAGGAACATTAATGAAGGTAATTATCAGATTTTGGTTGTTGAGGGTGTAGAAAAACTCTATAACTTTAATTTTGAACTTCCTAATTTATTATATTCTGATGGGGGGAGTTCTGAAAATATTACGGGAGAAGTAAAAGAACTTGAAGAATTTGATTTTAGTTTAGTAGTTCCATATTATCCCGAAGCGGATAAGATTGTAATCGCTTCTGATGGAAATGAACTATTAGAAATTGAAAATCTTAAAGAGAGTAAAAATTATTATTGGTTGATTCTTGTAAGCTTTTTAGTAATTATCTTTTTAGTATATGTAATTATTAGAAAAAGAAGAAATGCCCTTGAATAGTAAGGTTTATATATAAACTAAGACTTTATTTTTTAAGTCTAATCTTAAAAAGAGGAAAATGATGAAAAAAATAATATTGATTATATTATTAGTGATATTTCTATCTAGTTTTGCATCTGCTGAAGTTTATGAAAGAGTATGCAGTGGTAATCCTTGCCGAATGCTTTTTGATGATTATGATACAAGTGGAAATAATAAATATACTCTTACTGTTTATGCTTTAGGTGATCTAGGAATTTCAACATATTATACAATCTATAATGAAAAAGCTTTCCTTTATGTTGAAGGACAGATGCTGGGAGTTATGGATGCTTCGAGAGATACATGTTCTTATACAACCTATCCTTCTCAAAAGGTTACTGTTGATGTTACTAATTATGCTTCAGATGGTCTTTTAACTTTGGCTTGTTCAGGTTCCTTTGATGTATCTACTCCTGTAGAACCTTGTGGACTTATTTTAGCTTGTTATGCGGTTTTGAGTGTTGAAGAAAATACTAATGAAATAATTTGTCCTAGTGATCTTTATCATGATCCTGAATCTAATGATGTGCCTTCTTATGATACCCTACCTTCTGATCCATGCGATCCGGACACTTGTTTGATTTGTGTTGGGAGCGAAAAAAGAAATTATTGGTGTGTTGATGAAGAATGGACTTGGGATAGAGAAGTATGGGGTAACGGTTCAGATGGTTTAAGTTCTTGGTTAGAAGGAGAAGGAACTCATGGAGGAGATGATATTTGTAATGTTAATGGTTATGAATATTGTGATATTGTTACAAGTTGTAGAGGTGATGAAGGTGCAGTTGATGCAGTTTGTGTACCTCCTGGGCATGGTTCACGTTCTGAAAAATGGATTTATATTGATAGGTTAGGTGATTCTGATTTAATTTTAGAAAATGGAGATTTAGGTACTGAGAGTTTGTGCGATGATGGAATTGATAATGATTGTGATGGAGTTATAGATGATCTTGATAATGATTGTTTAATGATTTCTGGAATATGGGCTACACCTTCTCTTGAAACTTATCCTAATTCAGCGGATATTTTTTGTGATTTTGAAGAGAGCCTGAGTAATGCGGATGCTTATTTATGGTTAGCTACTGAAAATTCTGTTGATTGGAACAGATTAAATAATGTTAAGATGAATTATAATTCTACTTCGGGATTATATTCTTATAAATGGGATATAACTATTAATGATCTTGTGGGCCAGAGATATAAAGCAAAATGCTCTTTGATCTCTGATACAGATAGCAGGAGTAATTTTGACCCTAGGTTAAATTTAGTTATTGGAAACACTTTGCCTATTGCAGATGTTTTCTTTAATTCAACTAATAATAAGATTTATTGTGAGGGAGGAGATTTTGATCAAGCGGAGTCAAGTTTATTAGCTAAGTTCTCTTTCTGGAATTCAACTAGTTTATTTTATAATAATCAAGTAATGTATTGGGATCCTTCTGAAGGTGTTCATTATACTATTTTACAAAATGTTCCTTCTACTAATTATAGTATTAATTGTAGTTTGATTGATTCGGAGGGAGGCATTGGTTTTGATCAATTATTATACAAAGATGATGATCAAGATGGTTATATTGATGAGGATGTTGGTGGAGATGATTGTAATGATTCCAATGCAAATGTAAACCCTGGAGTTAGTGAAATTTGTAATAATAACATCGATGATGATTGCGATGGTGATATTGATATGAATGATACAGATTGCTTCTCTACTACAAATGATGAGATTTGCGATAATAATGTGGATGATGATGGAGATGGTCTAATTGATGAGAATGATTCTGATTGTAATGATGACGATGATGATGGTTACATAGATGAAGATTATGGTGGAAATGATTGTAATGATAATAATGCATCAATTAATCCTGGTGCAGATGAAGATTGTGATGACGGAGTAGATAATGATTGTGATGGTGATGTAGATGACGATGATTCTGAATGTGGTGGCAGTGATGGTGGAAATGGTGGAGGAGGAGATCCTGATATTTATTATGATTCTGATGATGTTGATAGCGGAAATGTTTGTAAAGGAGATTTAATCCATTTTAGATTCCATAGTATTTATGATGTTGATATAAGCAATGTAACTGTAGAAATAAGAAAAGATGGTAAATCTATTACTACAATAAATAGCAATTCGGAAGGGGACCTTGTTTATACTTTTAGTGGATTAGGCCAATATGATCTTAGAGTAACTAAGACTAATTATGATACACTTACTTTCTCTTTAGATTCAATCAATTGTGATGAATGTTTAAGTGATGCAGATTGTCCTAGTACTGAAAAATGTTCTACTGGAAATTGTGTATCTATTATGTGTAGTTGTGGTGTAATTGTAAATCACCAGTGTAGCGAATATGAATGTTGTTCTAATAGTGATTGTGATTTTGGTGAAATCTGTAATTCTAATCATGTTTGTGTAACTGATACTTCTAGAAGTATTTGTGGAGATGGTGTATGTGATATTGATGAAGATTATTCTTCTTGTGAGGATTGCGGGGTTTGTGGAGATGGAATTTGTCAAACTGAAGAGGGCTGTTCTATTTGTGCTGAAGATTGTAGGGGGGGAGTTATTTCCTGTATATTAGTTCCTGCTTTGATATTGCTAATATTTGGTTTAGCCCTTATTATTTCTGGTTCAATGGGCCAAAGTTCTATTTTGAATAAAGATAAAGAGATTAATAATAAGTTAAAAGGTTCCTTGACTACTTTACAAAGAACTGTACTTTTAGATCAAAAATCCGATTTAGTTAAATATAAAAAATTATTAAAAGAATTAGTATTAGTTGGAGTTATTTCATTGATTTTAGCTTTATTGGTTGGTGTGTATTATTTAATCCTTGAAAATCCAGCGATAGACTGTGCATTATTATCTATTATTATCCTATTTGTGATAATGATTATTTTCTTCGTTGCTGCTTTAATGTTTAAAGCTCCAAAGAAGAATATTTTAGAACAGGAAGTAATGACTAAATCCCATGTTAAGGATTTAACTCCTTTAATTATTTATATCAAAAAATCATTAGCTAGAGGTTATACCGAGGCTAGAATAAGAGAGATGTTAAAGAATACAAATTATACTACTGAAGAGATTAACAAAGCTTTTATTATTGCTAGACCAATTACTCAGAGAGAGAATATCCACGTTGTTAAAAAATTAGGTCCTAAAGTGGATGTAGAAGCTAAGAGGTTAGAAGAAGTTACCAAAAGAATTGAAGATCAAACTAAGAGGATAAATGCATTAAAGAAAAAATGAAAGAAATACAGAAAAAAGAAGTAAGTAAGAGAAATGTACATTTTAGTGAAATAGCTACTCCTCTATTTATTATGCTTAGTGCTTTATGTTTATTTTTGATAGTTTTATTAGATTATTTATTCTCTGGAGAATGTGTTGGAGGAATATTTGTATTTGTTCTTGTATTAATTAGCTTAGTTTTAGGTGGTTTAATTTTAGTTTCATCTCCTTATTACAAGAAAAAGGATGTTCAATCTGAGCAAGGAACTAGTATAAATATGAAGAAAAAAGTTACTGAACTGTCTTCAAGGTATAACCTAATAAGTGGTATAATTGCTTTAATTGCTGCAGTTGTTATATTTGTTACTTATTTAGTTGATGATTCTTTAGTAGGAAGTGTTATGCTTGTAGTTGTAGGATTATTATTTATTATCTCTTTGATTTATTTGTTGATTAGAGCATTTTCTGGTGTTAAGAGTAAAACTGAATCTCAAATTACTATTAAAGAAGGTCAAAGATCTTTAACTCCGTTAATTATTTATATTCAAAAAGCTATGCAAGATGGTAAAAGCGAAGCTATGATTCGTGAAATGCTTAGTAAAACTAAGTATACTCCTGAAGAGATTGATAAAGCAATTACAATTGCTAAGCCTATTGAGAAAGTCCAAGATGTTGCAATCGTTAAAAATTTTGGTACTAAAGTAAGCGAAGAGGCTTTAAGATTAGAGGAAGTTACCAAAAGTCTAGAGAAGAGGATTAAGGGTTTGAAAAAGAGGTGAATAAAATGGCAAAGATTATAAAAGCTGTGGATGTTAGAAGGGATTTAGCTCAACTATATCTTTATATTAGGGAGGCTTTGGCTAGAGGACAAACTAGGGATAGAATCAAAAGAGATTTATTGACTAATGGTTGGTTAGATACAGAGGTTGATAAAGTTTTTATTAGAATTGATACTGAAAAATTAGCTGAGTTAGCTGAAGAACTTGAAGCACATTTAAGTAGTGTTGAAGTTGGAAGCCAGGATGCTTATATTGTTCGTGAAATGATTGAAAGAAAAAAAGCTAAACCTAAGAAGCGAACTAAAAGAAAAGTTAAGAAAAAAGTTGTTAAGAAGAAAGTTGTTAAAAAAGAAAGAAAGCATAAATTTATAGGTACTAAAGAAACTATGACTTATCACCGTCATGATTGTAAATGGGTGGATAATGTTAAAAAAGGAAAAGGTAGAAAAGCGTATTTACTTAGTAAAACAGATGCCCATAAAAAGGGATATAAACAATGTAAGGAGTGTATTCAATGAAACTTAAATTTATTTTATTATTTTTAGTAATTTTAAGTGTTTTTGTTAGTGCTGATGAGCTTTCTGATTATTGCATTGGTTCTGGCTATGACTTTGAAGCTTCTGGTTCTGATCCTGCTGCTATGAATTTTAATTGTATTTTCCCTGATGGCACTATGTGTGATGCTCAAGAGTTTTTTGATGGCGATTGTGGTAATGATTGGACACCATTGTATATTCCTGGAAATTGTTTTGATAGCGATGGTGGTAAAAATTATTATATCCAAGCTAGAATTAATTTGGATGAATTAGGTGGAAGTGATGGAACTAACGGAGGAGATACTTGCTTAAGTTATCCTAATGGCATTGATCAGGGAGGAGTTCTAGGAACTACTGGTACTCATCTTCTTGAGTGGTTTTGTTGTGGAGGTATCTGTTCAAATAATGAAATTATTGAATGTGATTGTGAAAATGGTGCTTGTGAAGGCGGTTTAATTAGTTTAGATGCTTCTAAAGGTTGTTGTAAGATAAATAATAATTGTTGGTTTACTAGTGAGGATAACTGTAATGTTTTGAATGGTAACTTTAAGTCCAGTACTTGTTCAACTAGTGATCTTTGTCAAAGAGTTTATCCTTGTTATGAAGGAGATATGACTTATTGTAATGTTACTATGGGAAATTATGTTTGTCATGGTTTCATGGAATGCACAGATAAACATAGATGGAGTGTTTGTCAAACGGCTTGCACAGATTCTGATAGTGATGGTGATCCAGATATTACCGATTGTGTGGATTCTGATGCTTCTATATATAGTGGTAAATTTCCTGGAAATCCTTCTGATGGAGTAGATGATGATTGTAATGGAGTTATTGATGATGAAGAAGTTATGCCTGCTCCTGCACAAAATGTAGCCTTAGGAATTTTAGTTATAAGTATATTTTTGATTATCGCTTTGATTGTGTTGTATAAGATTACAAGAAAGAAAAGTATTCGGAGAAGAAGAATTAAGCGAATGATTAAGAAAGAGAAAAAGGCTGCTAAGAAAAAGAAAAGAAAGTAATTATTCTTTATATTCTTCATTTATTATTCTTATTATTTCTTTAGCTTTTTTAGAACCTAATTTATCTACTTTTTTAAGTTGTTCTTCTTTAGCATTTGTTATCTTTTTTATTGTTTTGAATTCTTTAAGCAATGATTTAGCTAGTGTTGGTCCAATATAAGGTAGTGACTCTATTATAAACTCTTGCTGTTCTTTGGTTGTTAGAGGTTTTTTATCTAACCTTACTCCAAAATCCTTTTTTTCTAAGTCTTGTTCTCTTCTAGCGATGGTTTTGATTAGTTCTGCTGTGTCAATAGGATTAGTTGTGTAGAGAATAGGTATTTGGTAGGATACTGCAATAGTTGCAAGCATACCTCTTATTGCATTTGGGTGAACTCTTCTTATAGAATAAATATCTTCTTCTCCTTGAACGATTATTAAAGGTCTCTCAAAGTTCTTTTTTAGTTCTCTAATTTGCTGCAGTAATCTTTTATCTATAATTGAGTTTATGAAGTCTGGTTTTGTTTTAAATTCTATCCCTACTCTTTCTGAAACAATATAATCTGCTATTTCTAAGTGTTTTACTTCTATGTTTAAATTTAAATCAGCTAGTTTCTTAATTATTCCTGAACCTTTTTCTCTTGAATCTGCTATAATTTTAATATTTTGAGCTTTGGTGTAGTTTTCGAGAGTCTGTTGGGATGAAAACTTTAATTTTTCTTTTAAATCTTTAAGGATTTTATGCATTTTCTTTTCTTTGTGATAAGCAGTCCAGTGATATCTTTCATCCCTCGTGTTTTTTGTTATTAGAATTATTGCTCTTCCTTTATCTTGTCTTCCAGTTCTTCCTCTTCTTTGGATAGATCTGATCGCAGAGGGTATTGGTTCATAGAAAATAACTAAGTCTACTCTTGGTATATCTATGCCTTCTTCTGAAACTGAGGTTCCGATTATACAATTGTATATCCCCTCTTTGAATTTTTCTAGGATTTCTATCTGTTCTTTTTGGCTGAGGCCTGTATCATTTTTCTTTTGTTGACCTACAAAGAGCTTTGCATTAATATTGTCTAGTTCATTTAGTTCTTTTTCTAGGTTCTTTGCAGAGTCCCTATATTGATTGAAAACTATTATTTTAACTGAAGGATTGTTTTTAACTTCTTCTTTGATGATATTTCTCAGTTCTGTTATTTTTGGATGCTCTTCTTGTAAGTGTTTTTGAGTTAGAATTCTTGCAGATTTGAAATTAATATCTGCAGTTAGATTTTTTGTTGCTTTAACTTTGCCTTTTTCTGCTTCTTTGTATAATCTTTCTATGTAATCGTTTGTTGCTTTAATTCCTTGAGTTTCTAGAAGTTCTATAGCATGGTGGGTTTTAATTGCTTCGGCTATTATTGATGTTGCTTTGAAAACCATAAAGTCTTTTTCTCCTCTTAGTATTTTTCCTTGAAGAGCTGCTTGTAAGGCTAGAAGATCTTTCTTTGATTGAATATTTATTGTATTAATATAACCCATTTCTTGTACGGTTTTTAGTTTTGATTTGAAAGTTGCTTCTAGAAAATTTTTAACCTTTTGATAATTTTCTGGTAAATCAACATTGATAGTTTCTAATTCTGTTTCTTGGATATAAGGTTTAACGTCTTCATCTTCTTCTGTTCTTATTTCTAAATCTTCTATTTTTAGATTTTTACAAACTTCAGTTATTTTTTCTAGGTCTGAACCTGGTGAGGCAGTTAAAGCTAAGATTCTTGGGAACTCTGCTAGTTTTTGATATTGTTTTGCTAAAAAAACATAATCATAGTTTCCTACTGCTCTGTGTGCCTCATCTATAATTAAGGCTGAAACTTCTTTTAGGTTTATTTTACTGTTAATCACATCATTAGTCAAACCTTGAGGTGTTGAGATAGCAATCTTTGTTGTTTTCCAGAGAGTTTCTCTTTTTTCTGGAGGTGTTGATCCGGTGAATAGTGTTATTTGCTCTGCAGGTAAGTCCGTGTTGTTTCTGAAAACTTTTGTTATTTGGTCTGCTAAAGGTTTTGTTGGAGTTAAGAAAAGTATCTTTGAGTTTGGATGTTCGTTTAATCTGTTTATTGCTAATAATAGGCCTATATTGGTTTTACCTAAGCCTGTTCCTAGGATTACCAGTGTGTTCTTTGTTTTTGCTGTTTCTAGGATTGAATTTTGATATAGTCTAGGTTCAAAGTTTTGAATTTTAATCATGATTTGTTTGTTGTTTTTGGTTAATTTAAAGATTTGTGTGTTTAACAACTTTTATAAAAGCTTATTTTCGAGAATTTAGTATGATACTTAAATTATTAGGGATAATGGATATAATCGCTGCTATAGCAATGGTTTTAGCACATTATGGTCTTGGTTTGAGTTTTGGTTTAGTGTTTGCTATTTATTTGTTAATTAAAGGAGTAGCATTTTTACCTAGTTTTGTAAGTATTATGGATTTAATTTGTGGTTTATTTTTATTTTTAAGTTTGGTAGATGTTAATTTCTTTTTTTATTGGGTATTTGTTTTATGGTTGCTGCAGAAAGGATTTTTTAGTTTATTTTCATGATTTATGCACAACAAACCAATAAGAAGTTATTCCTGCTATAATTGATATAATAATTGCTAGTATGATAGTTAATTGAAGTGAAATCACTTTTGTTAGTGCTAGGAAAGCTAGAATAAAAGCTATTGCGAATGAATAAAGTACTGGAGATCCGAATATTGCATAACCTCCATCTAGAGGAGGGATTGGCAATAAATTAAATAAAGCAAATGTTGCATTAATAAAAATAAATTCTGAAAAAATTCCTGAAGAATTGAAAATTGTTAAGATAATAATCAAAAAGATATTTGTAAAAGAACCTGCTAAAGCAATTTTAGATAATTCATAATTAGTGATATTTGGGAAAGTATAACCTGGTTTTTTTCTTTTAGTTGAAAAGTGAACTCCTTCGATAAGAGGAAGTATCATCCCTCCATTGGATAAAAGGATTACAAGTAAAGGTAAGATTACTCCCATTGGAATACTTTTGAATGTTCTTTTACCTATCTTTAATCTTATGTAACCTGCTGTATGAAACCAGAATCTTTGAAGTCCCCAAATTCTACATTCAGAAATTGTCCCTCTTCTAATTGCTAAAATTTTATGTCCTATTTGGTGAATTAAAATTGTGATTGTTACTAGAACTAAAATTCTTAAAAAATTAGCTAACCAACTAGCTAAATTAAAAATTGTTTGTTTATCATCAAATGCAAACAAGAATGTTGCTAATATTATTGTTATTATAATGTGCGGTATTTCGGTTTTAGTAAAACGTATTTTGATTTTGGTTCACCCTTTATCTTTTTAATTATATTTATTATTTCTGTTTGATGCCCTGCACCAACAATTACAAAAATTTTCTTATCATTATACTTAGTCATTAGATTATATAAATTTTTTGCCATGAATATGTTTCTTTCTTCTATCAAAACATTGTAAAAAGAGGGGTATCTGTCTTTAGTTTTACTTATTAGTTCTTGAATTATCGCTTCTGAAGGTACTTTATTTAAATCAAATTTTATTTCTTCTTTTTTAAATGGAGATTTAATAAGGTCTGTTATGAAGTTAAACTTCTCTTTCCAGGTTATTGCTTTGATTAATCTTTTTAAGGTAATTCTTATGTCTTGATCTATTAAGGCTATACTTGTTTTATTCTTGGTTGCTATGTTTATTGCAATTTTCATTTCGGAACCAGGTTTGGTTTTTACTAATCTTCCTAGTTTTTTTTCGATATAGGCACCTATCAAGTTTAATAAATAGATTTTAGGGCCCATCTTTAGAATGGAAGGTGCTTTTCGTTGTTTTTGGGTTAATGCTTTAAATCTCCCTAAATCTAGTTCAATGGCTATTATATCAGGTTCTTCTTGGGTTATTATAGTTTTTACTTCTTTGATACTCTGCTTAGAAATATGTGAAGTTCCAAGGATAATTAGATTTTTAAATTTCTTCATTTCAAAACATAAATCTTTATATACTTAAAAATTTAACTAATTTTCCATATTTAAAAGGAGGATTCAAAAATGTTGAAGCTTAAAAAAATTACAGATGTATATGATATGAAAGTTTATACTGACAATGGTGATTATTTTGGGGATGTAGAAGAAACTGTTTTAACTACTAATAAAGTATTTGGTTGGAGAGTTAGAGCAACTAAAAATTCTTTTTTAAGCGGTGTGCTTGGCGGTGCTAAAGGTGTTATTGTCCCTCATCAACTAGTTAAGGCGATAGGAGATGTAATGTTAATTAGCAAAGCTGCAATTCCTAGTCATCGAGAAGAAGACATGGACATGGATGATTAACCACAACATTTATATATTAAATTGAATGTTTAACTACCATGGCCTCACCATTAGAAAATGCAATTGACTTTTTAGTAAGGTTTGGATTCTTTGATGTTGTTTTACCTTTCTTATTAGTTTTTACAATTGTTTTTGCAATTTTAGAAAAAACTAGGATTTTTGGTGTTGAGAATGGAAAACCAAAAAAGAACCTAAACTCTATGGTTGCGTTTAGTATTGCTTTATTTGTGGTGTTAGCTAAAGAAATTGTTTATACTATTCAGATTGCTTTACCTTTAGTATTTTTAGTGTTATTAATTGTTATTTGCTTTATGTTGTTAGCTGGATCTTTTATGGGTGATAAGGAGTTTAGCTTTGAAAATAAGAAATGGGCTGTATTTTTAACTGTTGTAATGTTTCTTTCTGTTATTTTAATATTCTTGTATGCTTTTGGGTACCTAGGTGCAATTATTGGATATATAGTTACTAAGTGGTCTGATACGCTTATATCTTCTTTGATATTATTGGCTGCTGTGGTAGGTACTATTTTTTATGTTGTTGGTGGAAAGAGTGATAGTAAACCGAAGGAGGAAACAGGATAATGGTAACTTTTTATAGTTGGTTTTATGATTTGGAATATTATGGTTTTTTTGATATAATTTTACCTTTCTTATTGGTGTTTTCAATTTGTTTTGCAATTTTTGATAAATTGGGAATCTTTGGAGAAAAAAAATCTGTGAGTATGATTGTTTCTATTGTTATGGCTGCATTTGCTGTTAGGAATGGAGTTGTTGTCTATATCATTCAAAGATTTTTGCCTAAAGTTTCTTTAGTTTTAGTTGTTGGTTTAATGTTTTTAGTTTTAGCTGGTTTATTAATTCAAGAAAAATTTGAATTTTCAGGTGGAAAGTTTTGGATTGCTTTAGTATTTGGTCTTATGGCGGTGGTGTGGGCATTATTTTATGAATTTGGTTATGGGATGCCTGATTGGATGTACGATATTACTACTTCACAAGATGCTGGAATGTTGTTATTTATTGGAGTATTCATATTAGTAATCTTTTTGATTGTTACTAGTGGAGGAAAAGGCGAAAGTATTGCTGACCAATTAAGTAGTGCTTTAACTAAGAAAAAATAAATAATTAAAAATGGCTACAATATTAGATTTAGGATTATTGAATTATTTTGTTCCGATAATTACTTTTCTTTTTGTTTGGGTAATTTTATTTGCTTTAGTTGAAAAAGCAGGGTTTTTCGGGGATAATAAGAATATTAATGCCTTTTTTACTTTTTTAACAGCTATGTTATTTATGTTTATTAGTCCTGCTGTTGAATTAATTAGAGTTATGACTCCTTGGTTTGTAGTTTTATTCATATTCATTGTTTTAATGATGTTATTATTTATGGTTGTAGGAATTGAAGCTTCTACATTGACAGAATTTGTGTGGGGTAATTCAGCATTATTATGGATTCTGTTTATTGTGGGTTTAGGAATTTTTGGTTATGCCTTATCTACTATGTATGGTGAACAAATTCAAGATGTTTATGCTGGTGATTCTGATGAGGGTGGTATAGGATTAGCAGGGGACATTTTTAAGGTTATATTTCATCCTAAACTATTAGGAGTTATGTTAATTCTAGTTATTGCTTCTCAAGCTATAAGGCTTTTAAGTAGTGTCCCTTCTTAAATTTATTTCTTCTTTAGTTGAGCAGTAATTTTACTTAACTCTTTAACATTATCTACTAAAGGTTCTATAATCTTCTGTAGAACTTTTTCTAAGGCTTTTATTTCTATACCTACATTTTTGATGCTTTCATCATATTCACCTATTCTTCCAACAATAGCTCTTTGCATACTATCAAATCTTTCTTCTATTCTCATAACTTCTTGTTTAATTGATTCGATTTCTGTTTCAACTTTTTCTTTCCAAGCACCAATATCCCCTATTTTAGAAGTTACATCTTGCCATTTTTCATCAATTATTGCTTCAGCTATTTCTTCTATTGATTCTTCAGTTGATCTAGAATCATAATATTGCTCTGGAGACATTGGTTCTCCTGCGTACTGTTGATTTTGTGGATAGCCTTGATCCATTGATGGAGGCATTGTTTCTCCTGTCATTGGTTCTGGAGTAGGGTAATCTCCTGTTGGTGGAGGAGCTTCACTAAGCATAGACATTTGCATATCTCCCTGATCTCTTATTGGAGGAGGTGGAGGAGCTTCTATTCCTGATTTAATTTGTGCTTGATTCATTGCTTCAGAAATTTGTGTTTGGTTGAAACCTCTATTGGTTAAATCAGAATTAATCTCTTGATCTGAAGCTCCGCTTCTTTTCATCTTCATAACCATGTCAATTGGAGTTTCATTTACCATCTTATTTTTCACCTTCTTTTTTTATTAAATCTTCAACTTCTTTTCTTGTTACAATGTTTAAAGGGTCCCACATATTAATATACTTTTCTAAAACTTTTAAATCTTCTTTTCTTGCAAAGAAGTTTAATTCTGTTGTCATGTGTCTTAGAGCTCCTTTCATTTTGAACATTTCTTGTTTAAGGTCTTTAATCTCTTTTTGTAGATCTCTAAGGTCTTGTACAGTTTTTTTATACTCTTTAATCATATTTTGATTTACTATAAGAAGTCTTTCATTAAATAAAGAGTTTTTACTTTCTAAAATCCTTATACGGGCATTAATATCTGAAATCATATAATCTGCCTGTGCATATTGTTCTTCTTCTTCCATTTTTAAAACCAAAAACTATTTTAATCTGATTAAGTTAATATTTTTTATTGTTGTTATTTAATTAAATCTTGTGTGAGTATTTTAAAATGGTGAATAACGAAAAAAAAGAGGAAGGTTTCAAGATAACTAGGGAAGGTGTGGAAGATGTTCTTAAAATTGATGCGAATAGATGGCCTTATCTCCCTGCTGTTGAATCTTCTCCTGAAGCTATGAGCTATGTCATAGATAAATTATCACAATCCCCACAAGTTAGAAAGATTATTTTAAATCAAAGAAGGAATTATGTTTATGATTACGATCAAACTCAATTATTGATGGAAGTTGCAAGGATATATAATCATCTTCTAAGACAGAGAAAAGCTTTAAGTTATGCTTCTATGGGAGATATGACTTGTCAGAAATGTTTTCCTTCTAGGTATGGCAAGGTAGAATATATTCTTTTGAATCTACTTAGAAGAGATCCTTTAGGAGCTTATGTTGAAGTTAAGAGACTTTATAGGGAAGAAAAAATAAGGATGAAAGGTTTATCTCTTAATTGTGTTAATTGCCAACAAACTTTTTTAGATTTATTAGCTTATCTACACAATATGTTTGAGGGTATGGGCATTATCCAAAAAGTTAAAGGAAAATTAGAAGGATATCGAACTGAAAGCGAAAGGGATTTATATAAATTCCTTTTTAGACCGATGATTACCCCTGATTTTATATTTACTAAATTGATGGCTGAACCTCCTCTTGAAGGAGAACAGATGGATGTTTATTCTGTTGGAGAAAGTGATGTAAGTATTTTTAAGATTCCTGGTCAGATTCAACATTTGTACCATTTAGTGCCACCTGAATTTAAAATTACTGAGGATCATTATACTCTTCTTGATTTAGCAAGGAATGTTTTAGTTGAGCATAGGCCAAGAGAAGAAGAATTTTTAGAACCTGAACGAATGAGGCAAACTTTTAGTAATATCAGTTTAGATTTGTTACAAGAGTTGGCAGAACATAAAGAAATTAATGTTGATTTAGATCAGTTAAAAGATTTAGCTAAGATTCTTGTTCGTTATACAGTTGGTTTTGGTTTAATTGAAGTTTTAATGCAAGATCCAAAGGTACAAGATGTTGTAATCAATGGGCCTATAGGACAAACACCTATCTTTTTAGTACATCAAGATTATGATGAGTGTGTTACAAATATTTATCCTAGTCATGATGATGCAGAGAGTTGGAGTTCTAAGATGAGGATGTTAAGTGGAAGACCTTTAGATGAAGCTAATCCGGTTTTAGATACTGAACTTAGATTGCCAGGTTCAAGAGTGAGAGTTGCAGTTATTACAAACCCTTTAAGTCCGTCAGGTTATGCTTACTCTTTAAGGAGACATAGAGATAAACCTTGGACTTTACCCTTATTTGTTAAAAATAGAATGGTTGATCCTTTAGGTGCAGGATTATTAAGTTTCTTAATTGATGGAAATAGAACTTTGTTAGTTGCGGGTACTAGAGGTTCTGGTAAAACAAGTCTTCTTGGAAGTTTAATGGTTGAAGTTATGAGAAGATATAGATTGTTAACTGTTGAGGATACATTAGAATTACCTGTTGATGCTTTAAGAAAATTGGGATATAATGTTCAATCTATGAAAGTTAGAGCTGCATTAACTTCTGGAGGTACTGAAATTTCTGCTGATGAAGGGATCAGAACAAGTTTAAGAATGGGGGATAGTGCTTTGATTGTTGGAGAGGTAAGAAGTACTGAAGCTAAAGCTCTTTATGAAGCTATGAGGGTAGGTGCCTTAGCTAATGTTGTTGCAGGTACTATTCATGGTGCTTCACCATATGGTGTTTTTGATAGAGTAGTTAATGATTTAGGAGTTCCTAGAACTTCATTTAAAGCTACAGATATAATCATTGTATCAAATCCTGTAAGGAGTTCCGATGGTTTACATAGGTATCGGAGAGTTTTACAAATTGCAGAGGTACGTAAGCATTGGGAAGATGATCCTCTTCGTGAAGGTGGATTTGTTGATTTAATGAAATATGATACTAAGACTGATATGTTACAAGTTACTGAAGATTTGAAGAATGGAGAGAGTGATGTTTTGAAAGACATTGCAGGTGGTGTAAAAGGTTGGGCAGGTAATTGGGATGCTGTATGGGATAATATCGTTTTGAGATCTAAAATAAAAAAAGCTTTAGTTGATTTTGCAGAGAAATCAAAAAGAGAAGATTTATTAGAAGCGGATTTTGTTATACAGAGTAATGATATGTTCCATCAGATAAGTAATACTGTTAGAGAGGATGCTGGTGAGTTAGATAGCAAAAGAATATATAATGATTGGGAACACTGGTTAAAGGATTATGTTAATAAAAAGAGTGTGATGTTATGAATCGACCTACTTCAGAAGAAGTAAAAAAAGTTTTAGAAAAGTATGAAAGAAAATTGGGCGAACAAATATCTAGTTCGGAGATTACTTCTTCAGAAATTTCAACTTATTCAAGGCAGTATGAAACTTTTAGAAAAGAAGCTTTGAGTAATACTGTTAGTTCTTATGAGAAATTATGTAATTTTTGTGAAAGATATATCCAAGTTAAACCTAAAGAGGCAGATAAAGAAAAATTAGAAGAAGCTATTGAAGTTAGTCATTTGAATATCACTGCTGTAGGGGCTGGAAGTTTTGCTACTATCACTTCAATATTGATTGTTTTATTTGCAATTATATTAGTGGTTATTGGTTTAGCTCCTCTTTTAAGTGGAGGGGATATGAATGGGAGTTTAATGTTTTTAGGTTTAGTATTTTTGTTAACAGGAGTTTTATTGATCAAACCTTTATCTCGTTATCCTTTAAGATTAGCTGCTAAATGGAGATTAGAAGCAAGTAATCAGATGGTTTTATGCATATTATATATTGTTATGTATATGAGACATACCTCTAATTTAGAACATGGTATTAAATTTGCAAGTGATCATATTGGATCTCCTTTGGCTTTAGATTTAAGAAAAGTTTTTTGGAATGTTGAGTCAGGTAAATTTGGAAATATTAAAGAAAGTTTAGATTACTATCTTGAAACCTGGAGAGAATGGAATTTAGAATTTGTTGAAGCATTTCATTTGATTGAAGGAAGTTTATATGAGGGTAGTGAAAATAGAAGAGTTGAATTATTAGAAAAATCTTTAGATGTTATGTTGGAAGGTACTTATGAAAAGATGTTGCATTATGCTCATGACTTAAAGAGCCCTATTACAATGTTACATATGTTGGGTATTATCTTACCTATTTTAGGTTTAGTTGTATTTCCATTATTGGGAAGTTTTATGCAAGGTTTAATTAAATGGTATCATTTAATGTTTTTGTATAATCTTGTTTTACCCTTTGTGGTTTATTCTATTGGGACAAATATTTTATCTAAAAGGCCTACGGGTTATGGAGGAAGAAACATTTTACAAGAAAGTCCGGAGTTTGCTAAGTATAGGTATTTGAACTTTGGTAAGAGTATTATGGATCCTAAGTTCCCTGCTTTCTTAATTGGTTTTGTTTTAGTGTTGATTGGTTTGATGCCAGTTATTTTACATTTAACTAATCCAGGAGTTGATTTTAGGATTGGTTCCTTTTCTTTCTTAGATTATAGAGAAATAGGGGGTGTTTATTATGGGCCCTATGGAACTGGTGCGATGTTGTTAAGTTTGTTTATTCCTCTAGGAATAGCTTTAGGTTTAGCATTTTATTATAAGGTTAGGACTAATCGTTTAATGGTCATTAGAGACAATACTAAAAAACTTGAGAAAGAATTTGCTGGTACTTTATTCCAATTAGGAAATCGGATTGGTGATGGTTTGCCAACTGAAATTGCTTTTGGTAAAGTTGCACAAACTATGGAAGGTACACCTACTGGAGAATTCTTTAAAATTGTTAGTGATAATATTTCTAAATTAGGTATGGGTGTTGAAGATGCTATCTTTGATGAGAAGAGAGGAGCGATGTATGAATATCCTTCTAATTTGATTGAGAGTAGTATGAAGGTTTTATTGGAGAGTGCTAAGAAAGGACCTCAAGTTGTTGCTAAATCTTTGATTAGTGTTTCTCAATATGTTGCTAGAATCCATCAGGTTAATGAGAGATTAAAAGACTTACTTGCAGACATTGTTAGTAGTATGAAATCACAAATTACTTTTTTAACTCCAATGATTGCGGGTATTGTAGTAGGAATTGGAACTATGGTAGTTACTATCATCGGAGGTTTAAGTGAAAGTATGGCTGGATTTGGTTCCGGAGAAGGAGTAGATACAATGGGTTTGGGAGGAATGGCAAGTTTGGGTGTTTTTGAGTTGAAAGATGTTATTCCGAGTTATTTTTTCCAGATTGTGGTTGGGGTTTATGTTGTTGAATTAATCTATATTTTATCCGTGTTGGCTAATGGTGTGGAGAATGGAAATGATAAATTAAGTGAACAGAATAGTATTGGTAAAAACATGATTATTGGTACGGTTTTATACATCTTAATTACTGTTGTGGTTAGTATAGTATTCAATTTACTTGCTCAAGGAGTAATGTCAATTTCAGGAGGAGGATTTTAGTAATGTTTAAATATTTCAAAAAAGGTACTGAGATGAATAGTGTAGCATTATTATTGTTAGCAGTGATTATTGCTTTGGTGTTGTTAGGAATAATATGGAGTGTTAAAAAAAGTGTTATGGGATAAAAGAGGTTCGATGTGGGAAGAGCAACCAGTATTAATGATTCTGGTAATGGTTGGTTTAATAGTTACTATCATTGTTTCTACATTTATTATTGTTAATGGTGTTGAAGCTGGAAAAGAAAGATTCTGTTATTGGAGTGTTTTATCTCGGGTTGAACAACCTTTTTATACTAAGTTATTTGCTAGTGAAATAATTCCTAATCCTTGTTATACTAAAGAGGTAATTATTGATTCTAATGTTGTTGGTGTTTTAGTTGAAGAAGTTGAAAAATGCGCTAAAATGCTAAGTCCTGCTTTAAATCCTGAAAATAAAGAATTTAAAACTGATGCTTTTCAGGAGAAATGTCATGTTTGTGCGGTTTTGAGAATTGAAAAAGAGTTAGTTAATTCTGAATTGAATAATCAAAAGATTGTTAATTCTTTAATTGCTCAAGATTCTTTTAATTTTTTAGTTGAACATAATTTGTATATTCCTTCTGAAAAAGAAGGGTTGTTATTAACACCTTACTCTTCTGAGGAAGCTTTTAAGAATTTTAAGCCTAGAAAAATTGGTGATAAAGAATATTATGATTTTGCTGTTGTTTATGCTGAGATGGATTTTTCTGAGTTGGCTAATTATTATTCTGAGGGTTTGATGCATAGTGAGATTGTTAAGGGTTTGGGAATGTTGGTCGGTGGTACTGGCGAAGACACTAAGAGGAGTTCAAAAAAACCATCTTACCTTTATGTTTCACCTTATAATGAACAGATATGGAGAAAATGTTATACATGAATAAAAAAGGAAGTTTTTTAACAGATCATTTGGGAGCAATTATTTTAGCTATTGCTTTTTTAGTTTTGATATTAGTCATAATTGGTTTTTTGAGAGGTAATATGGATGAATTAGCTCAAAAATTCATAGATATAATAAGGTTATAAAATGGTAGAATTTACATGGGGAAAAATCATTAGCTTTGTTTTGTTAGTGTTTGGTATTTTTTTATTGATGTCTATCTTTCCTCCTGTGGTGATGGATATTATTCGAGGACCTGTTGCTTCTAATGTTGATGCTGTTAATGATTTGTTTAATGAGGTTTCTGAGAAATCTGTTGTTATGCAAGATTTGGAGGCTGAAGAAGTTGAATTGAAGAGATTATTTGATTTGGTTGTTAAACAGTATATCAAAATTGCTGAATCTGACCAGAAAAATTGTTATAGTTTTATTCCTGCTTATGCCCCTGCTAGTGCTGAAGAGTCTGGTAAAAATTATGTTTTAGTCTTTTCTGACTTGGGCGGAAAACTTTTAGCTTATACTTATGAAGGAGTTTATGAAGATGGATGTTTTCCTGAGAATCCTTTGATTGTTCAAACTACTTTGGATTATGATTATTGTTATTCTAAAAGTGAGATATGTGTTAGTCTTTCTAGAAATAGTGATTTTGTAAGACATATTAATAGTGCTAAAGATTGGAAAAATGAGATTCTATTTAATTTGTGGACAATTAAAGATAAGAGTGTTAGAAAATATTATGATGCTGTTAAGGTAAATTTAGAATCTGCAGATGCGGGTTTTTATGTATTCAAGGATTCTTCTGGTAAAATTTGTTTTGTTGATGGTCCTAAGGGTGATGAATGTGATTTTGGAGAGGAAGTTCCTGTTTACAAAGATGCTGAGAATTTAAATAGTAAGGAGAAGGTTCTTCATCAACTTCTTAAAGAAATGGTTGCTAAGTATGAATTAATTGCTAAGTCTGGTAAAACTGAGTGTTGGAGCTCTGTTAAATTGAATTCAGAACTTAACTTAGATGATGATTATAATCTTGCTTATATAAATGATAATGGGAAGGTTTCAGTTGTTATGGTTAGAGGAGATTTTGAAGAAGGTTTGAATGATCCTTCGATGATTCGTGCTAGAGAGGATTTAGATTATGAATTCTGTTCAAATAGTATTCTTTCTGAAAGAGTAGTTTTTGAAGAGAGGAATTTCTTTGGAAGAATTGTTGATTTGATTAACCTTGGTAAAGTTGGACCAGATATGAAAGATTTTTATTTTTGGGTTGATGAGAAAGGAAAGGTTTGTATTGCTAATTCTAATATTCAAGAAGGTAATGTTAATTGTAATTCAGGGAAAGCGGTTGAGAATTTAGTTACTGAAGAATGTATAAATATTAAAAGTTGTGAAGATTATTCTTCTGATAAGTGTATTTTTAATGATTGTAATGTTGCTCCAGGTGAATGTAAAATGTTTAGTGGAAAGAATTGTAGGTCTTGTGAGAAGGTTCAAAGAGGAGGATGTGTTGCATATACTAATTATAATGATTGTGTAAATGATGTTTGTGGCTTAAAAAATTGTAAGTGGAATAGTAATTTAAATATGTGTTATAGTGTTTAAAGTAACCGGTTGTGTCCGGATTGAGGTAAAAACCTCAATAAGATTAAAGAAGTAATCTTATT
>CAYUTI010000004.1:0-78389 GCA_964447685.1 Candidatus Woesearchaeota archaeon
CTTTAAACAAAAAACTTGGACTTTATTTATTTTTCTTTTATTCCGGACATAACCCTTGTTTAATAACATTTATAAAGTAATTTAGGGGGTTAATGATAAATGAAAATTTTGATAGGCTATCCAGCAATAGAATCTGAAAAAGGAGTAATTACACTAGGTCAAAATAGGCAAGCTCAATACTTTAGCAACCCTACTTTAATATTACCGATAGTTCCTGCTTCTGCTGCAACTTTGTTAAAAGAGAAAGGTTATGAGGTTCATTGGAAAGATGCGATTGCTGAAGGGATGAGTGAAAGCGAATTTTTTGAATATTTTTCTAATTTAAAACCAGATTACTTTATGTTTGAAACTAAAACTCCTGTTATTAAAAAACACTGGAAACAAATTGACAAAATGAAAGAATTAGTTCCTTCTTGTAAAATTATTTTATGTGGAGACCATGTTACTGCTTTACCTAAGGAATCTATGAAAAAATCTGAAGTAGATTATGTGATTACTGGGGGGGATTATGATTTCTTGATTTATGAATTATTAGAGGCTTTGAAAAATAAAGTGAAAATTCCTAAAGGGGTTTATTATAGGGAGGATTCAGAAATTAAAAATAATGGTCCTTTTGAATTAAAAGAAGATTTAGATTCTCTGCCTTTTATTGATAGAGAATTAGTGAAATGGTGGTTATATGATAAGGAGTATAATATTAAAGTTAGACCTTTTGCTTACATAATGTCAGGAAGGGATTGTCCTTATGGGAAGTGTAGATTTTGTTCTTGGACAACATTATATCCAAGTTTTAGAGTTAGAAGTGTTGAGAATGTTTTAGATGAAATTGGGATGCTAATTGAAAAGTATAAAATCAAAGAAATATTTGATGATTCTGGAACCTTTCCTCCAGGTAAGTGGTTAGAAAATTTCTGTGAGGGTTTCATTGAAAGAGGGTATAATAAGAAGATTAAACTCTCTTGTAATATGAGAGTAGACTTTGTAACTGAAGAGTCTGCTAGGATAATGAAAAAAGCTAATTTTAGATTGTTAAAGATGGGTCTAGAAAGTGGAAACCAAGGAACCTTAGATAAGATTAATAAAGGGATTAAATTGGAACAGATTAAGAAAGCTTGTGAGATAGCTAAGAGGAATGGATTGGAAGTTCATTTGACAATGATTGTAGGTTATCCTTGGGAAACAAAAGGGGAAGCTTTGAATACTTTGAGTTTAGCAAAAAAATTGATGCAATCAGGGTTAGCAGATGTTTTGCAATCCACTGTTGTAGTTCCTTATCCAGGTACACCACTAAATAAAGAGGCTATTGAAAATGATTGGTTCTTGTTTGATAGAAAAAATTATGAAAGGTATGATATGTCTGAGCCGGTCTTGAAAACAGAAATGAAACCTGAAGAGGTTATGGAAATTTGTAATTCAATTTATAGTATTTTCACAAGTCCTAAATATGTGTTAAGACATTTGAAAAAAATGAGGTCTTTAAGCGATGTAGCATATACTTTTAAAGGAGTTAAAGCAATATTAGGTCATAAAAAAGATTTTAATAGGAATGTTAAATGAAAAAGAGAAATTTATTGCCTTTTGTAGGATTAGCAATTTTAGGTTATCTAATCTATCGTTCAGGGATTAACAATTTAATGAACTTTATAAGAGAGATTGATATTTATCTTTTCTTATTATCTTTAGTTTTGTTTCCTATTATGATTTTTTTTCAAACGTGGAAATGGCAAGTTCTATTAGAAGCGCAAGAATTTGAGGTAGGATTTTGGAAATTATTCAAGATGCAATGGATAAGTTTGTTTTATGGAACCATTACTCCTGGAAGAATAGGTTCTTTTATAAAAATAATGTACCTTAAAGACGAATCAGGGAGACCTACAAGTGAATGTATCTCTAGTGTGCTCATAGATAGGTTATTAGATTTTATTATGATTGCAATGATGGCAGTGGTTGGTTCTTTATATTTAGTCAAGGAATTCTCTAATTTGTATTTACAAGCAGTTTTATTTTTAGCTTCTTTATTATTTGGTTTATGGATCATAACTAGTAAGAAAAGAGTGAAGTTCTTCTTTAGATTGTTCTATAAATATTTAATATCTAAAAAAATAAAAGAAAAATTGAAGGAAGGTTTCTATGGTTTTTATAATAATCTTCCTAAGGTCAAAAGTTTAATTATACCTTCTTTATTAACCCTTATATTATGGGTTATTATTTATACCCAGGTATATCTTGTTGCGCTTGCATTATCTATCGATATCCCTTACTTACCATTTATAACTATCTTCCCTATTGGGACCATTGTTGGTTTGATTCCTATAACGATAAGCGGATTCGGAACAAGAGAGTTAGTGTTAGTTTCTTTATTTAATGTATTTGGTGCAACCCCTGAAAGTATCATTGCAATGTCTTTAGTTTGGACTATATCAGGTTTTGTTAATGCTCTTATTGGAGGGCTTTTATCTTTCAGAAAAAAGAAAATAACAGAAGATTTATAAATTATAAAGGTTAGATAAATTATATGATTCAAAAAGAGGTGTATAGAAAGTATATTTTTCTAGGTGTTATTCTCGGACTTCTTTATTTAAGTTATTTGATTATAAGACCTTTTTTAAACCCCTTACTTTTTGCAGCTATTTTCGCGTTTTTATTTTATCCGGTTTATAGGGCAATATTAAAAATTGTTAAAAAGGATTATATTGCTTCTTTCTTGGTGGTTCTACTGGCTATATGTTTGATATTAATCCCAGTTGCTTTCAGTAGCATTTTATTTGATCAAGCAACAGATCTTTATCAAGCTGTAAAACAGGTAGATATTACAATTGTTTCATCATGGGTTTCGGGAATTGTTGGAAACGATATAAATGTTGCAAATTATATCAAAAATTTAAGCGATAAGGTTTTTGTATATATAATAGACAAGATGTATGGTTTTGCATTTACAATCCCACAAAAGATAGTTTCTTTTTTTGTGTTTATTGGTTTATTTTATTATTTTCTAAAAGAAGGTAAGAAAATTGTTAGGTATATTAGAAGGATGTTACCTTTAGAAGAGAGAGACAAAGATAAAGTAATAAGGGATATATGTGATGTTAGTTCTGCAGTAGTTTATGGGTTTTTCCTTTCAGGCATCATTGCAGGATTGGTGGGAGGTTTTGGATTTTATATGTTTGGATTAGGAAGCCCTGTTTTTTGGGGAATAGTTATGATGATATTAACAATCTTACCCATGGTAGGTACCAGTCTAGTTTGGGTTCCTGCGGTTTTGATTCAATTTTATCATCAGGAATGGTCAATTGGTGCAGGTTTATTATTTTATTGTTTGGTATTATTAGGATCTATTGAAAACTTTTTAAGACCTAAGCTGATAGGGTCTAAAGCAGAACTTCATCCAGGAATTGTATTGATTGGAGTGATTGGTGGACTCTATTCATTAGGTGTTGTAGGTGTGATAATCGGTCCGATAGTATTAGGAAGTTTGATTACATTTTTGAATATTCAGAAGAGGTGAAAATTTTGAGATTAATCGTTGAAGATTTAGATTTAAGCACAGGTGGACCTTTAATAGTGGTTCTTCATGGAGAAGATGCCAAAAAATTAGATATTTATGCACTTGATAGAGTACGTGTTAAAAAAGGAAAGAAAGAAGTTGTTGCAATTGTAAATATTTCTGAAAGCAAGGATGTAGTTATTTCTGAAAAAAGCGTAAGTCCTGGTGAAATTGGTATGTTTGAAGAAGTTATAGATAAACTAGGTGCTAAAGATGGTGAGAAAGTAGAAGTATTATTTGAAGGACTTCCTAAATCTATTGTGTATATTAAAAAGAAATTAAAAGGTTATACCTTAGAAGAAGGAGAGATCAATACGATTATCAAAGACATTGTTGAGGATAGATTAAGTGATATTGAAAAGACTTATTTTGTTTCTGCAGCACATATATATGGTTTGAAAGATAAAGAAGTAATATTTTTATCTAAATCGATTGTTAAACATGGAGGGCAATTAAAATTTAATAAAAAGGTAATTTGTGATAAACATTGTATAGGGGGTTTACCTGCAAATAGAACCACTATGATTGTAGTGCCCATCATTGCTGCTGCAGGTTATACAATCCCTAAGACTTCTACTAGATCAATAACAAGTCCTGCTGGAACCTCTGATACTATGGAAGTATTAACCAATGTAGGATTAAGTCTTAAGAAAATTAAGGAGGTGGTTAAGAAAACTAATGGTTGTATGATTTGGGGTGGCGCATTGGGTTTAGCAAGCGCAGATGATAAGATAATCAAAATTGAAAGACCTGTAAGTTTAGATACTGAAGGGATTATGATAAGTAGTGTCTTGGCTAAGAAATTAGCTGTTGGAAGTACACATGTTCTAATTGATATCCCCATGGGAGAAACAGCTAAAGTTAAAGATATTAAGAAAGCAAGAAGATTAAAGAAAAGATTTGAAAGAGTTGGTAGAAAATTAGGTATGTATGTTAAAGTTATTATTACTGATGGAAGTCAACCAATTGGTAATGGTATTGGTCCTACTTTAGAAGCTAGAGATGTTATGAATGTTTTAAAGGGAAATGGTCCTTATGATCTTAGAGAGAAAGCTTTGAGGATGGCAGGTATTTTATTAGAGATGGTTGGCGAGAAAAGAGGTTATAAGAAAGCTAAAAAGATTTTAGATAGTGGGAAAGCTTATGAAAAAATGTTAGAGATTATTAATGCTCAAGGTAAAAAAGAGATTGATGCTAGTTTAGCAAAGTTTGATCAAAGAATTATTGCAAAAAAATCGGGAGTAGTTAGTAAAATTAATAATAAAACTATTGCAAGTGTTGCAAAAATTGCTGGAGCACCTCGTGATAAAAAAGCAGGGGTGGATTTAAGAGTAAAATTAAAAGATAAAGTTAAAAAAGGTGATACTTTATTTGTAATTTATTCTGAAAACCAAGACAAATTGAATTATGCTCTAGAGTTAAGTGACAAGGTAATTACTCTAAAATAAAAAAAATTAATAGAAAGGTTTATATATAATTAGAGATTATTTTTGTTTTAAAATTATAAGATAATAATATCTTATTCAAAAAAAAGAGGGCAAAAGGAGGAAGATTATAATGAATCAAAAAATTTTTATGGGTTCTATATTAATAGGACTTTTTATATTGGGAGCTATTTTTGTTATTGGTGAAGTTCTGGAAATTTCTGCAACTTCTGCAGCAGTAACATTAAGCTCACCAGCTACAGGTGTAAACCTTAGTAACGCAACGTTAGCGTATAATAAGGTTAACTTTACATGTAGCGCGACAAGAAATGCAAGCAATGAAAGTTGGTATAATACTTCATTATATATTGCAAACTTAAGTGTGGATGCGGCTTGGATCCAAGTAATCGGAAACACCACTGTGAACCTAAGTAATTTAAACTCAACTAATTTTACGAATGTGGCTTTAGATGAAGGAAAATACAGGTGGAATTGTAGATGGCAAAGTAATTTAACCAAAACACCTACAACTAGTGGTTTAACAAATAATTGGAGTACAACAAATAATACATTTGTGATAGACGGTTCAAAACCAAGTAATGTTACTTTGAGTTGGCCAACTGCAAATTATCAATTTACAGGAGCTCAAAATATTACAAGTCATAGAATGGCATTTAACTTTACAGTATATGATAGTTATTCTACAAATATGAAATGTAACTTAACAATAAATAATTATATTAGAAATGATAGTAGTGTCCTTATTGTAAATGGTACTTTATCTAAAATACTACTTAACACAGAATATTTAAATACAACTGTATACGCAGGGAAAAATGGTACAAATATATGGAACATAAGTTGTAGAGATTCTGTTACATGGAGAAACTATAGTGCCAGTAGTACTTTCTATGTTAAAGATAGTACAGCTCCAGGAACCCCTGTTGCAAATGTAAGTTCTGCAACTGCTTTAAAGGGTGCTACTGTAACGTTGGGATGTAGTGCTACGGATGTTTTGGATCCTTCAATCCAATATAAGTACCAAATTAAAGGTCCTTTAACTGGAGATGATTGGTCTGATACAAGTGTTACAACTGCAAATGAATATGCTTTTACAGGAACTAGCAATGTAGGGACCTATACTTATAGATGTATAGCTGAAGATGATTCAGGAAATCAGGCTACTTCTGCAGAATACACCATTGCAGTATCTAGATCTGAACAACAAACTTCCTCATCTGCTGGAGCAACAACAGGTACTGAAGCAGTTGAACAGATTAGAACTGGAAGAACTGCTGAAATAGGACCTTTAACTGTTGAAGGTTCAACTAAGAGAATGGCTAAAACGGCTAAGTTGTCCTTTTTAATTGATGGTTTAGCCCACCTAGCAGAAGTAACTGAAATAGATAGTACAACAGAAACAGTTACAGTTTTAGTATCATCTGATCCAATAGAAATTACTCTTACAAAAGGAGAAAGTAAAACTTTGGATTTAAATGATGATGGATGGGAAGAAACACAAATCTCTTTCAATGGATTAGTATCAGGTAAAGCAGAAATTAATTTTAAATTATTAGTAGAATCTGTTGAGGAAGAACCTGCTGAAGTTGTAGAACCTGAACCTGTTGAAGAGAAAGCAAGCAAAATGGGATTATGGATTGCTCTAGTAGTAATATTAATAATCGCAGTAGTTGCTTACTTTGTGGTAACCAAAAAGAAAAAATAAATTTTTTTCTTTCTTTTTTTGCCCCTTCTTTTTAATAATGTTTTAATAGAAAACCTTAAAAACATGTATTTTCTGAAATAGATTATGAAAACTAATCTTATTATATTAGGAATGTTAGTACTTCTTATAACCGGTTGTGGGGAAGAGGTTACTGAAACTCCAGTTGATGTAGATGATAATGGAGATGACGAAGTTAGTGTTCTAGAGAAGATTGAAGTTTTAGGTTTTAATCAAGATTTATTAAATACTGTTGAAGAAGGTATAGATGGTGAAGAGATGGTGCCTCTATTAATCCAACTAGTAGAACATTTAGAGAGTATTAATTTTAATGAATTTTGTAAACCTTATGACTCTTTTGATGTTAAAGAACAAACAACTTATGATGGGTTATTAACAAAGCTTACAATAACATATCAAAAAGAAGTTAGTGGTTTAGGAAGATTAGAAGATGTGGGTAGATTAACTGTTATAACCACTACTAAAAGTGTGAATTATGATAGATTAGAAGATTGTAAGTACTATGTAAGTATTAGTCCTTCAGGTGTTAAAGAAACTAACAATAATTAATTTTTTTATTTTTTTATTGTAGCCCAATCCATCTTTTCTGTATGATGTATACATTTAATAGATGTATCAACAAATAGGTCAAAATTATTATTCTTACAATCTAAGCAGAAGGGCATATCATCAAAGGATGTTCCTTCTTCAAAGATTCTAAACTTTATGTTCTTTAATATATCTCTATGAATTAAAACACAACCCACTCCAAAAGCACCTACTTGAATTAATCTTGGTTGTTCTAATTCTTTGGCTGTAAAATTAGTGATGTTTAGATTAACATCCATTTTATAGACAAGAGGACTTATTTTTTCCCCTTTACCAAAATCTATCTTCTTATAATAAACTCCTGAAATTACTTTTTTATTATGGGCGAGTAATCTTTCTATAACATCTTTTGGAGGGACAACATCTTGTTCTAAACTTAAGAAATAATCATAATCTCCTTCTAAGAATTTTTGTCTTAGGAGGTTTCTTGATTCTGCTATCCTAGGTCTTGCGTTTTCTATGAAAGGACCTTTTATTGTTGGGAGAAGTTTTGAGATTTTATTGAAGTAGTTGTTATCTTGAGAATTATCTACTAAGAGAACATCAAAGTTTGGGTAAGTTAAGGCTTTGATTCCTTCTAAGTACTCTTGGAAACAGTAGGCCTTATGTTCTGAAGTAGGACATCCTATTAGTATTTTTGGTTGTGTCATTTTAAAAGTAAAACGCCGAGGGAGAGATTTGAACTCCCATTTCCTTGCGGAAACCAGCTCTCAAGGCTGGCGCACTACCAGGTTATGCGACCTCGGCAACTATATTAGAATTAGTGAATTCTTAGTTTATAATATTTTTGGAAAGGTAAACTCTGTACCCAGAATTTTTAGCAATAGTTTCTACATTACCGAAGACTTTTTCCATTTTAGATTCTAGAGTTTTCCCCCCCTTATTATGTCTAGCAACTAGTTGTAATGTGCCGGATTTCTTTAAGTGAAGTTTGGAACCTTCTATAAATTTGAAACATATATACTTGCCAGCAGTTTGGGGAGGGTTTGTTAGAATAACATCAAACTTCTTATCTTTAACTTTTTCATAAATATCCCCTTGAACCACCCTTATATTCTTAATATTATTCATTTTAGCGTTCATTTTGGCTATTTTTACAGCTCTTTTATTAATATCTGTGAGAACCACCTTATTTTTTGTTAAATGTGCTGCAAATAAGCCTATTGGGCCATAGCCGCATCCTAAGTCTAATACAAGATCTTGTGGTTTTATTATCATGTGTTCTATAAGAATTCTTGAACCCTTGTCAACTTTTTTTATCGAAAAAGTTCCAGATCCTGTAAAGAGAGGTAAATAAATTCCTCTTATTGAAACAGTTATTTTTTTAAGTTTTAAAATAGAATCTTGTTCTTCTGAAAAATAGTGATTCATCTTATGATTCCTATCATTTTTAGAGCAAATGCATCTGCTACTCTAATTAAATCATCTTCGTTTGTTCCTTCTAAGATAACACAACCTTGATTGGAGTAAGCTCGGTTTTCTTTACCTAACCTTAACCAAACTACTGCATCATTTTTAGTAACATTTTGACAAGTAATAAAAGGTAAACCAGATTCATGTTCTTCTGTTAAAGCCCCATGTGCAGGAAGATTAAAAAAGTATTTATTTGCTGTAAACTTACTGATTTCTATACTTGCTAAAACTGCTTTGGATGATAAAGTTGGATCCATAGTGTAATAGACTTGAGATTTATTAACAATGAGTAATTCGAGCATTTCTTTTTGTGAGATTAAGTCTATATTATTTAAAGAATTTGGGTCATTTCTCATATAAATATAATGTGGTTGTGGATCATTAGGTAAGAATAGTTCTATCTGATAATTAGAATCTGACAATTCTTTAACTGCAAAACCATTAAAATCAAATTCTCCTATTTCTTTATTATAATAAGAATATAAAGCGACAGAACTAAATATTATAATCAGGGCAGTAATTACTATTATTTTAGTTCCTTGGGATTCCATTTTTATTTAGTTAATAAGTCAATAACAAACTTATCAGTTAATTTTGTTAAATTTAAATCTTTCCCTTGTAAAGTTAAACAATTAAATTTATAAGTTATTAAAGTAGGTTCTTGATTCTTTATAATTATTACCTTATTCTCAGGAGTTGCATCTTCACATGTTTTGAAGGGTAAATCTTTTTCTATTGAAAGGTTTTCATCATAAGTTGCTGTAAATACTCTTGGAGTCAAAGGTAAATTTGAAAGACTTCTTAATGAAGGGGCTAGATCTTCAGATGGGTCAATTGAAAGATAGATCTTATCTGCTGAATTTAAGGTGGTAAGATAAATATTTCCAGGTAGGCTTGGATAATTTGATAAATTCAAAGGGTTTGAAACTATGATTACTTCTTGATTATTGATTTCAGTTCTATAACCATACATTGTTTTGGAGAATTCTAGATCTTTATAAGTTATAGTTGGTAGATTAGATTCTTCGTTATCTCCTCCAAAGAAATAACCTGCTCCACTTAAAACCATAATAAATATGATAAATAAGGGTAAAGCTAAATTCTTTTTTTCTTTTTTAGTAGAGTGAATCTTCTTTTTCATTAAGAAAATTGAGAAATATTAGAATAAAAAGTTTTCGATAATTTTTAAAATAAAAAAAGAAAGAAAAAAGGTTTAGAACCTTTATTCTACGGTAATGTCGCTTAAAGTTGTACCAGAAACTTTAACTTCGGTTTTACCAGCTAAGTCGGATGCATAATCTCCGTAGTTAGCGATAACTTTGGAAGCTCTTCTAGTATCTAATGCTTCAGTACCTGCTACTAACATAGCTACTTTATCTCCATTGTCTGCTAATTTAATAACTGCTTCACCAGGAGCTAATTCCCAGTCTTCACAAGCCATAAATAGAGACTCAACAATAGAGTTTCCGCCACCAGCACATGGTCCACCAACTAAGATTAAGTTATGTGCAGAAGCACTACTTAATTCGCTAGCCATTTGTGCTTGAAGACTAATGTCTGCAACAGTGCATGATTGACCAGCTGTTGTAGTAGTTACTGTAGCTGTAGCTGGAGATACGTAAACCATACCATCTGCTTCCTCTTTAGGATAGTGGAAGGTAATATCTCCTTGGTCTTTGGTATATCTCTCGATTAAAGTACCGAAAGGTGTCATACCAACTTCATTGTATGTGTCTGCATCATTTCTCTTCTTCATGGTAGGTAAATTGTTTACATTGTGTTGTAGTTCAGAGTTTGTTGAAGAGTATGTAAAGTTTACATACATTGATGTATCTAGAGCAACTGCCCCTTCCTTACCTGTATTATACTCTACTATATTAATAGTTGTATTACCTACTGCAACATTGGATACAGCTGCACCAAGGAATCTTATCTCTGCACCATGTTCTGTTTTCCAGTAACAGGCATCATCCGATCTCTTTGAATCACAGATGTTTCCAAAAGTCAGAGTATATGGTGAAGTGTTATTTACCAAAGTCAGTTGGAAAGTTGAGTCAAAAATATCAATGTTACAAGCTACATTGTTTTGCCATGCACCACTTGTACATTTTGTATTTGAGTAAACCTTACCTGATCCAATATCTTTGAAATCAAATTCACCGTTGCTCTGATCTATGTCTGTGATTTCTACAATCTTTGAGATGTTACTCATAGAATATAGGAATCTTACTCCTTCTAAGTCAGTTACAGATGATCCTCCGAAACTTGTAGCGTTAACTACATCGCCTTCATTAACAATTAGTTGATTGTCTTTGTCCTCTCCCCATGCTAAGTTTGCCTTTGCACCAGGTCTTGAGTTGGTTGTATCGTAGAAGATTAAACCTGTTGTGTAAGTGTCTCCATCTGCGTTGTTCATAGTAATCTCGAAAGAGTCACTTCCATCTGGCTTTATTATTATATCTTCACGTTCAACATCTAAACCAGCGAAAACAATCTTAAATGCACCAAATACAGGGTCTACAATTTCGTCTCCAGCAGCTAAATAAACATTATCATCTACTTTGTAAGAAATGTTTAATTTATCCCATCCGCCACCTGTAGCAGGTTCGATAATGTTTGCTGTTGATTTGTCAACTTCTATACCGTTAAGATCTACTCTTTTATTATCTTCTAGAGTTATTTTATAAGCTCCAATAGATAATTCACAAGAGTCCTCTGCTTGACCAGATTCGTGTACTGCTGTAACATCTGTTACACCAATTATGGTTCCGTCAGACATTTTCTTTGTTGTAGATTTGTCAACAGTGTATTGATCCCCATTGTATTCTAAGATACACTTTGTTTCATCTTCATCTACGTTGATTACAGTAACACCTGAAACGGTTTCACCTTGCATAACTGTTTGAACTACGTCACCAGACATTAAGGTCATCTTTGAAATGTTACCACCTGATACAGTTGCATCAGTGATTGTGTAAGTTTGACCTAAAATATCAATAGTTGTAGTTTCAACATCTGCGTCATTAGCAACAGTTACTTTTTTATCAAAATCTAACTGGTAAATCCAAGCATTACTTGAACCAGGGAAATATAGGTGTACATCCATAACATCTGTATCTTTGTTTTCGTTAAAGGTTAAGTTACCTTCTCCTGCAACAAAGGTTATAGTCTGTTCGTAATCAATTTCGTCTGTGTTCGTACCTTCATCATCAACATATGTTCCATCTGCTAATAAGTCTAAATCAGATGATCTTAGAACTGCATCTATTTCTTGGATGGATTGCCATAAATTTAAGTCGTTTCCAGAAGTTTCTATTTTTACACCTTCTGAAACTGAAGATACTGTTGAACCTGTACCAGTACAAACCTTAGATTCGAACTGAATGTTCTGAACTATGTCTACTGCACCTGCAACATCTGCTGCATCTGCACCATCTGCGAATACTATTGTTGTTGAAGGATCAAATGATCCACTCATTACGTATGGCGCAGGGTAATCTCCTAAGTCTGTGTCAAGAGCAACTGCTGAAGTAACAGTAGCACCTAACATAGCTACACCAACGCTTACAGCTGCAATTTTTTTAATTGCTTTTTTTGCTTTTAGCGTAAAATCTTTTTGCATTTCGATTACACCTCCGTGTGTGATCTTTTTCATATTTTTATTCCTGATGAGTATCAGGTTATTATCTAATTTTGAAGTTGAGAGTTTTATCTATAGTTCCCTCTTTTTCAAACTTAGATTTTAATAGAATATCAGAATTTCTTTTATAAACATTGTTATAGTGGAGTATATACTTTAGGTGTTAAAGTGGTTTTTTAGAGGGTTATAAGGCCTATAGTGACATGTATCTCAATTTCATTAATGATTCACGTTACTACTCACTAGTCAGCTTTGGACAGGTGATTAATTGTAAATCAATTAAGTTTAATTGAGTAGGAATTCTTTGAGTGTCAGGAGGATAAATTTGATTATCACAATTCTTTCCAATTAATAAGTCTTCGCCAATTTCTATAAAAGTATTGTTTTCTATGCTTGCTGTGAACCTAAAATTCTTTTTATCTGTATTTAGGGTTAAAATTATGGCTTTTTCTATCTCTTCTGCTGTATAATCGCATATTTTCTTATTACAAAGCATAATGGCAGGAGATTTATAGCATTCCTTGATTAAATCCTTTATATTTTGGTTATCGCAGGGAGTATTAGTCTTTAATAATGCTTTATGGAGATTAGAAGTCTCTAAATCATCTTTTATTAGTTGAATTGAACCATCTTGACCTCCAAAACCGAACATTAAGTAAAATAAACCTATAAATATGAATAGTACAACTATAACCAACAGTCCAAGTATCTCTGATTGTGCTTTATTCTTCATCTTGATATACTGCTATTACTAGCTTACCTAATTTATATTGATCTATATGAGGGAAATATATTGAAATAGGAGTTGAAATTAAATTTGTTGTTGTTTTTTGTTCAGTAGATTGGTATAGTAGGAAATATTTGCAATTTTCTGGAAAAGTATTTAGTGAAAATGCTTCTGGAGTACACTCTATCGTTGAATTTGTTTCTGGATAAGTGAATTCTATAGTAATTTCTGATTTTTTAAATAGAGATTTGTAGTAAGGATCTCTTGAGAGAGTATTTTTAAAAGCCATTAATTTAAAAGAATCTACACATAATTCTTCCTGACCTCTTTCAGTACATTTTAGTTCTGGCATTGAAGGGATTGATGAAAGTAAGAAAGTGTATCTTTCTAATTCTAAGTCTTTTATTTCTTCATCAATACTTTGGATTTTAAATTTATAATAGAAAAAAACTCCTATTATGATTAAAATAAAAACAACTATCAATACCATAATTGTTTCCATCATTTGGATTTGTCCTTTCTTATAATATCGCGATGCAGTTTTCATCTTCTAATAACCTATCATTTTGTTGTTCTAATAATTCTACTTTTTCTTTTAGTTGTGCTAAGTCTGCTGTTTGTATTGCTTGTAAAGTATTTGATATTGGAGTATAATCGCAGGCTTGATTTTTTTGTTTTGATAAAGTGATTTTGTTAAGATATAATTTAGACATACCTTTTATTTTATCTTTTAATAATTCCAAAGAACATTCATATTGGAAAGCATCATCTGAAAAAATTGCTCCCAAAATCATTTCTTTGCCTAGGAATTGTGAAGCAGTACCATCCTCAAAAATAATTTGTCCTTGTTCTTTGGGTTCTATTTTAATTACTTTTTGATTTGGTAAATTTGTATCTAATGGTGAGGTGAAGTAAATAAATTTAACTTCTTCAAAAGTAGAGGAAGCTTTTCTTATTTCGTTAATGTTTAAAGAATCTCTATGGAAAACTAGAACATCAAATACTTTTTTGTTTAGAGAAGTTTTAGGTATGCTATTATATAAATCTTCAACAAAGGTTTTTGATTGTGAGTCATAAACTAAAATATATCTGTAATCTGAATTTGTGAAGTAGAAGAAATTAGTTATTGGCATAAAATCGTTTATCGAATATTGTTTAGTCCACATGTTTATAACTTTTCCTTTTAATTTGAAAGGTGCAAAGATAACATGTTTTGAATCTTGAGAAGGTGCTTTAGTATTGTCTTTAGAAACATCTATTTGAATTCTGTTGCAATCAAATAAAAAAGTAGTTTCAAAAGGGAGCTCTAAAGGTTCATTTGCATTTTCAGCTGTTGAATAAGCATTTAATGTATTTATTAGTCTTTGAACTGATTCTGCAGATGTTTCTATGTTTCCTGTGTTAATAATATTTCCTGCTAGGTTTACGAAGAAGATTAAGAATATCCCTCCTGCAATAACTGCAAAGATATATTTAAAAATTGGTGAAATCATTTTCCGTAAGGTTGGATTTCTACATGATCTGTCCTTGTGATTAGTAAAACTTTCTCTAAGTTATTAATGCATAATGGATTTGTGTCTGGGCTTACTTTAAGATTTGGAATATCTGTTGGTTTGAAAGTTTCTGATTCTGGTACGAAGAATAAATTTTTGTTTGAACCTTCCATTAAGAATTTTAAATTTTTATCTTCTAAAGTTAATTCATCTCCAGGATTTTGAAAGCATAATTGTTCTATTTGTTTATTGAATCTTAAAGTGATTACTTTTTGTGAACCTGGTTCGAAAGAATAGTAATCTTCAACTAAGTTTTTGAACTCATCTACTTTTTTTAAGTGATCTATTTTTTCTGCATCTTTTTGTAAATCAAAAACTGCTTTCAATCCCCAAGATATAATTAGTGCACCTAAAATTAGAGCTAATATTACTACAAAAGGTTGACCAAATAATTGTCCTTGCTTCATGGGTATATATAATACCTCGCTTGATTATCATACTTATCTTCACAGATTACAATATAAGTTGCATCTTCAAGAGTTGCTTCATGATCTTCTGAATCAATACCTGTCATCGGGGTACCTGTTCCAAAATTGAAAGGTCCCTCTATAGAGTATTCACAATTTGATTCTTCATTCATCGTGATATGTAATGCAGAAGAGTCTATGTAAAGTTCTTTTATTTTTGGTGGTGTTGTATCCACTGTAATTGTGAAAGATGTTTCAATGGAATCTTGGTTACCTGCTGCATCTTGACAAGTGATATAATAATTATATTCTCCTGAAGAGAGATTATTAAATGGTTGTTGATGGGTTGTTGTGTTATCTGTAGTTTCGAAAAGGATCATGCTATCTATTACTTCTGTTTCTATAGTTGAAAATGCACAAATTGCTTGACCATTATTTATTCCTCCTTGTGTAATAACTTTTAAAGTTGGTGAGTTTTCATAAAGTTCTCCTAAAGGTCCTACAGAAGTTATTTCTAAAGGAGTATCTGAAACAATTAAAGAGTAAGTAAAGGATTCATCATTGGTATTTCTTTCTTCAGTTACTTCATTAGGTTGATCTCTGCATCTGAAGTAGAAATCATTTGTTCCTTCTTTTAGATTCTTTAGAGTTGTTTTACATTCATATAATCCGTAATATAATGATGAAACTGCAAATCCGGATTTTGAACAAGACATGGTGTTGTTCATTTTATCATACTCTTTATCTTCTTTTGAATATTTACAATCTGCTGGTTCATTAGTATATATTGATAGAGGAGTTTCAGTAGTATTGTAAGGGAAGTATGCTCCATTTCCAATGCTTGATAACTCTATCACTGGAGGGGTCATGTCTGGACCTGGTTTGATTGAGAATCTTATGAAATAATCCCTATCATTCTTATTTCCTGAACCATCAATACACCTGATATATATAGTGTAAGTTCCTCCATTAGATAATTCTAAGGCTTCTTTTGATTTTAGCTCTGATGGAAGTGAAAAATACATGTCGTGTTTATAACTAAACAATCCATGACCAAAGTCTAAAGTCATTTCATCAAAGTCAGTTGAGTGCTCTAAGGAATATTTACATTGTGCAGGTTCATTTGTTAAGAAGCCTATAGATACAGGTGTGAAGGATTCTATCTCTGGAGTGATATAATATCCAGGAATTCCTTGGTCTGTAGTTTCTGAATAAACATAAGGTTTTGTAATTGCTTCTGGCCATACTGTCAAAATTGGTGAAGAAGCATCATTTGGATCTGCATTAATGCAAGTTTCGTTTTCTGTTCCTTCATTAACTAATTTACATGATTGACCTAAAGATTTACATCGATATTCGGAACAAGCTTTGTAAGGATCATTACATTTTTCGCAATCATCTCCACCCAAAGGTGCTTGCCAGGTTTCACAGGTAATAGTATAAGTTCTTGTTGTTTCATCTGCATTGATATGTTCTACTCCTTTTAGAAGAGAGGTTACTAAAATAATGTTATTGTAAAGTCCTGCTATTGATGCTAATGCTGTTAAAGCAGTTCCGCCTTTTGGTGAGATGGATTCTATGGTTTCTTCTCCTTTTAAACCGAAAGGATTTGAACCTTCAGCTTTTTCTGTAAGTTTGTAAAGATCTGTTTTTCCTGCTTGTTCTATAGTTTTACTACCAATATATTCCTTGAAGATGGTTGTTTCTTTAGCTTTTAGTTCTGTTGCGAATTCTTTTTTAAGTTCAGAAGCTAATAAATTCTTTTCAGTTTTTTGGGCATCATCCTCCTCCATTGGATCTTTATTCATTTTATTATAAGACTCCACAATTTCTAACATTTTTTTATCTACCTCATTTTTAACTTCATTATATCTTTTCGAGTCAATTGATGTATAATCTACTTTGTTTAATTCTTCCTCTAAAACATTCTTATAACCAGTAGTTCCTTTAATTGCTTCTTCAGTAAAAAGTGTACCTTTTGGAATTTTATCTTTTTCTTCAAACTCAGAGGATCCAAACTTTTTAGATAAGGATGATTGTGTTGCTGTGTTTAAGTTTTGATCTTTATTAAATACCGCATTTATTGCGCCTTCTAAAGGCGTGTAAGTTAATGCACCTTTAGCACCTTCCCCAAATCCAGAGATACTTCCTTTTGAGGCTGCACCAAATATTCCTCCTGCTAAAGTAGTTCCCAAGGTTCCTAAATAGAATGGCCACATCTGATCCCAAAATTGTTTTATTCCATATGCAGAATCTTTATCCTTTGAAACCATTGAAATAGTTGACCAATCTCCTAGGTCTCCCATCTTAAGTTTATATTCTACATTTCCACCAGCGGTGAATCCACCCATTGTACCTTCACCAATAAAATTATAATAAGCTCCACAATCTCCTAAAGACTTACAAGTAATTGCTGCTGCTTTTACCCAGTCATCTTCGATACAATGACAGTTTTCAATACACTCCCAATCACCTTTTCCGAGTAAGTGAGCATAACCTCCTCTTTCAAATTTAGCTTCACAAGATTGAGATGCTGAAGAACAATCTGTTCCTCCTCCTGATTGAGTAGTTTGTTTATTTGAATTTGAATTAATAGGTTCGTCTTCTGAAATTTCTGAAGTATCTTCGGAATCATCTCCTTGTGATACTGCTGCTTCCCAGAATTTAAAACCTGGAGGCACATGAGGTACACAAGTTCCTGCAAGATCTTTTGAAACCTTTCCTGCAGTTAAATCTGAAATACCTGCTTGTAACCAGTAACAGTCTCTTAAATAATAATTTTCACAACATAATTTTCTACAACACATTTGATATTCTTCACCAGTATATTCTCCACAATCTGAACCACAGGATTCAAGTTCATTACATGAAGAACATTCTTCCCATCTATTTTCACGACAGGTTGCTTCAACATAATTTCCCGATCTGCTTCCGAAAGCTTGAGTAGTAGGGACTGGTGCTTGACCTAATACATCTTCTATACACATTTCTTCTCTATAATCTTTGCACGCTTCAGGAATTTCTTCTCCGTTGATACATAATGACCTATAGTGCCTTGAACCAACTAAATCTTGACCAAATCCAACTGCACCATCATAATTACACCAAGATTCTCCATTTTTCTTTGATGTTCCTCCGCTAATAGTGGAAGGTGAACCTTGAGTTCTTCTACAACTTAAGTCTGCACAGATATAATCTCCATCTTTTGCTATACCTTCTTCATCTTTCATACATAAATTTGAATTAGGATAATAACAGTTACCACAATTTGGATCATAAGCTCCTCCTAATGAACAGGATTCTGCTTTAGATAAAACATAACCCCCCTTATAGGATTGTGTTTTGTCAGATGAATATATATTTTCTTTATTTCCGCATGAATCGAACCAGTAAACTTCATCCTTTCCAGGTGCACAACCTGTATGATGTTGCTTAGCACAATCACAACTTAGTTGTTGGTTAGAACAAAGCATGTTAGGATGGAACCCTATATCAGTAGTATTAGTTAATAAGACTGTAGTAGTTTCTCTTTGAGTTGGACAAGCATCCCTTGTTGTAAATGAGCAAGAATCTTCTTGAACACAACAACCTTCTTCTTGGGATCTACAATTATTTGTACATTCTAACTCTGTAGTTATTTGATCATTAAAAGACATATTTGCATATTGATATTTTGAGGTTTCTCTTTTACATTTTGTTAGTGTTACAAAAAAACATTCTGTTCCTAAGTTACAACAACCTTTTACACATTGAGGAACATTACAAGAAGGGTCTTCTTTCCACGAAGCATTTTCTTCTGCTTTACACTTTGCTTTTGGTACGGATTTATAACAAGTTCCTTCATCAGTAGAATAACAACAACCAACTGCACAGTAAGAAGTCTGTTCACAAGTTGTTGCAGCCATCTTAGAATCTGAGTCACACATAGCTTCATCAGTATAAAGACAATACTCTCCTTCAATAGTTCTTTCACAACAAACTTTATTCTGTGCTAAGATAGAAGGGAGTAGTAAGATAAAAGTAAATACTATAATTAATCCTATTTTCCTTATATTCATATTATATCACACTTAAGATGGTTCCCCTTCTATAAAGAATTGGAACACGTACGGATTGTCCTTTGTTTTAATCCTGTAAATCTTATCTGGATAAGGTCTTTCTTTGTAAATCATGAATTGACCCTTTTTAGCTAACATATATACTAGTTGTTCAAATTCACCATATTCTGCTTCTGAATCTACAATATCTAAAACCACATTAAAGATTCTTCCTAAAGGATAATCTAAGTCATGGACTGTATGTGGATTACAATCTACTTCTAAAGCAGACCTCTTTGATTTAAGTTTAATAGGATAGTTTACATCTACCTCAATTTCATCTAAGTTGATATTTATTGTAGTTTCATAATCTTGAGCAGGAATCACATTATAAGGTGTTCTTGCAGACTCAAAACCTTTAACATTGATACATTCTTTTAGAGATTGTTGAATTGTTGATTGTAATTGTTCTTCCATATCGGATTCTTGAAGCATTCTATTTCTACATTGAGTTTTATCTCGCATGTTGAAACATAAATAAGAAACTCTTGAGCCATTATATAATCTATAAGTATCTTCGGCAGTTACTAAATAACCTCCTTGTAACCCAATTGTTTTAATTGGTTGTTCTGAAACAAATTCTACACACTCTTTTATGTGATCCTGTATTTCTTCACATTCTACAGATAAATCTTCTACAGTGGATGGTGCAAAAAATATAATATCCTTTAAATAAATTAGTAGAGCTGCTAAAACAACTATAACAATGCCTATGATAATAAACATGGTCACCTGAGCTTTTTTATTCATTTTTTTTACCTCTTTTTGTTTTATTTTGTTTTTTGTTTTTTATAAAGATTATGGTCTAATTAAGATTGCTTTTGGCATTTTATTGTTGTATTGATCTATGCAATTTATGTAATAGTAAGTCTGAGTAGGTGCAGAGTGTTCTAGAGTTAGTGGATTAGTCATGTCTGTACCTTGTCCATATTCGAAATTAGCGTTTGAGTATTGACAACTTGTTATTTCATTTGTTGTTATATATAATCCTGAAAGTGAAGTGTAAAGTGAAGCTAGTTCTGGAGGTGTTGTATCTACATCTACTTGGAAGATGATAGTGTTTGTTGCTTCATTTCCTGCAATGTCTTCACATAGTATGTTGTAAGAGTAAATAGCTTTGGTTAAATTACTTAATTGTTGTAAGTGAATTGTTGAATTAGTTTGGAAAAATTCTGTCATATCGGGTTTGTAAGTATACTTATCAGAGTAATAACAGGTAGCTTTTCCTAGACTTGAACCTTCTGAGGTTATAACTTGTAGAGCTGGAGAGTTTTGGTATAATTTACCAGTTGGTGCTACTGAAGTTATGTTTAATGCTTTGGTTCCTATTAAGTTTAAGTTATATGATTCTTGATTTGTGTTGTTGCTATAATCTCTACATCTAAAGTAGAAGTTGTTTTCTCCATAAGTTAAGTTTGTTAGGATTGCATTACAGCTGTATAGATTGTTTGTTCCTCTACTGAAAGAGCAGACTAAGGAAACTTGCATTTCATCATAAGTTTGATCTGATCTTGAACCTTTACATTTTACTTTTTCATTTGTGTAAAGTTGAAGTTCTGTTTGTTGAGCAGTGGATGGAAGATAAGCATTATTTGCTATGCTAGTGTATTCGATTATTGGAGGTGTTAAGTCTGGTGCACTGGAAGTTATGAAATTAATTATATAGTCATTCATATTTTTATTTCCTGAAGCATCTTGACATCTTACATTAATTTGGTATTCTTCTCCGAAGTTTAGGTCTGTTAAAGTTGTGTTTTTATTATAAGTGTAATAAGTTGATCCGAAGTTTAATGACATCTCTTCGAAATCTTGCGAATGATTATAAGCATAATTACAAATTGCAGGTTCATCTGTTGTTATTCCAAATCTGATTGGTTGGAATATTCCTATTGGTTCATTTATTTTGAAACCTGAAGATGTTCGTGTTAAAGTATATCCTTGGGTTAAAACAGTTTCATCTGGATTAATTGCTGGTGAGTTTGCATCATTTGGATTCATATCAATACACTCTGCTTCTGTAGTTCCTTCGTTGATTAATCTACAAGTTTGTCCTAAAGATCTACATCTGTATTCTGAACATTCGGCCCATTCTGATTTACAAAGATTACAATTCTCTCCCCCTGTTGGTGCTTGCCATGTTTTACACTGGAGTTCTATAGTCATGTCATCTGTGTCTGAGGATAAGACTTTGATAATTGAATGGATTGCTAAGATGATTTCTACTACTGCAAGAACTATACCTGCTACTTTTAATGCAGTTCCTAGCCCTTCCATGAATCCTGAGGTTTTAGTAACTCCATTCCCTGCTGTGGCAGATCCTGCTTCAATATTTATTCCATTTCCTTGAATCGTTGTTCCCTCTGGTATATTCCACAATCCTGAATCTGTTTGTGTAAATCCTTCTGGAATAGCAGATTCTCCTAAAGAACCTGAAGGATCCACCGCCGGATCAAAAAAACTAGTCCCATCAAAGGTAGTAGACTCTCCCCCAATATTATATGTTTCTCCTGCTTGGAAACCCATTTGTGTATCTGCCCCTGCAGTAAGATCTCCGGAGTATGTTCCCTTAGAAATTGTTTTCCCGACTTCCATTGATTTAGTCCCCCATGAACTTACTTTCGAAACCATGTTAAATCCTTTCACTCCATCTTTCCCAAGACTAGTAATACCTAATTTTAAGAAACCCATTGCAGTAGGTGTTGTTATAGGCAATAAGAAGTTTAATGCTGCATCGATACCTATCACCCATAGAGCCCATTGATCTAACCACTTCTCTGTATCTGCATCAGGGCTTGTATCTATATCTCCAAAGTGGAATCCTTCTCCGGATCTAAATTCTGAGAAAGATCCAACATCGGGTTCTTCAAAATCATACTTTTGATCTCTTTTTTCTCCTGCACAAACCCCACCATCAACTGAGCAAGAATAACCATCATAAGTTAAGGAGCCTACATAATTATAATGTGCTCCACAATCTCCCATTGCTACACAATAAGAATTAAAACTATTTTTGAAATCTTTTCCTCCATCTTCAATACATGCTTTGTTTCCTGCAACACTCCACTCAGTTTGACCATATTCCCAAACTTCCCAATCTTTTGCACTTTCTTCTCTTAGGAAAACTACTTCACAAGATTTATCTGCAACCTGACAAGTAGATGCTCCGTCTCCTTGAGTTCCTGAAGAAGACTCTGAAGTTTCATCTTCTGATGTTGAATCTGATGTTGATTCTGAACTCCCTTCCCAGTGTCTGAAACCTGGAGAAACCATTGGGAAACATACACCTGAAAGTTTTCCATCTTCATCCTCTTCTCCTGCCCAGATACAATCCCTTAAATCTACATTTTCACAACATTCTTTATCTTCTTTTACTAGTTTTTGATATTCTTTTTCAGAAGTTGCATCTGCTGCAGAATTACAAAGAGCTGCACAATCTTCCCACCTATTTTCTCTGCATCTTGCTTCTTCAATATCTCCAGAAGGTGTTCCAGTAGCTGTCCCTTGAACACAAAATTCTTCTCTAAAATCTTTACAGTGTTCTGCTATTTCTTCCCCATTAATACAAATATGTCTTGAGAATCTTGAACCAACTAGATCTATTCCCCCTACTGCACCGTCATATTCACACCAGGATTCTCCATTTTTCCTACCGATACCATCTGAAGGATTCGCAGGGTTATCCCATGTGTTTTTACAATTTAAGTCTTTACAATAAACATTGTCATCTTCTTTTGCACATAAAGTTCCTGTAGAATATTCACAATCTTCATAAATTGTTTCTACATTCCCGCATGAATCAAACCAGTAAACATCATCCCCATAGCAATCTAAGTGATCCTGAGGAGTACATTCACAAGCTAATTCTTCGGATGAACATAGGGTATTCTTGAAAAACCCAGTATTAGGATTTGTTGTTCTTTCTTCCCCTGCAACATCACAACGAGATCTTGTTGTCCAGGAGCACAATCCATCTTCTTGAACACAACAACCTTCATTTTCTTGTTGACAAAGTTCGAGACATTGAGTTTCTGTTTCGGCAGGTTCAAAAATCATTTCTGCATCTGGATAAAGAGAAAATTCTTTTCCACATTTTGACTCTGTAACATAAAGACATTGATCAGCAATCATACAACAATTTTTTTCACATTGAGATAATAACTCACAAGTTGAATCAGGGTCCCATTTTCCCCCTTTTGCTAAACAAGTTGCTTGAGGCACAGACTTTGAACAACCGTCTTGAGTAACACAACAACCAACTGCGCAGTAAGAAGTTTCTTCACAAACTGCAGGAGAGTTTGAAGCTCTAACAGTTGTATCGCATTTTTCTGCACTTAGGTATTGACAAGATTCCCCATTTTTTCCTTTTTCACAACAAAGATTATTTGAAGATTGTGCACTGATAGGGGAGATAGTAATAGTTACAAAAATGATTAGATATATCATAAATAATGCTTTAGTTCTCAATAACAACTTTCTTCACCTTTTTTTATCATTTTATCTGCTTTCATTTTATTTAAATATATAGTATGCTTTGGTTCCTCATTGATTGTTCTATTTCCTCTTCATTTAGTTCGTGATAAATTCTTTCTTTGTAAGGGTATACAATTATTAAGGGTATTGTGTTTTGATATTGATCTTCACAAGCAATATAATAAAATTCTTTACCTAAAGGAATTGTGTGATGTTCTGATAATCCTGATTGAAAACCTTCCCCTATTTTAAGAGGAATATTCGAATATTCGCAAATAGTTAGTTCATCAAAAGTTAAATGAACATTGCTTGCATCTTGATAAAGCATTAGTAATTTTGGAGGTGTTGTATCTATATCTAAAGTGAAGTTTGTTTTTGTTGATGCTTTATTGCCTACTGAATCTTCACATAAAATATTTAGATTATGTTGTCCTTGATTTAGATTTTGTAGTGGTTGTATGTGAATAGTAGAGTTTGTTTGTTTAAGGAGGGTCATATCTGCTTTATAATTGAACCGAGTGGAGAAATAACATTGTGCTAAACCTGCATTTGCTCCACCTGTGGTTGATATTGTTAATACTGCATCATTTTGGTTGTAAAGTATTCCTGAAGGTTCAATTGATTTTATTTCCAAAGGAGGTGTTTGTACGAAATGTAATTTAAAAGATTCTTGATTTGTATTATTTTGTAGATCTTGACATCTCACATTTAGATTAGTTTCTGAAGTTAGGTCTATTAATGATTGACATTCAAAATACTGATCATAGTCTGTTGAGTGAGTTAAGCAGGTGAAGTTATTATTTAGGTTGTTGTAATCTTTGTCTTCAAGATCATATCTACAGTTTGAAGGTTCATTTAAGTATAAAGTTAAAATTGTTTCATTTTCTATATTTGCAACTGCTGCATTATTTGCTGGACTTGTAAATTCTATTAATGGTGGTGTTAAATCTGGACCTTCTGATGCCTTGTATGAAATAGTGTACTCTTTTGAGTTGTAGTTTCCTGCATAGTCTATACATCTTATATAATAAGTGTATTCCTTTCTTGGATCTAAAACTGCTAAGGTTGTATTGTGATGTGTTCTAAAGTAAGATGATCCTCCTAAATAAGTTGAAGGCATCTCATTATAACTATTTGTATGATTATTATGGATTTTACATTGTGCTTCTTCTGAAGTTATTATTCCAAAACTTAATCTTTTGTAAAGTTCTATTTCTGGCGTGATACTAAATTCTGCTGTTGAAACATCTTTGTAATAGTAGCCTTCTGAAATTGAATCATAATCAGGTTGGATAGTTGGTGAATTTGAATCATCTGGATATGCATCGATACATTGTGCTTCTGGAGTTCCTTCGTTTACTAACCTACAAGTTAAACCTAAGGATCTGCACCTATATTCTGAACAAGTTTTGAAAGGTTGATTACATTCTTCACAACGATCTCCCCCATAAGGTGCTTGCCAAGGGTTACACTTAATTTTAATATCTAAAGAATCTTGATCTGCTGTTGTAGCTAAAAGAGTTAATAATATTCCTATTAAGGCCATTCCTGCGCATATTAAAGTACCCACTGGAAATGCAAAACAACTAGGTAGTAAATTAGGAATCAGACTTAGTATTACAGATGCAATGGTCCAAGTAGCGGCTGAAATTCCAAATGCTTTTTGAGTGGTATCGCTAATATCTGGAGAGTCTGGATTAATATCCCCTAAGAATAATCCTTCTCCCACATCTCTCCACTCCGCCCATGTACCTGGATTAGGTTTTTCGGCATCATAAGAATCTCCGTGTTTGGAACCTACACAATCACCATCATCTGTTGTACAAGTATAACCCTCATTTGTGACCTGACCGATAAAATTATAGTGTGACCCACAATCTCCTAAGGACCTACAATAAGAATTAGAGGAATCTGCAAGTTCTTGTGATTCTTCTATGCAATGAGAGTTTCCTGCTAAATCCCAATCATCAAATAAGTTTTTCTTTGACCAATAAACCCTACAAGAATTATCTCCTACTTTACAAGTACCGATTCCGGAAGATCTTGAAGAACCAACAGCTTCTTCAGATTCAGAAGAACCATAATGTGCAAAACCTGGAGTGATTAGGGGTATACATCTCCCTGCTTCTTCCCCTACCCATACACAATCCCTTTCAGAACTTTCACAACATTGTTTATCTTCTACCATCGCTTCTTCCATTGTTTCTTTAGTAGTAGCATCTGCAGCACTATTACAAATGGTTGCGCAATCTTCCCAATCATTATTTACACACTCACCATAATAATAATCTCCTTTTGTCAAATTTTCCATTAAGCTATACAAACAATATTCCTCTCTGAAGTCTCTACAAGGTTCTACCATTTCTTCTCCATTAATACAAATATGCCTATAATGTCGGGAACCTACTAAATCTGCCCCTCCTCCAACCTTCCCATCATACTGGCACCAAGATTCTCCGTTTTTTCTAGCAACCCCATCATAAGGAACATTATCTGCATCATATGTAATTGCACAGTTTACGGATTTACAGTAAGCTTGGCCTTCTTCATCAGTTGTACAGAAATTTTCTTTTGTATCAAATTCACAATCTTCTTCTAGTTCTTCTTGATTACCACAAGAATCAAACCAGTAAACATCCTCCTCATCAGGACCAGCACATTTAGTTTCAAAATGAGGAATACATTCTTCACATTGAGCTAAAGAAGAACAAAAAGAATCTTTAAAGAAACCTGCAGTAGTATCATTATCAAATTGCAAACCTGCTACTGAACATTGATCTTGAGTTGTATAAGTACAAACATCATAATCAATACAACAACCATATGCTTTTTCATCACAAAGAGATTGACACTCTTGTTCCGGTTCTTGAGTTGTTAAAGTATAAAATAAGATTTCTTTTTCAGGATATAAGGTTGTAAAATCTTCTTCGCACTGAACTTCTGTTGACAAAGAACAATCTGTATCTGTAAGTTTACAACAACCTTGATAACATGCAGTGTTTTGACAAAGAGAATTAGGTAACCATTCTCCGCTTACGGCATTACATGTTGATTGAGATGTGGATTTGTAACAAACACCTGATTCTGAAATACAACAACCAACTGAACAATAAGAAGTTTGTTCGCAAGGTGCGGCCATATTTTCTGATCTAACTGAAGTATCACACTGATTAATAGAAGTATATATACAAGTGCTTCCGTCTAGAGTTTGTTCACAACATACTTTGTCCTCTGCTGAAGAGAAAGGCATGACTAGAGTTAAGAAAACAGTTAAGTAAATCATAAACATTGCTTTTGATCTTAAAAACCTATACATTTCTCCCCCTTTTTTGGTTTAAGAGTGATTTTTCTCTTTTTATATTTTTCAGTTTATCTCGTATTGCTTCTCGTATAAATTCTGTTTTAGTTGAGTAATAAGGATCCATAGCTTTTGCTATTTCTTTTGCTAGATTGTCTTCTACTTTGATGGTAATTGATTCCATTAGTAAGCTTAAGTAAGACTAAGTAATATTTAAAAGTTTGCATTAAAAACTCTATTAAGAATTAACAAAAAATTTAATCATTAGAAACTCTTGGTGCTAGAATAAATGCTAAATCTAGTTTGTCAGTTACTTTGTATTCTACTTTCAAAGGATAGTCTTTATTAAAATTAATAGCTACTTGTGGTGAAAGTTTTGAACCTTTTACTATTTTTTTCAAATATTCAATAGAATACTTTGATTTTACTTTGTCATCTGTTGCTTTGATATTAAGACTATCTGAAGCTTGCATATCTACGGAAGCATTGTTAAGATTACCTTCTGCTTCTATCTTGAAATTGTCTTTTTGAGCAACTAAAGCAACAGATTCTGCAACAATATCCATATCGTCAATAGCATCATTGAATACTGAAGAGTGTAAGTTGATTGAAACTGGAAATTGTAAGTCTGGTACTTTTTGTTCTGATTCATCTAGTTCTAATAGAGAAATATTAAAGGTTCTTGTTGAATTCCCTTTTAATTGAACTTTAAGTTTATTTTTTTCTTGGTCCAGTGTGATATTAATTGTGTCTGAAGGTTTAGATCTTTTAAGAACTTGATTTAAACTATCTAAAGAAATAGATAAGTTAATTGGCTCTTCTACAGAATATTCTACAAAAGCGGAAGATAATAATTTGAAAACTATCATTGCAACATTAGCAGGGTCCATTGCTACTATCTCAATCTTGTCTTGATCAAATTTTAAAGTAGCCTCGCTTACTAATTCAGAAATAACATTTATTGATTCTTTTAATATCTGCGGTTCTGCTATAGTTAAGTTCATATTTTTAATTTATGGCGAGTTCTATATATAGTTTTTGGTTTTCTAATATAATAATTAAAAAGAGAGAATTGAATCCACTATTAAATATATACCATAGAATAATAAAACAACTTGTAAGATCGCAGGGGAAATAGCAAGTTGTAAGAAGATGGCTGGAAGCTTTAAAGAGTTAAATTGTAATAGTAAAGGCAAGAACCCTAAGATGATTAAGATCACTGAAGTAGCGATTGAAAGTTTTAGTGCAACTTTTTCCATGATAGAGTCTACTAATAACATTACCCCTCCAAAAACCAGTAATAATTCTATAAGTAGGATATTTGCTAAAATTTTTGGTAAGAAATCGATTAAACCAAAACCTTGAAGCAGATTTAGGAAAGCTAAGATAACAATTATTATTCCTATGATCAAATCTATAATAGTTTTTTTGTTAATTTTGGTTCACCTCTTTAAGATTAGAGTATTAACTGTTATTTAAATCTTTTTAATTATACTCTCTCCACCTATGATGGCATTTTGTACATTCAAAAAATCTTGTTGGTGATTCATCTGCAGCTCTAGTTTGAACAGTCCAATAAAATGCTTCTTTATTTTTGCATTTTGGACATTCTGCACTTGTTTTTGGATTAGTTTCTAGTTTTTTACTAATAATCTCTATTTTTTGGTTTTTTTCTGTTTTTTCTTTGATTACTAACTTTTCTTTTTTCTTGTTAGTGTAAGAACATTGTGTACACTTAAGTTTCTTATTTCTGTTTGGTATAAGTATTGATCCACATTTTGGACAAAACATCATTTTTAGTTACCTCCTGTAAAGGGTTGTGTTACGATTATTTTTAACCATCCTAGTAATGGGATTCTTAAGACTGCTTTACCTGTGTGTTCTATTTGAGCCTGAGTTACTGGAGAAGGATCAGGTATATTATTATTATCCCCTTTTGTGGTGTAGGTGTTTTCATCTATTTCAACAATTCTATGAATAATTGGATATGGGTGAGTAGATTGATAGACTAAAACATCTCCTATTTCTAGATTATTTCTTCCATATAGTACCATTATATCTCCTTTGTTAAATCCTCTTTTAAAAGGAAATTTTTCAAATTGTTCTTTGGTGATATCATTAGCTTCGTACCATTCTTTGTTTGTTTCCCACCATTTGTCAAAGTTATATTGATCATGGTGCATTGAACCTGAAACTACTGCTACAACAGGAAAGTCTGTAGCTAAAATAGCTCCTAAAGCAGGATAAATTAAGAATTTTACGATAATAAAAGCTAAGATTACATTCACTATCCATGACCAAATAGAATCGTCATGCCATATAAAATTCCATATTCCTTGAGGACTTATATCAGGCATTTGATGGAAATTCTAAGGTAAATACTATATAAAAGTTGTGATTTAGGAATTCATGATTGGAGAAGATTTAAATAGAAGTTTATCTTATAGAATATAAGTGAAAAAGATAAAAACACTTTGTTTAGGAAGTGTATTGTCTTTTTGGTTAGGCGGAGGTTTAGAAGCCAAATTAAGTGTAAGTTCTGATGAAGATATTAATGGTTTAGCTCCTGTTGTTGAAATTTATGATAAATTAGATTCTCAGGGTTATATGGTTCGGAGAGATATGTTCTTAGCTTGTACTTTAAAGAAACCCCTTGAAGAAGAGGCAGACTGTATAGTAGATTATTCTTTAGAAGCATTAGAAAGAGCTTTGTATGGTTTTTCAAATCTTAAGTTTGAACGTAATGTAGATGATTATCTTTCTTTGATCTACTTTGGATTATTCTCAAAGAATGGGGAAGAACTTCCTTTTTCTACATTCGTCTATGAAAATTTTGAAGAGGGGGTTACTCCTGACCATGTAATAGAAGAATATAATGAGAGGATTGAAAACAGAAAACTATATCTAGAAAAAGCTGCAGAACATGCTTCCAAGAGAGTTGAACATTTAAAAGAAACGGGTGAAAAAGAGATTATTCTTATTAGTAGAAATAATGAAGTGATTAGAAGATCTAGTATAGAAGATGAAGCTATTCTTAATTGGGCAGAATTTGCCTTTAATTTATACGCTAAACTATATGAAGAGTATAATGATTATACTTATTTCAGAGAAGCTGAAAGATTGTTAGATTTACTTGAAGGATTAGAATAAGTTGTCACTGTTTAATGATTAAAACAGAAAGGTTTAAATAGTCAAAAAAAGGGTATAAATATATGAAAAAAGTGCTTCCATATGTGTTAGGCCTTGGAATCGGTTTGAGTTCTCTAGTAGGATATGGAAGATTAAAAATGCCTGTTTTTGATGAAAAATCACCGGGTTTAGAAGATGTTGTCAAAAAAACTATTCCTTTACAATTACCTCAAGAACAACTAGACTATGTTGAAGCATGGCTTGATTATTGTCGTGAAAATGTCCCAAATATTATCCAAGAAGATGACTTTTATTTATTGCCATTTAATGAAAAAATTTTGAAGGGGTTTTTATCAGCAAAGGCTGATACCAGATTTAAAGTTTATTCTTTAATTGAATTAATGTTAAGAGAAGAAGATCCTCTAGTGAGGGAGTATTATAATGAATTTGCTTGTAACTTAGCTAAGCAATTGCCTGAAAAGGATTTATTCGTGGAATTAGATCGTTATTGGACTCTTGTTGGAAAAATACGTCAACCTACCCCTGATGTTTTTGAATATGATCCTTTAGAAAAATTTGAAAGTCCTTTTGAATTAAATCCTTATATCGAAGGTTGTTTTAGTTATTGGTTGAAGGAAAATGATTCCTCTAAAAGACTTAAAGGTTCTGTTGAAGAAATTGTTAGTAAATATGAAGCTTCTTTTAATGGAGATTTTAAAATTCTTTGTAATTTTGAGCTATATTTAAGAGCTACTGAAGGGAAAATAAATAGAGAAGAAGTTAGAGAGATTATAGGGACTTCTGGAGATATTAAACAAGCTTTATTTGAAACTCTTGTCCAGAAAAGTTTAGAGAGAGCAGAGGAACTAAAAAATTTGTCTGAATTAGAAATTTCTTATGATTGTGTTGACATAGTTGGAATCGATATGAAGAATTACCAAAATCAAGATTATTCTCACTCAATAGATATAGATTCCTGCCAAATAAGAGATATAGAAGCTTGGAATAACTTTGCAAATAAGTGTCAAGAGTACAATAATAGTATAAAAAAATGATTATTTATTCTTGGAATACCCACTGAGGGAAATCTTCTTTTTTAAATGCATTTCCGGATTCTTGGGTAACCCAGTTTACATAAGCTTTCCCAGATCTTTTAACAGAAGATAATTCTGTTTCTAAATCTGTAAGTTCACTTATTACACCCCTCAACTTCTCCGCATCTACATTAGCACGATTCCTAGCTTCAAGACTCTCCTTTATTTTTGTCAAATCGTTCATTCTTTTATTTATGTAAGCAAGTCTACCTCCACTAATCAATCCCTTTACAGGTTTCATTACTTCTCTTTTATCTGCTAAGGAGATAGAGGGGGTTTGTTTTGAATTAGAAACAATTGATTTAATCTTTTCTACAGAACCAGGCTTATTTGAAAAATAACTTGCTTGAGTCACGGTATATTCTACAGTCTCTTCATATTTCACTTGTTGTTTGTTAGTTCTATCAGATATTTGTTTTGAAACCAATAACCCACCTAATTGAAAATTATCCCCGAGAACAGCCATACTATTCCCGCTTCCTAGGGTAAATTCTGCACTTCTTTTGGATTGTTGATATTCTTGAGAAACTCTAAAACCTACAGGGTCTTCTAAAATAAAATCCCCTTTGTTGGATTCTGGAAATGCAATTCTCGCATTTTGTGAATCATAAAGGAGATATGCTTTTTTTGAACCACTTGAAAAAACTAAACTTGGCCTCTCTTTGTAATTATCAAAACTTAATTCTTCTATAGTTGTTTCAAATACTTTTGGTTTTCCTTCTCCTTTTAAATTTTCTGCGGAGGGGGTATAAGCAAAAGTTAATTTAGGTACTAATCTTTGAGATTTGGAAGAATCAAAATCTACTGTGTTATGGGTATAAGTATTCCCTTTATAAAGTCCTTCAGCAGTTATATGGCCACTAGTGTATTGCCTTACAATGCTATCATCTTCACCAATGGATAAATAACCCCAAGAATTTCCTAAATCTTCTGTTTCTAAGATTGTGGTTTCTAGTGAAGAAGGATTTAAATTTGATAGGAATATATCTATGTTATTTTGTGATTTTGGATTTGCTGGAGGTATAAATCGATATTTATCATAAACTACAAAAGAACCTAACTCTTTCCCAGGGTCGTTTTTTATACTTGCTCTCAATAAGAATAAGTCGTCTCCTAGATTTTCGTAAGTAACTGTTGCAGGACCTTTTACACCTTTATCTTCGCCTAATAAGAAAGAAACCCCTTCTGGAAGATTATAAGTGTTTTCCCCGAATTCTAAAGGTTGTTTCAAGTCTCCTGTTACAAGTAGGTCTCCGTTCTCTGTTTGAATTTTATTTCCTCTGGTGGTTCCTGCAGGCAGAGTTATACTGATTTGTGCATTTCCAGATTCATCCAGTGTAGAGAGTATTTTTGTATTTGGAGGAAGGTTTTTATAGCTTTTACTATTTAAAATAACTGATTTTGAATTTGAATTAAGTGTTATTTCATACTCTTTTGAATTAGTAATTGTTCCTGATGCTGCAACATCTAATCTAGTAGTAACGGTTTCTTGTTGATTAACTACTCCTTGGATTTCTATGATTTGATTATCAACGGTTTGTTCCCCCATATTATCTTTGTATGTTAAAGAATTATCTTCTGCTAATACCCAAGAGATAGAGAGTATTAAAATTAAAGGGATTAATATTCCTTTTTTCATAGTTCTTCCTCCAGATTAGGTAGGTGATTTAATTCTAAATCTACTTCTTCAGTTTGTAATAATACCAAGAAGAGATAAGGTTCTTCATCTATTATTGTATTTTGATCTTCTAGAACATATAATAATATATTATTCTCAATATTCTGTATGGTCATGCTTAATTCTGCATCTTGAACAAGATTTATGTTTACTCCTGGTGCTTCTTTTGCATCTTGGATAAGTTCTTCTGCTAAATCATGAATGCTGTTTAATCTAATCTCAAATGAGAAGGTGTAAGTTTTATCTAACTGAACTTCTGATTCTCCTTTTCTTAAAAGAATTGGTTGGTGATATGAAATTGTAAGTTGATTATCTTTAATACTGACATTTGCTTCAGGATTTTCTGTTTCGTTTATTAAAGGATCATCTAAGTTTGAACAGATTGGTACCCTGTATTCTATCTCTTCCTCAATATCCTTTTCCATCTCTTCTATTGAAGGAAATAAAACAGTTTTCCCTCGGAGAGCATAATTTACAATGGAATAATCTGTTTGTAAAGAATCTTCCTCCAAAAGAAGTTTTCCTCCTTGTAATCCTAGAAGTTTAATTGCATTTTCTGTTTCAAGAGCTAAACAGGATTCCATGGTCATAGAAAGTTGCTCTGCTCTTTCATCAAGAGTTAAGATTTTTGTAGGCGTTTCTGTAATCCTGGGAACCAAATAGAATAATAAAACAATAAGAGCTACTAAAACAACTCCTATAATTATAAATAAAGTAACTTGTCCTCTCTTTTTCATTAAGGTTTAGAATGATTTATTAATATATAAAGTTTTTCAAAGATATGAAACTTCTTTGTTTAGAGAGGTATAAGGAAGTTCTGAGAATTTGCAGGTTTTGCATGTAGGATCTAGATCAATCCAACTTGATTCTTTTTTATAAGTACTTGAAGCTTCTTCTATTGAAACTTGTAGATACATATGTCCCGGGATTGTTATTAATCTTGTTTCAAAACCGATTGATTCTAATAATGAAGCTAAGAGTAAAGCGTGGCCATCACAATCTGCCCTTTTTGTTAGCAAGGTTTCTTCTGGTGTTTCTGCATATTCAAACTTATTAGGGTCATTTATGTAATCTATGTTGTTTTGAGTGAAATAATATAATGCTTTTGCATAACAAGTTCTTGCGGATTCTGGGCAGGATGAAGTTGAAATTTGTATTGCTATATTCCTTATTTCTGGATCTGTTGAAGTAATATAAATTTTCCAGTCCTGGTTTGAGTTTATTTCTTGCTTAGTTTCTGGAAGTTGTAAGTTTGATAAGTCTAAAGAGTCTATCGTTGGAATGTTTTTAGGTTCTGGATCTATTGTTATTGCGTACTTTGGGACTAGCCATAAAACAAGTAGCAAGATTAAGAAGATTGCTATTATGTACTTGATTGGTGAAGTTCTATTTTCCTCTTCATTTAACTCTTCCATTATCTCTTAGGAATTGTAGCGGATCTTTAATAAAGGTTATGGTGTTGGTTTCTGTTTTAATTCTTAGGAATTTATTTTGAATGTTTGTTTTTTTAATTGTTAGATGATTTTTTTCTGATATTTCTAAAGGAATTTCTCCACCTTCTAAAGTTATTTTTTCTTGGTAGATGTTGTTTAATTCTGCTCTTCCTTTGATTACATTAAATTGAGTTTGTTCTGATTGTGAATTGAAATGATTTTCTACTGTTAATATTCCCTGACCTTCTAAGATGTCTGAGATTCTTACTTGATTTGTGTAGTTTTTTAATTCTTTATCTGTGAAGTAGATTTCATTATTGTTTATTTGTCTTATATTAGGAAAATCTTTATTTTCTACTTTTCTTGAAGTTTTTAGCATTAAACCTTGATCTAGTAGGACTGATTCTGAATCTATGAAATCTAGGTCAATATAATTTAAATCATCTGCTTGTATATTTTTATCTTCGGTTATTTTTATATTTCCTTTTGCGTTTAATTCTTTGTTGTTTAATTTAATTTTAATTGTTGAAGGATTGTTTGTTATTTCTAGAGTAGTTGGGTCCCAGAAGACTTTTGTATCTTGAGGGATGTTTTCTAGTTGTTTGTTTGGGAAGTTGAAACTTTGTAACTGTTTTGAGTAGACTGTTGCTTCTAAGAGGTCTGCGTTTTTGTTGAATTTGAAAACGGAATCTTTTGTTACATGGTAGGTTGCTAAATCTTTTATTGAAAGGGAAGAAGCCAAAGCAGAAACAGTTAAAACTACTTCATTTTCATCCGGATTATCCTTATAACTATAAATAGTATTAAAATCTCCATTATACACAAGTTTATCCCCTGTAAGGGGTTTATCTGAAACTGTGTTTAATGCATCTCCTCCATTTGTTGGGGTACCAGATTTGGTGGTTCCTTTTATATTTACATCTTTTTTGCCATTATTATTCTTTAAACTTCCTACTACATTTTTAAAATTAGAATATGTACTTGATATTTGTTTACCTAAAGCAATAGTTTCCTGAAGTTCTGGATCATCTTTACTAATCTCATCTAAAACAAAGTTTATTGTTGCACCTTTAGGATCTTTAGCAAAACTCACTCCGGTTTCTAGAGTATTCCAGCTTTCTTCTTGTTCTGGATTTTCTGCTAGATAGGCAGTTTTTACTTCAGAGATTGCCGCAGATTCTGGAGATATAACAAAATTTGCAAGTCTCTTTGCATCTTCAGACATACTATCTCCTGAAGCTTGAATTATTAATGGCCCTACCGTGTTTTTAATTAGAGATAGAGTAGTTTCTGCGTATACAGGAGTAACTAAAAGAGTTATTGTTAAGAGAGTCAGTATTATTTTTTTCATTTTGAAGCAAACATAAAGATTAAATCATCTTTTTCTAAAGCATAAGCAATAGTATTATTATCTAAAGGCAAAATGCTCACATCTATACCTGTGTCTAGTAAAGAAGTTATATCTATATCGGTTTCTGTTTCGATAATTGTGTTTGCTGCATCATGTAATTGTTTCAAAGGTAAATTAGAGTTTATAGTGATTGGATTTTCTAAGTTGAAAGCTTTGTCTCCTTTTGAGACCATGATTTGATAATTGATTTTTATTTTTGTTAGTTCATCTTGTAATGTGATTTCTATTTTAGATTTGGTTTCTGGCAGGATTATTTCTAGATTTGATTCTGGAATGCATTTTTCTATATCAAGATCTAATTCATTGGCAATTTCTAAAAGCATTCTTTCTTCTGATATTAAAACATTTTTTCCATTTTTAATGCCATGAGGGATTACGAGTTCTTCTACTTCGTAAGAATCTTGTGGGGGATTTGTGTAGCCTGCTTGTAAAGAAGCTTGTTTGATAATTCTCTCTGAAGAGAGATCTAAGCAATTTTTTATTTGGAGCTCTAAGTCTGCTACTTCTTTAGGTAGGGATAAAGAACTAGGGAGTATGTTTATAACACTTGATCTAAAGAATATGAGTAAGAATATAATAATTACTAAAACTATTCCTAAAATTATGAATAGTGTTGCCTGACCTCTTTTTTTCATTTTTGTTTTATTTCACCCGAAGGTGCTGATTCATAAAAAATTTCTGATTGAAACTTATATAATTTAAAGTTTTCAGAGTTTATATGTTCTTTGATTAATCCTGCTTTTTGACAGGTCATTTCTATTGCTTCTTCAGGTGTGGTTTCTTTATTGAAAACATGTGGTAAGAGTAAACCCCTATAAGGTGAAAGTTCTGCTATCAAACCATCTTTAGTTATTTCAATATGATCTTTATATTCTTCTGGATTATTTACTTTTATTTCTTTTGGTTGAGTTAGTATTGAAACTACAAAAAATATATGGTCTAACTCTCCTTTTTTTAGTTTTGGAAATCTTGGATCTTCTGTTACAGCAATTGCTGCTTTGATTGTTGCTTCTGATAAAGTTGTGCTATTTTCAGGAAAACCAATACAACCTCTTAATTCTTTTCCAGGATAGGTTTGAATTGTTACAAAAACCCCTTGGTTTTCTTTGAAATTGTTATCTTCTATTACTTTATTGTTTAAGATAAATTCTGTTACTGCTTGTCTTGCTAACTTTGTTAAATAAGTTCCTTCGATTAAGTTCATAAGTTAAAATGAGAATAAGTAGTTTTTAAAGTTTTTTAATTTTTGTTGCTAATTCTGCGGATTTTTTCTTTAAACCAGCAATGGAGTTAAGTAAAACTTTCTTAGGATCTGTTTTAGCATCGATTGTTAAAATTGGTGAGGAAACTAAAGGATGTTCAATAACATAACCTGCGGCCTCTAGGTTCTTATCTTGCCATAATTCAGATCGAATAGCATTACATAGAGTATGATCTTCACCTTCTATGTTAATCCTTAAATGATCTTTTGTTTGTTTTAAAACTTCGATTTCCATACTTAGAAGCTGTTTTGATTAGTTTTTAAAGCTTTTGGTTAGGTAAAATCCTATTATTAGAAGTATTGAAAGTAAGGCATTTATTGGTGTATAAACTGGAAATTCTTCTTGTTCTGGGATGCAAGAGATTTTTGAAGGAGGTAAGTCTAGATCTGAACATTCTGAAGAAATTGAGCTTGGAATACATAGAGAAACATCTCTTTCTTTATAGCCATTTAAGCATTCTCCCCAGTGAGCATTTGCACAATTATATTCTGCTATACATTCTCTTTCGGTTACTGAACAACCACTAAGATCAACTGAGGCCCCATTAGGAGTGTTTTTACAAAGGTCACACTCATCATCAATACCATCTTCATCATTGTCATCTCCAGATTGACATTTTGTAACAGTACAATCGGGATCTAACTTGCACCCCTTTCCTAATTTATTTCCACAATCATTATTACAATCATTACCTGAGCTACAATCTTCATCACAGTCTCCGGTTATTACTTCAGATGTACATGCTGAAAAATCAATGGTACAATCATCATTACATGAAAGATCTCCTGAAAAATCAGAGTTTATTGAACTACAATCATCAAATAAAAATTCTGATCCAGTAGGAATAACGTCACATTCTTCTATGAATCCATTTCTTTGGTTTATAATTCCATCTCCGCATTCTCCTCCAGTAGGAATGTCTGGACAACAATCGCTAATATCCACAGTACAATCTCCAAAACAACTGATCATCCCTGTATTCTTACATGCAGGATTATTAATATTAGAACATTGGATATCTTGGAAAAGATCTGAGAAATCTGAACCATCACAGTATTCAGTATTATCATATTTTGCATCTCCTGCACCATTTTTATCTTGAGAGATACCATCTCCACAAAAAGTTGAAGTACAGGTATCTGTACACTCATCAGTATTATCTGTGTCACCGTCATCACATTCTTCTCCTAAAGCTGGATCTGTTTGACCATTTCCACAAACAGGTTGATAAGCATTGTTTACCTTACAACAGATCTTTAATGGATAGTTGGAATCTGTGCAATCTGAAACATGAGAATTATCATCTCCAATTAAAGAAAGTAAACAATCTTCTTCGCTTGTACAACTAGATTTAACTTCACATGTTACAGCACCTAATAAAGAACTTATTTCTGCTAAACTTGTGTAAGAAGCCATTGAATCCTCTTGTACATGGGCGTTAGTATCCTCAGATAATCTTAAAAAAACGGTTCCTGTAGATGCAGAATAAGAATCGGGACAACAGAGTTTGTAAGTATAATCTGTGGTAGAAACTAAAGCTGCATGTGCATTTGTAATTGAGGAAAGTTTTAATAATTCTACTTGATCCGAGTCACAAGTAGGTTTGACTTCACAATCTCCAGCTAGTACTAAAGGGATCATAATTAAAAAAAATAATGAATATATTAAAACTTTATTTTTCATTTTTCTTAAGGGAGGAGAGTCGGATTAGTATCCCAATCAAAATAACAACAGTAAATATCTGCCCAATGTCCTGGATAAGGAAGGGAAGGTTCAAAACACTGTGTGTAAGTTCCGAGGCTGTAATCTAACATTCTCACAGGACTGCTTGTGGTGGAAGTATAACATAATCCTATAGTAGGAAATCCATTTGTTTTCTTCCCGTTTACGATGATATTAGCACAAAAATCATTAATATTTGTAGCAGTATAAAAATCTATATTTGATCCTGTATAAGAATGATCTGAATTTGAATAGTATCGATTACATTTAATAGTAGGTTTTAATAATTTAGTTTTATCTTTAGGGTCGGACCAATAAACTGCTACAGCTGATGAAGCACTATGGCAAGTATATTGATTCTGTGTAATGTCTGATCTTTTGAAGATATCCCACCCTGTTTTATCACAGGATTTTACCGCACCATCTATCTCTCCTATTGAGTGTCCAAAGATAGAAGGATTTGAAGTTCCATAAGCGATTGCATAACTTATACTAATTGTTAAAATTGATAGGATAACTAAAAAATAAAGATGTTTCTTCTCTATGTTTATTTGCATAATAATACCTCCTTTTTAATGTACTTAAAATAGTTGTATCTAATATATAAATTTAATCATTTGATTTTCTTTATTTCCCAAACCCCCACTTTGACAAAATAAACTTTTTTCTTGTGGAAAATTAGAGTTTTTCTTAATGGGAAGTTTAATTCTAAGATTAATTTTGATTTGAAGCTGTTATCTTTTGAAAAAGATTTAATAAAATTCTCAGATTCTATTTTATGAAAGGAATATATTAAAGGGGCTAATGTAAATGCTTTTGTTAAGAATTTTTTATCATTATGAGATTTTTTAACTCCAAAAGGAGGGTTTTGAATTACTATATCTGCTTTTTGATTGAAATCTTTTATATCTTTGTTTATAAATTCACAATCTAATTTTGTATCTAGTTCTTTTTCTAAGAATTTTTTATTTTCTTTTGCTAGGAAAATTGATTCTTTATCTAAATCCACAAAATAAACTTTTTTTGCTCCCAAGATTAAAGAACCAAAACCTAAGATACCATTTCCACAACCAAGGTCTATTATTTTTTTGTTATTTAATTTTTTACCCATATTTAGTTGCCATAAGAATTCTGCAGCTATTTCTGAGTCCGTTTGATATTGTTCTAAATTTACCTTAGGATGATCAAAGGTTTTAAGTTTAGAAAGCAGGATTGCTAAAGATTTTTGATTCATTTTTTATCTTTGATTTTTAATAAATCCCCTATAGTTAAATTATTGCTCTTGAAATCTAAAGATTTTTTCTTTAAGACAGGAGTTTGAATTTCTGATATTTTAATATTTAAAAATTGTTCTAATTTCCTAGTTAATTTCTCGTTTGGTTCTATGTGGCCAGATTCTAATTTATGTATTATCGACTCTTTTTCTGCAAGAGCTTTAGCTAATTCTTCTTGAGTCATCTCTTTCTTTTCTCTTGCTATCTTTATTTTCTCTGCGTAATCAGGAACAGTTACTTCAATTACTTCTTGTATTATCTGAGGAGAAGAGATTTGTTTAGTTATGTTGATATCTGGCTTTCTAACTTCAATGATATGTCCGTGTTTTGAACAATTTTTACAAATAGATAACATAGTCCCTTCTACAATAGAGTCCATCAAGTTTTCTGTTTCTAATCCACACATTTCACAGGCAGGCATAGGAAAGATAAAGATGAATTTCTATAAATATTTTTGGGTTTTCTAGCACAATATTTTTAAAGTAACGGTTTGGTTAGATTAAGTGATGAAGAACGAAAAAATAGTTTTAATGATAACCCTTGTTTTAGGGTTTATATTAAGGATATTGCCTCTGAGAACCTATCATGGATGGGATGAATGTGTTTACTTGCAGCATGCAGATATCTTTTTCACAGGTATTAACAACTATTCTGAATTGTCATTTAGGGCTCCTTTTTTATCTTATTTATTCTATTTAGGAGATTTTATATTGTATAGCCCTTACATGGCCCATATAATTGTAGGATTAACGCAGGTATTAGGAATTTACTTTATTTATCTGCTTGGAAAAGAATTATATGATGAAAAAGTTGGTCTGATTTCTGCAGTGTTTTTAGGATTTACTCCTTTCTTTTTATCTTTGGGAAATAGTTTGCTTCCGGGAATGACCTCTGTTTCTTTTATGATTATTTCATTTTATCTATTGATCAAGAAAGATAATTTTTGGTATGCTTTTTTTTGTGGTGTGTTTTTAGCTATTGCAGGTTTAACAAAACATCCTGCCTTATTTTTAGGAATAGTTTACCTTGTAATGTTTTTGATTAAAAAGATTAGTTTTAAACAAATGTTTAGTTTAGGTTTAGGATTTTTAGTGAGTATGTTTCCTTACTTTATTTGGGCACAGATTAAATTTGGATTTTTCTTAGCTCCTTTCTTAAATCATGCTAAAAGGAATTTTACTGGAGAGATATTAAACAATCTAGGATTATATCTTGTTGGATTATTTGAAATATTTGAGGTAATTGTTTTGATTGGATTACTGTTGTATTTTTACAAAAGAAGAAAGGATAATTACTTGGTGGTTTATGGGGTTTGGATTCTTGCTTATATTTTGGTTATGTTAAAGTTTCATGCAGAAGTAAGATACCTCATCCATATTGTACCACCTGTTTTATTAATGTCTGCTAAAGGATTTGTTAACCATATTAAAAATAAAAAATTGTTCTTTGGATTGATTATATTAGTTTTAGTTGTTGGTTTTAGTTATGAAATTTACAAAGATGGTTTTGATTTAAGGAGAGATTATGATGTAGAGTATGAAATTACAAAACCGGTTATTGAAACTTCTTTATATCTGAAAGAATTTGCATCTGATGAAGATATACTTTACGTAAATGATAATTATCCATTAATCGCATATTATTCCAAAAAAGAAACAAAACCTATTTGGATTTATGGAGAGTTCCAAGATTATTATCCTAAACTATTAGATAAAGAGGGTTATATAGTATATACTTATACTAGCTATGAAGAGAACAAAGAATTTTTTGATAGTACTTTTGAAAAGGTTTATGAAAATGAAGAAGTCTATGTTTATGCTGTACAAGCTTCATGATTAGATAAACCATTATCACATAACTCTTGTAAAATAAATTCTTTAGTCTGTAATCCCTTATAGGATTCATCTTCTATAACAATGGCAGGATACTCTGTAACCTGGTAGTATTCTTTTAATATTTCTACCATAGGTTCTCTAGTAAAATCCCCGTCCATAGCAAAGATTAAAACGTCGGACCCAAATTCTTTTTTGATGTATGAAAGAATTAACCCTTGAGGTGTACAATCTGGGCACTTCCCATCTACATTTGAATAGAAGTATAAAATAGATGTAGTAGTCCTTTCACATAGGTCTTTAGTCTGTTTAGCGAGTAGCCAGTACCTTATTTCTGATAGAATATAATTCCTTTTAACAAGTTCATAGTTTTCAAAATCATTTTGTAAGATATAACTTTCTAGTTTTTTCCTATCATCTTCTAACTTGTTTAGATTTTTTTCTAGAGTTTTTGTAAACGCTGCACAGGTTTCATGACCTTGTGCAGTTGATAAAAATAAAGATTGTAATTGTAAGCTTTCATATTCGGATTTTTGTATTTCTACTGCTTCTTCTAAGTAGGAAGTTCTTTGGGTACTTATGATTATACCCACCATCAAGCCTATGATAAATACAGCTAGCGTAAAGAAAAAAGCTATGTAGTATCTACTTTTCTTGTAATCTCTTGGAATTCTTACCATTTTTGTTTCCTCTGCCTTACCAAATCAAAACCAACACCTAACCAGACTATGGTAGCGATTAAAGAGTAAGCTAATAAATAGGCTGGTACTGCAAAATAACCATATTTGGTCAATGGTTCTTTAGTGTGTTTATGTGCTTGCATTAAAAAGAATATCGAAAGTGTAAATATAACTATTGCAAAGAATATATTAGTGTAATTAAGATCTATCAGAGAGAATCTGTTTAAAAAATCTGAAGAGGTCATTAGAATATTAAAGTCTACAAAACTCCAAGAATAAATCTTTTTGATTAATGGTTTAAGCATAAAATTATAAGCTGTTACAGATGTCAACAAAATAGCTAATACTCCTGCTAAAATAACCCTTGGCATTTGAATTAAACCAAAGTCTCCGTAATCTGTATTTAATATCATATTTTTGTATTTTACTGCATTAAGAACTGCACCTTTGTACCACCTATTTCTCTGATTGTAGAGTTCTTTAATAGTCTTTGGAGCGATTGTATAAACTGAAGCATTAAAGGTTTGGATTATTTTATAGTCATACTTTTGTAATTTTAAAGAGATTTCTAGGTCTTCTGTTAGATTATTTGGATCCCACCCTCCTAATTGTTTTACTATATCAGATCTATAAATACTAAAAGGACCTGGGGCTACATGAATACAATTTAAGTAAGACATTATTTTTTTATAGAATAAATTAACACAATATTCACACCATTGGATTTTTTGCAAGATTGTTTGAGGATTATCTAATTTCATTAAAGGTAAAACTGCGGCTATTCTTTCGTCGTCATCAAAGTAAGGAAGCATTTTTAGTAATGCATCTGGTTCGATAAAAGAATCTGCATCCAAACAAACAAAATAATCAGATGTTGAAGCATTTAGAGCTGCATTTACTGCTGCACCCTTTCTTTCTTCAGGGGTTCTTCCGATATGTAAAACAGTGATTTGATCTTTAAATTTATCTAAAATTTCTCCTGAATTATCCGAAGAACCGTGATTGATACCAATTATTTCTAGTTTATCTTTTGGATAATTTAAATTGATTGCTGACTTTATTGTTTTGATAACACTATCTGCTCTTTTACCTTCATTGTAAACAGGTATTGCTACAGTAACTGAAGGAAACTTACCTTTTAATCTTTTAGAGTCTTCTTTAATATCATGCTCTAAGAAAACCAAAAGCCAGAATATAAGTATGAATAAAGAGATTAAATAGGATGACCAGATTATTATTAAAGGTACAGATATCATTGTGGATTATAGCTCCATATTTCCATAGATCCTTCTTGATATTCTCTTTTAAATAATTTACTGTGCTCTAGTATAAACAATAAACCTTCACCCTTTTCATTCCAAACTAAGCCTTCTTTCATCTCTTTATCAATAAAGATATATTTAATATTATATTTATCTAAAATTTGTTGAGAAGTCTCTAAGTGTCTAGAATTTAACAATATGATTGTATCATCATACTTTTCATTTACATTGCTAGTTAAATAATACTTTGAGTCTAGGAGAGCAGGTGAATCTCCGATATAATTTATCCAATAACCTCTTGAAGGGTGGGAAAACACTAATTCTTTATCTTGGTTTAGATCCCTCAAAAAAATGAGTGCGTTGTATAAGTTTTCATCAGGTTGGGAATCGGATAATATATTAATATATGAGATTGTTGAAAAAATAATACCTAAAATAATTATTAGAAGGGTATAGTTCCGGATTGTTTTAGAAAACCATTTTCTTTGGTACAGGCTTATTAAACCTAAGGTCCCTAATGGGATGATGAATAGATTCAAATAGAAAATTGAAGGCTTGATAAATATACTCAAGATTGCTAAGAGAATAATTGTTAAATAAATAGAGAAGTACCTGTATTTCTTTTGCCAAAGCACACCTAACCCCACAATAGAAAGTAATAAACTAAATATTCCTAAACCAAACTCTCCTCCTAGATCTGAAAAGAAAGATCTAAGTAAGAAAGGATATGGGTTGAAAGTTAGCATTAGAGGGATTCCTTCGCTAATTCTGATTGGAACTACTTTGATTAGGATGATTAGGACTGAAATGACAAGAGTGAATTTAAAATAATAAAGATATTTTTTATCGTGAAAGATTGTTAAAATTAAAAGGATTAAAAAAGAGAATAAGGTATTTATAAATCCAAAAAGGGGTATGATTAAAAGAGGGATTATTGATAACTTGTATCGTTTATTTAAAACTAAATTAATCGCAAAAATTGTTAATGTAAGAGTAATTGCATGTGTGTTGAGTGTTGAAAATAAATAAATAAAAGGTGGCGATATGATTAAAAGCAATGTACTTAATGATGCTAATAAAGGTTTTTTGAAATAGAGTAAGATCAAATAAAATAAAATTGTAAAGAGACTTCCAAAGATTAGAGGAATTATCTTAGACATAACTTCTGGACTGGTGTTTAAAACCTTTGAAGAATATGCAACTATAGAAGGGAGTGTGTTAAACTCTAAGATGGATCTTTGCATCAATTCATCAGTTGGTGTATTCATCTCTGACAACCTTAGATTATAATAAGGTTCTTTCCCGATTAGGTAATTATTATCTCTTAGAAGGGAAGGTAATGAGAGTATGACTAAAGATAACAGTACAAGCAAGATTAACATACTTTTACTAGCAAACAAGCTTAAAAATTTCTGCTCTATCGTTTGAGTATCTTTTTTGGAAGCAGTCTTCATTTTCTAGATATTTTATTTCTCCTTGATTATAAAATTGTTTTCCTCTTTTTGAAACATAAAAAAAGTCTACTTGGTATTCATTTAAGTTCTTTAAAGCCTCTGTTTCAAAATAAGAGGTATAAACTGTCTCGATATCACTAAATAATTTTTCTGGATTTCTGAGGGAGGAAACATGAGTGTGTATGATGTTTTTCCTTTTTGAGATATGGGTTATATAATCTCCTTCTATTGGTGAAGCGAGAACCTTTGAGTCTGGATTTGTATGTTCTTCTAACCATTTAAAAGCTTCGTATTCCCCTAAGGAGATTGTATCAATTTCAATGATTTTACTAGCAGAGGGGTAAGCAGGGATTATGACTAAGGCAAGGATTATTATATTTAAAATAATATTAAAATAAGTTTTTAGGGAAGGGAGTTTGGTTCTTTCTAGATAGGAATAAGTTTTTTCAAAACCATAAGTAGCTAAAACAGAGAGAGCTGCTGTTAAGAATAATAATCCCACTTCTAATTGAATTAATCCTGTTATCAACATAAATAATATAGCTATAACTAGGCTGTTAGTAAGAATGAAAATTTTATTTTTTGATTTAATACTTAAACCAATCCCTAAAATTCCAAAGAATAGAGGAATGATATTTATCTGATGAACTACTTCTGAAATTGTAAAGTAATCAAGAGAGCTCTTTAAGAGTTCAGATACATTATATTGATAGAGTAATGAAACCCCCTGGTTTAACATAGACTGTTTAAAGAATATAAAGGCAATTAATAATGTTAAGAAGATAAAAAATGCAATAGACTCTTTTTCTGTATTAGATATCTCAATGGCTTCTGTATAAACTGAAATCCAGTAAAAAATAAGTGTTAATGTTATGATTATTGCAGCAGGATGTATTAATGGAAGGATAAATGAAAAGATTAAGAAATAATTCAAGTGATGTTCAATATTTAGAATAATTGATAAAATTGCAAGAGTTATGGGGATTACTAGAACATAAGGGGTTAATTGGTTTAGGGTATATCTTAAAAATATAGGAGTTAATGTAAAGATTATTGCGGATAGTGCTGCAAAATAATTTTTATTGGTTAATTTTTTTGAAAAATAATAAATTGATAAGGGAGTCAGTAGGATTAAGATTACTGAGAACAGTTTGAGCAATAATGGTGAAAGTGTGAAAGGGGCTAAAATATAATGGAATAACATTGGATCGTTTATTATGTTTCCATTAGTTAAAGGGTCATTCATTAAAGGCATGAAATGATTCTTTATGTGTTCTGCTTGTTTTAAGTGAAAGTAAGAAGCATCTGAAGTGAAGTAAGGGGTTTGAAAAGCAAAGTATAAATTAAATATAAGAATGAAAAGTAATATTAAACTTAATAAGGTTCTTTCTTTTTTTATTTTTTTGAAAAATTTGTTCATTCTTCTTCAAGATCTTCCTCAGAAGTTTTATCTTCAGAAGGCTCTTCTGGTGTTTTTTCAAAAGTTTTTGGTATAGGTAAATTTCCTAGAACGGATTTAATCTCTTCTTGGGTTAATTCTTCTGAAACTCCTTCAAATTTAGATCTTAATTGGTCCTCTACTAAATCAAAGTAATCAAAGAATTTTGGTGCTAGTTTTAACAACCTTGTTCTTCCATATTTTTCTGCAGTAATAAAACCATGATCTTTTAAAATTTTCATATGATCATAAGCACCATTACCTCTCGCTTTAATCACCTGTGCTTGAATAATCGGTTGTTTATAAGCAATAATCGCTAAGGTTTTCAAAGTAGGATGATCTAATTCACAATCAGATAATAGTTGAGAAGTTAAATAATTAAATTCTTTTTTAATACCTAACTTAAACATATCGTTCTCTTTGAAAATAGTTATTGCAGAATCCTTTTCTTGGTACTCTTTTTGAAGTTCCTGAATAGCTTCTTTAACTATTCCAACTGATCCTATAGAACAAAGCCTTGCTATCTCATCGGTGTTCATATAACTACCTGTTGTAAAAAGTAATGCCTCTACCTTCTTTTTTATATCTTGCATGAATGTTAGAATGTGGAATTGTTTTTAAATGTTATGGTTAGCTGTTTTTGAAATTCTTTCTATATTTTAAATATTTATTTACTTCAATTGAAGAAACTTGATTATGAAACATTCCTTCTAATTTATTTTGTAATTCTTTTTTAAATCTAAAAGTGTTTGCTTGTTCCATATAAGCAAAACTTCCTTGGAAGCTATCATAAATTTCATCATAATTTGTTTTGTTTTTTGAAAATTCCTTTTTGAATTTTTTTAATTTTCTTTTAATTTTATCTCTGTTGGATTTTTTCAATAATTTATAATGATAAAAAATACGAAAACCTAAAAAATTAATTGGTTTATTTAGAGATATTATTTGAGATTTATCAGGATGCAATTCTAATTTTAAATTAATCTTAAGGAATTTATCGATCCCATCTTTCCATTCTTTTAATTTCTTTTTAGAGGTATTTAAAATAACAAAATCATCAACATATCTTATGTAATATTTTGCTTTTAAGTTATGCTTTATGAAATAATCTAGTTCATTTAAATAGATATTTGCAAAGAATTGTGAGGTTAAATTTCCTAATGGCATTCCTTTCCCTTCTGCATTTGAATGATAATTTGCTAAAACTTTTTTGATTAACCAGAGAGTTCTCTTGCATTTAATTCTCTTTTTTATACTGGCTAAAAGAATTTCATGATTGATTGTTTCAAAATAATGCTTGATATCTGCTTTTAAAACATAACCCTTCACTTGATTATTGTTAAACCAACCATTTACTTTTCCATTTCTAGAAACTTTTTTCTTGAAGTAATCGAGTCTTTTTAATGCTTTTAATGTTCCTTTACCCTTTCTATTGGCATAAGAATCATAGATAAATGTTTTATCAAAAATAGGTTCAATAATTTTACATAAAGCATGATGAACTATCCTATCCCTAAAATCCGATTTGCTTATATTTCTTGTTTTTGGGTCCCTTAAAATAAATGTTTTCATAGGATGAGGATTGTAAGAATGAATTAATAATTCTGATCTTAATGCAGAAAGATTTCTTTCTAAATCTTCTTCAAATCTTTTTACATAATCTTTTTTAGCCTTACCTTTTCTTGCTTTTTTGTAGGTAAGATGAAGATTTCTTTTTGAAATGATTTTTGGATATAAGTTATTGTAGGTTTTCATTGAGAGAATCTTAGTAACCAGGGCTATTCCGAAAGCATAACCATTCCTGTTATCACCATGGTTGTTGCCATTAACATTCAACCTGTGACCATTCCAATTGGAATTCAGAGCGGAAACAGCTATGTAGCTCATTAATTAAAAGTAAATCATCACTGCTTCATTTTTCAGTTTAAACTTACCAAATGTTGTAGTTGAAATTCATGGCTTTTAAAGGCGCTATCAATGAGCGTGTAGCCCTAGTCTAGCCGAAGCAAACTAAGACAAGAAGAAAAAGATTAGCTGATTAATAAAGATATTGATTTTCAAATTTGCCTGGCTTCGCCAGTTTTTTGTACCCCGAAAGCACAACCATTCCTGTTATCACCATGGAGGTCGCCAACAACAAGCAACCTGTGACCACCCCAACTGGAACCCAGAGCGGAAACAGTTTGATAAGGTGAATCTGTTTGTGTGCCCCATACATAAGGCTCCTCTCTGAACTTTTCTGAAACTTTGCTAAGTTTTTCTGCCCCTTCTTTACCAAAACTTGCAATTATAAAACCATCTTCTGCCAATGATTGAGAAGTGTGGTTCTCTAAATGATAACTTTCTTTTGGTGCGAATCTTATTGTTTCATCTTCGCTAAATCTTACTCTGTTAATTTCTTTTCCATTTAGTCTATTTTCTAAATCACTTTGATTTAATGGTTGATTAGTGCCTTTTGGATATTGAACGACATAAACCCCTTCTGGAGTCCATAAATTTCTATTGAATACCCATAGCCATTGGTTTTTCATTAAATCTTGGATATTTCTAAATTCCTGTTCTTGAGAATTAAATGCTGCATATACTAGTGAAGCTATTTGATCTCCTGTTGGCAATTCTAAGTGTTTATTAATTATATATTCTCCAACGTTTTGATAAGTATTTGGACCTTCGGGTGGATGAATAAAAGATAGTCCTGTGTCTTTATGACTGACAATTAGTTCTGTTCTTCCTCTTATAACTCTTGGTTCTTGTTCCATTTTCAAATTTGCCTGGCTTCGCCAGTTTTTTGTACCCCGAAAGCATAACCAATCCTGTTATCACCAAGGTAGTCGCCACCAACATCCAACCTGCGACCATACCAATAGGAATACAGAGCGGAAACTCTTGTTAATGATTGTTCAACTGATTCAAAACTCCACAAGCAAGGGTTTGATTTATATTTATCAGCAACTTCAGCTAATTTTTCTGCTCCTTCCTCTCCGGCTAAACTAATAATGTAAGAATTTTTACTTAAATCTAAAGGGGACATTTCCCCTGTTTTAAATCCAAAAGGTATAAATCTAACAGAAGGGTCATTAACTTCTAATTTTTTTACTAACTCGCTTTTATCCATGAAAGGCATTCCTTCTTTTACTTCTGGATTGTCTTGGATATAAACTCCTTCCTTAGGAATATACAAACTGCCTGTAAAAGCCCACAACCAATTAGTTTTTGATAAATTGATAATTCCTTTAGAAAACCTTTCCTCCGGATTTTGATGTGTACCATAAAGAAAAGAAGCCATTTTAGCTATTGTTGGAGCAACTAAACCCTCTTCTTTTATTTGTTTTTCTGTAGTTGCATAGTTATTCGGACCATAAGCAGGATGTAAAAATGTTAAATCTTCTCCGTTATGATCTACAATAAGTTTAGTTCTCGTTTGTTCTACCCTTAAACCTTTATTTTCAGTTATCATTTTAAGTTTTAATTTCTTAATAAATAAAGAATTGATGCATTTATAAATCTTTTGTTTGTTAGTATTTTAGAGTTGTAACTTAAGAAAGTGCATATCTTAAAATCGCTGCAAAACCACCCATTTCTTTTAATTGTTGGCCTTCACGGGTTTCTGTGGAGATTAGTTTAAATTCTGAACTTGAGTTTTCTGCTTTTTCTTCAAATTCTTCTAAAACCTCATCAGCTAAATCTTCTGAAATAAGTAAATGTTCTACTGCCCCCATTTGTAAAGCATTATCTACTTGGGCTTTTCCATAAGCAACTTTTTCTGGTTCTTTAGCTAATAATTCAAAGAATCTTTGCATTATTTTCTTTTCTTCCATTACTTCTTCTTTTAAAAGAGCTTCTTGTGATTTATCAACTAGGTCATGTAAACCTGATTCATCTGTATAAGTAAGATCTTGAATTGAGATAACTTTATCTTTTAGTTCTTGATTTAGGAAGCCCCTATCTAAGAATTGTTCTTTTGTAGGAGATGGTCCTCCTATTAATATTCCTTTTAATTCAGTTTTAATTGGAAGAAACTCCTTATTTGCTGCTTCCGCAATTCTGTTGAAAAACTCTTTTGCAGCTCCTTCTCTAATTCTTGCGAATCTTTGTGCTGAGTTATGAACTATTAATCCATTAGCTAAGAAATTATGATTTTTTGTTTCAATATCAATTGTTTTTTGTATTCCTAGGGGTTCAATCTTTGATATTTTTGTAACAATCAAATTAGAGAGGTAGAATAGTGAGAGTCTTCTTTTCAAATCTGTATCTTGGATTTTGTCCAAAATATTTTTTTTGAAAACTTCCTTACTTAATTGTTTTTTATTATTAAAAAAATCTGGACTTCTAAATTGAGTAGTGGTTATTCCTGAATTTCTTAAGATTCTTGCAATTTCTTTTCCATTAACAGCCAATTGTCTTACTTTATTCTTATTACTTCTGTTTTTGATTATTTTATTTAGTTTGTTTTGTTTTTCTAAAGAAGTGAAATTTATTATTCTTTTGAATTTAATTAAAGACTCTAAATCATTTATCTCTAAGGTATACCTTGTATTATTTGAATAAGGATTCCTATTATTGTCATACTCCAATATTGAAGAGATTATTCCTAGCCTTAATAATGTGAACTGTAATTGTTTAACTAAATTTTTATTATTAATCCCTAAAGCTACTCTACTTGAAGATACATAACCTTCTGCATCAAAGAATCCGGAAATAAATGATGCTAAAGATTTATCTGAAGATTTTAAAATTTCTGAAGGAATATTTCCTGAAAGAGTTTTATCTTCTCTGCTTATTAAAGAATTAAATAATTGTGCAATCACTCTACTATAAACCCTAATTTGATGATAATTCTTAGATTTTCTAAATCTTAAATCTGCTTCTATTTTAAAAATATCTTCAATTATACTTCTGTAATATTCTGCTATTTCTTTTCTTTGTTCAAAAAAAGTTAATCTATCCAGTTCATGACTTCCGTCTCCCAGATAATAACCAAGAAGTTTTGCGAATTTTGGATTTATTTTTTTGGGAATATTTACTTTTTTAAGATTGAAGTTTTGTTTTATTTCTGGTTTAAAATCTATTTTTTGATCTTCTAAATTTAAATCTATTTTTTCCGGCATAAGCAAATAATCCCCTTCTTTTAGTTCTGAGAGAGGTTTTTCTTCTATTCCATTTTCCGTTCTAACGAAGAATAAATGGTCTTTAGAAGACTCTATTTCAAATTTAGGATAGCATGTAGAAACCTTGAATAGTTCTTTTTCATTTTCCCATTTAGCAATTATTGGTGTTTCTTCTGTTTTTTCTTGATTGAAATTTTCTGCAACAATGATTAAAGGATTATGTGTATCTTTTATTTCAATTAAATCTCCATTGTCTTTCATAATTAATGTATTGGGTGAAAGGCATTGCCCACCTGCTCTTGTTTTTCCAGGAACACCTGAAGTTAAATTAAAAGTTGCTTTGATATTTGTGCCCCTTAGTATTCCCAGAGTCGCTTCCCTTCTATCTAAAACAATTAAACCATAAACTTCTTTAGATTCTAAGAATTCTTTTAAAGGATCTAAAACAAAGGTTTGATCACATCTATACATACGAATATTAATTGGCTCTGGAGGTTCCATAGCCCAAACTTGGATATCTACTTTACTTTCATTCTCTGAAGCATTTCCTGAAAAGACTGCTAAACCATTATCTGGTGTTTTTTTATATAGTCTTAATTGCCTAATAGCTCTTTCTAATGAATCTTGAACATTTTTTCTTGTTCTTGCATCTTTAATATTTGAAGCAGTACCTTGTTCGTCTGCTAAATGAGCGATTATTTTATTTAAATCATATCCTGCCGGGACGTAAACTGAAACTAGTTCAGTATGTCGTCCTCGTATTTTTTCCAAGGTTTTGATAAACTTCCTCAACTTCTGAGTCTGTTTTTTGTTTAGTGACATAAGCTAAATAAAAGAGAAAGGGTATATAAAGATTATTGAAATAAAAAAAGAAAAAATTAAGGCATATTAGGTAAATTGCCCATATTCGCGATTTGTTCCATCATCTCGTTCATATCCCTAAATTGAACATTTGCAGGGGTTTCGAACATTGAGTCGGGGAAGGTAGCAGGTTTACAATCAACGTCAACAGCATTTTGATTCATCTGTTCTGTAGATTGAACTTGAGTTTGTTGCTGTTCTCCTTCTTCTACGATTTTTGCAACATCCATCTTGATACCATCAGTACCACCTTTGGTCCAGGAATACATCATTTGCCCATCGAAAAGGGTTATTTGTGTTCCTTGTGGGGCATGAGATTCTATTCTTTCATTATCTCCCTTCATCCAAATATCCATATCCATCTCCATCCCATTTTGGGATACTTTTGCAGTACATTTGTAAGCTTCTGCAGAACCATATAAATCTGAAAGATCCCATACTTTATTACTATCGCTTTTATCAGTTGTTCCGCTAGAAGTGCCATCATCTGAACCACATCCAGTTAATCCTACTAAGCATAAGATTAATGCTAATGCAATTAGTTTTTTCATTTTGTTTCCTCCAATAATTTTATATTTAACTTAGAACCAAATTTAACTTCCTCTGCATTAGTAACTGATTGTATGTCTTCTAAGAACGGCTCTAGGTCTTTATCTTTTTTGATTGTTAAGATAATAGGAGTTTTTAGTGATTTGTTATTTTGTGATTTGAATTGCCTAACTTTAATGATTATTTCTAAAGCTTTGTCTCCTGCTTTTTCTAATTTTTCATCTATTTCTTTTGATGGTTGAGGCCATTCTGAAATATGTATTGATTTTAATTTTTCTTTTTTATCATAGTATAATTGATAGATTTCTTCTGTGATGAAAGGCATGATTGGTGCAAATAATTTTAAGATAGATAATAAAGATTTATCTAAAGTATATTTTGCTGAAATTTGTTGGTCTTTTCCTCTTTTGTCAGGATTATAAATTCTGTCTTTAATGATCTCTAGATAATAGTCGCAGAAAGTATTCCAGAAAAAGTTTTCTGTTTCTGACTTTGCTTTTGAGTATTCATATTTATCAAAAGATTCTGTTGAGTGTTTGATTAGTTTGTTTAGTTTTGTTAGTAACCATAAATCAAAAGCTTGTAATTGTTTAGGTTTTTCTCCTTTGTAGTTTTCTAAATGCATTAAAGAGAATTTTGAAGCATTCCATAACTTTGTTATTGTTTTTTGTGCAGTTACTAAATCCTTTTCTTGGAAAGGTAAATCCTCGCCTAAAGAAGAACCTGCTGCCCAAAACCTTAAGGCATCTGCAGAGTATTTTTCTATCATTGTCTGAGGTTCAATAACATTCCCTTTGGATTTTGACATCTTTTTACCTTTTGGATCTAAGGCCCATCCTGAAATCATGCATTCTTCCCAAGGATTTTTCTTATTATGCAATTGAGATTTAACAACTGTGTTAAATAACCAAAATGAAATAATATCATGAGCTTGTGGTCTCAAGTCCATCGGGTAAATCTTTTTTTCTGGAACTAAAGAGGCTGCAATTTGAGGGGTTAGAGAAGATGTAGCCCATGTATTAATTATATCTTTTTCAGGAATTATATTTTTAGAATTACATTTAGGACATTTTGATACAGGAGGTTTATCGGAGGTTGGATCTACAGGTAAACTTTTTTCTTCTGCTAATATTACCTCATCGCAATCTTCGCAATACCACACAGGGAAGGGAATACCAAAAGGTAATTGTCTTGAAATGCACCAATCCCATTGCAATCCTTGTACCCAGTTTTCATATCGATTCCTCATATGTTCGGGATACCAAGTTAGTTCTTTTCCCCATTTCAACATTTCTTTTTTAAGATCCAGATATTTAATGAACCATTGTTTAGAATGAATAAATTCTATAGGGGTTCCACACCTCTCATGAACATTTACTGTATGGGTAATAGGTTCTTGTTTTATTAGTAATTTATTTTCTTTAAGATCTTCTATTATCTCCTTTCTTGCAGTTTCGATATCTAAACTATTATATTTCCCTGCAAGTTCGGTCATTTTCCCTGTTTTATCAATAGCTTCTTTAACAGGAAGATTGTGTGCTTTTTGCCATTCTGCATCTGTAGCATCTCCAAATGTACAACACATTACTATACCGGTTCCTTTTTCTGGATCTGCCCTTTCATCTTCTAAAATAGGAACTTCAAAATTGAATAAAGGAACTTTTGCAGTTTTATTTTTTAATTTTTGATATCTCTTATCAGAAGGATGGTAAAAAATTGCTACACAAGCAGGTAATAATTCTGGTCTTGTGGTTGCAATAATCAAATCTTGAGAATCTACCTTAAATATTATATCATTAAAAAAGGAATGTTTTTCTTCATCTTGGCATTCTACCTGCGATATTGCAGTTTGACATTTAGGACAATACATTGCTGCTGCTTCTTGCCTATATTCTCTGCCTGCTTTATACAGATCTATAAAAGATTTTTGAGATATTTTTTGACAGTGTTTATTTATTGTGGTATAGAATAAATTAAAATCGCAGGACATACCAATGTTTTTCCAATCTTGAACATATTTAGGCCTTAATTCTTTTTCTAGAGTATCTAAACAAAGTTTTACAAATTCTTTTCTATCCATCATAGAAGCTTTTACATTTTTTGTTTTTTCAACTAAAAGTTTTGTTGGAAGCCCGTTATCATCTGTACCAAAAGGATAGAATACATTAAATTGTTGCATTCTTTTGTACCGGGCTATAAAATCTTGTTGGGAATATGAAAAGGAATGTCCTAAGTGCATTTTACCTGAAACAGTGGGTGGCGGAGTATCTATTGAAAAGATCTTTGCCTTGCTATTTTTATTAAATTGATATACTTTATTTTTTTCCCAAAACTTGATTAATCTTGGTTCTGCTTCATTGGGATCATAATTTTGTTTAGGCATAAGGTTTAAAGCAGAAAAAGTATTTATATATCTTTTGTTAAAATTTAGATAAAGTTTTTTGTTTGGATTCTGCAGAATAATCCTTTAAATCTATCTCTAATCCATCTGTTGCAGCTATAACATGTTGTTTAGTTTCGTTTGCTATATTTCTCGCTTCATAAAGAGGGTTTGCTTCAAGCATTGTTCTTCCAAAATGAGTTAAAATTGTTAGTTTTGGTTTTGCTCTGTTGATTATTTCTATTGCTTCTTTTGAACATAAATGGCCTTTAATTTTCTTATTATTAGGGTGCATAATGTTTAGAATTAAAATGTCTGAATTTTTATATTGATCTGCTATTGTGGGTTGATATTCTGTATCGGAAGCATAGGTAATAACTGCATCTTCTGAATAGATTTTAAAACCTACCCCGTCTTCATGCCTATGTTTTGTTTTTAATGCTTCAATTGTGATATTATTAATTTTAATTTTTTCTTGAGGTTTTAATGGTTTTATCTTTTCTAAATGGGATTTATGAAAATTGGTTACGTACTGTGGTTCTTCAGGATTTCCTTCTATAACTGATTTAGTGGATATAAGTGATCCTCTTTTCTTAATCCCTCCATAGGTCATTGCATCTAAAAGACAGTTAATATCATTAACATGATCTATATCATTATGAGAAACTAGAACTAAATCTGTTTGGGTTGGGTCTATATCATTTTTATTTGCTTGTACTAAAGCCCCTGGTCCTGGATCTAGATGGATTTGTAAATTATTTAAGATAATGACTATTCCTCCTGTAGCTCTTGTTTGATGAGCTGTTGTAAATCTTCCTCCCCCTGTTCCTAAAAAGATTATCTTATTCATAGTTGATTTTAAGATAATTGAGTATTTAAGGATTATTGTAAAGATATTAAATGTTCTATTTGATCTAAGGAGCCTATATCAATTAATTTAGAAGCATCACAAAACCAACCATTTACGTTTGTATTAGAGGCTAACCAAGAAATGAAATCTCCAGTATTATCCGATTTATTATCTTGATTTAAGTAAGACTCTATTAAAGGTAATGTTTCTTTTTTTAAGATATAAATACAGGTAGAAGCTAAATTTGTTTTTGGATTTTCTGGTTTTTCCTCGAGAGAAATAATCCTTTCTTTATCTATTTCTACTATTCCATATTTTAATTTTCCATCTTCTTTAGAACTTAATTGTTGTATTACTATAGCATTTTCTTTATTTTTATTAAAATAATCTATAAATTCTGAAATATCGAAAAAAAATAAATTATCTCCTCCGATTATTAATAAATTATCATCTATTTTTGATTCTTTTACTGCAAAATGAATATCTTTTACCGCCCCTTTTCTTTCTTCTAAAGAATTGACATTATTGTTTATTATTTTTATTGATGGTATCTCTTTTTTAAAAAGGTGGAAAAATGAATTATTTGTTATAAGGTATATTTCTGAAATCCCTGCTTTTTTAAGATTCTCTACAATTCTTGTAACCACTGTTTTGTTTTGTATATGGATTAAAGGTTTGGTGTTTTTCTGATTAAACCTTCATATTTTGTACCTTTTGCAGATTTTACCAACCTTGTTCCAAACCCTGCAGCTAAGATTAATGTTTTCATTGTTTAAATTAGAAATATGATTTCTATTTAAAAAGTTGATGAAAGCTTATTCTAATTTATTCAGATTGTAGAAAAGTTTAAAAAGGTGGTTTTTGTTCTGTTTAGTTAATGGGGCGATAGCTCAGCCTGGGAGAGCACACGGCTGAAGACCGTGGTGTCGCGAGTTCAAATCTCGCTCGTCCCATTTCTTTTAAACCTATAGAAACATTTATTAAGAATTAAACGTATTAAAATCATAATTAAATTAAGAGGTGTTAATATGAAAAAACATAATCCAAGAGTTTTAAAAAATAAAAAAGGTGCAATAGAACTTTCTATGACTACCATTATAGTTGTTATAATAGGTGTTACCTTTTTAACATTAGGTATCAAATTAGTTTATGATTATTTCCAAGATATTGAAGAACAAAGAGTAATTATGAATGATGCGACTCAAAAGAGAATTTTAGAATTATTTGGAGAAAGTGAAGATTCATTAAATCTAATGCAGACAAGCACAGAGATTGAGCAAGGTAAGGATTACCAATTAAATATTGGAATTAAAAATACTTTAAGTCAAAAACATACTTTTGTTTATGAAATTGAGGTTTTTGATGTTCCTGGAACTGCTGATGCAAAAGCTGTTGAGGATTGGTTTATTAGCACAGCTGGTGCACCTATTGAATTAGAATCTGGAGAAGTACAACCTGAACCGATTAAAATTAAAGTTCCTAAAGACGGTAAAATTGCTCCATTAGGCTCTTACTTGATTAGAATTAATTTAGATTGTAAAGACTGTGATCTAGCAGACTCAAGATCTTTTATTTTTGAGGTTGTTTAAGCCTCTCTTTTTTTCTTAACTTTTATAAACTAGAGAATTCTTAAAATTGATATGGAAATGAGTGCTTTAGATGTAGGATATGTAATTTCTAAGTTGGAAGAGCTAGAAGGAGGTAAATTAGAGAAGATTTACCAGGTTAATAAAAAAGAATTTGTTTTTTCATTTCATAAGCAGGGCAAGGTCTTAGTAAAGGCTATTTTAGGAAAGGGTATGTTTTTTGTTAAAGAAAAAGAACCTGTTGATAAGGCAAGTATGTTTAGTATGTTCCTTCGTAAAAGGTTGAAACAAAGCAGATTAAAGAAAATATATCAAAAAGATTTTGAAAGAATTGTTATTATGGAATTTGATAACTATAATATAATTTTAGAATTATTTAGTAAAGGTAATTTAGTTTTGGTTGATAAAAATGATCAAATTGAAATTGTTTCTGAAAAACAGAGTTGGAGCGGAAGAGAATTAAAAAAAGGAGTTAAGTATCAGTATCCTGAATCTAGATTTAATTTATTTAGCGCTAAGATTAATGAAATGAGAGATATGTTATCTAATATCACAAGGCAGAATGTTGTTAAAGCTTTAGCGGTGGATTTTGGGTTAGGTGGAAAGTATGCCGAACAAGTTTGTCTGAAAGCTGAAGTTAATAAAAAAGCTAAGGAATTAACTAATGATGAAATCTCTAAAGTTATTGAAATATTAAAAGATTTAAGAGAATTTAAGTTTTTCAAGAAAAATTTTGAGTATGAAGCAGGTGAAGAATTTAGAGAGAAAAGTGTTTATGAAGTGGAGATTGAAAAAATTGAAAAGGTGATTGAAGAACAAAAAGAACATCTTGAAGAATTAAAAAAGGAAGTTGATTTATTTAAAGAAATTGGAGACAAAATCTATGCTAAATATAATGCTATTGAAGATTTAATCAAGAGGATTTTGGATAATAAATGGAATATTAATGAGAAAGGAGTTGAGTTAAAACCTGCAGAAGGTAAAGTGATAATTGAACTTTAGAAAGATTTAAGTATTAAATAAAAGGAAGATAGAATATGGCCATAAGGTTTTATAATACACTAGGAAGAGAAAAACAAGAGTTTAAACCTATTAATAAAAAAGAAGTAAAATTATATATCTGTGGCCCTACAGTATATAACTATGCCCATATTGGTAATCTGAGAAGTTATGTTTTTTCTGATGTGCTTCGAAGGTATTTAAAATATAAGGGTTTTAAATTAACACAAGTAATGAATATTACTGATGTAGATGATAAAACTATCAGAGATAGTCAGAAAGAAGGTATCTCTTTGAAAAAGTTTACTGAAAAATATACCAAAGAATTCTTTGAAGATTTTAAAACTCTAAATATTGAAAAACCTGAATTGATTACTAAAGCTACAGAACATATTGATGAGATGGTTGCATTGATCAATAAATTGTTGAAAAAGGGTTATGCTTACAAAGGTGAAGATGGGAGTATTTATTATTCTGTTAAAAAGTTTAAGAGTTATGGTAAGTTTGCTAATTTAGATATGAAAAATTTGAAAGCTGGTGCTCGTGTTAGTCAAGATGAATATGAAAAAAATGAAGTAAATGATTTTGCATTATGGAAATCCTATTCAGATGATGATGGTAAAGTGTTTTGGGAACCTGTTTTTTTAATTGATGGGAAAGAAGAAAAAATAAAAGGAAGACCAGGGTGGCATATTGAATGTTCAGCAATGAGTTCTAAATATCTTGGAGATACATTTGATATCCATACAGGTGGAGTTGATTTAGTATTTCCCCATCACCAAAATGAGATTGCTCAATCAGAAGGAGCTTCAGGTAAAAAATTTGTTAATTACTGGTTACATTGTGAACACTTGTTAGTTGATGGAACTAAAATGAGTAAGAGCAAAGGTAGTTTCTATACTTTAAGAGATTTATTGAATTTAGGAATGAATCCTAAAGCAGTACGGTATTTATTGATGAGTGTCCATTATAGACAACAATTAAACTTTACATTAGATGGATGCAAGGGTGCAGAGAGTAGTGTTGGGAGAATGTTAGAATTTATGAGGACTATGAGATTAAATAAAAATGGAGAAGGAGAAGATGTTGAATCTGAGATATCTAAAGTGAAAGGTAAGTTTGATGAGGCTTTGGATGATGATCTTAATCTCGCTGAAGGATTAGCTGCTATTTTTGAATTTATTCGTGAAATTAATAAGAAAAAAATAAGTAGGGATGATGCTGAAAGGATTTATGAAATAATGACGGATTTTGATAAAATCTTGGGTATATTAGAAGAAGATATTGTAGATATCAGTCGTGAAGATAAAATGCTTATTGAAGAAAGAGAAGAAGCGAGAAAGGCTAAAGATTTTGCTAAGGCAGACAAGATTCGTGATGAGTTGAAGAGTAGAGGAATTATTGTTGAAGATAGTGCTGATGGGGGGATAAGATGGAAACGTGTGTAAATAAACGTTTAAATAAAGAAAGATGTTCTTGTGATTGTGAGAGTTGTTCTAGACACGGGGTATGTTGTGAATGTGTGGCTTATCATAAGGGCTGCGGAGATTTGCCTTCTTGCTTAAGATGAAAGTTGTGATTAATGTTCGAAAGAGTGTATCTGAAAATGCTTCTTTTTTTTATGAAAAAAGTAAAAGGGCTAAACGTAAGATTCCTGGTGCGGAAGAGGCTTTGAAAAAAAGTTTAGCTAAGTTAGAACAATTGAAGAAGAAAGAAGTTGAACTAGTAGAGAAGAGAGAAAAAGTTGCTAGAAAAAAAGAGTGGTATGAAAAATTTAGATGGTTTATAAGTTCTGAAGGTTTTCTTTGTATTGGTGGGAGGGATGCTACTACTAATGATATCATTGTTCGTAAGTATATGGATGAAGAGGATTTAGTATTTCATACTGAATTAGCTGGAAGTCCTTTTGTTGTTATTAAGAATGATGGAAGGGTGATTGGTTCTGAAACTAAAAAGGAAGCTGCTCAATTTTGTGCTGCGAATTCTAGACAGTGGGGAGCAGGAATAATGAGTGCAGATGTTTATTGTATTAAGCCTTCTCAAGTTAAGAAAGAATTAGGATTGCCTAAAGGAAGTTTTATGATTCATGGTAAGAGGGAGTATTTTGAACCTTCTTTAGAAGTTTATGTTGGTGTAATGGAAGATGGTAGAGTTATGAGTGGAAGTTTAAAAGCTGTTAAGAAGAATTGTTTAAATTTAATTAAGATTGTTCCAGGTGATGTTAAGAAAAGTGATATTGCCAAAAAAATTAAGTTTTTAATATTTCAAGAAGTTAAAAAAGATGTTCTGTTAGATGAGGTTATGCAAGCTTTACCTCCTGGTAACTGTGAAATAAAAAAATGAGTAAAGAACATATTGGTGGACAAGCTGTAATTGAAGGAGTAATGTTTATGGGTAAGAATAAATTAGCTATTGCTGCTCGAGATCCTGAAGGTAAAATTGAAATTAAAAAAGATAAATTGAGAGAGTTAGGTAAGTTTTGGAAATTGCCTATCCTGCGCGGAGTTATTAATTTAGTTAGAATGTTAGTTGTAGGTTATAAAGCTTTAGAGTGGAGTGCAGATATTGCTTCTAAAGAAGATGGCGAGATTAAGAAAAGTAAGATGGATGGTGTTTTAATGTATGGTGCTTTATTAATTGCTTTAGTAGTGGGTGTTGGATTATTTATTTTATTACCTTTATGGCTAACTGGTTTTGTTTTAGAAAAAGGAGTTCTTTTTAATATTTTAGATGGTGTGATTAGAATTGTAATTTTTGTTGCTTATTTGTTGATTATTTCACAAATGAAAGATGTTAAAAGAATTTTTCAGTATCATGGAGCAGAACATAAAGTGGTAAATTGTTATGAAGCAGATGAGAATATTACTGTGGAGAATGTTAAAAAGTATAGCACAGCCCATAACCGATGTGGAACTAGTTTTTTGATTATTGTTTTAGTGTTGAGTATAATTATATTTAGTTTTATTACTAGTTCTGAATGGATTATTAAGTTTTTATCGAGAATATTACTAATTCCTGTGATTGCGGGGTTGGGGTATGAAATTATTAAGTTAGGAGATAAATATAAGAAAAATTTCTTATTTAGAATTTTAATTAAGCCAGGATTGTGGGTACAGGGTATGACCACTAGAGAGCCTAGTTCTGATCAAATTGAGGTAGCTATAAAGGCCTTTGAAGCTGTGAAGGAGTGATAGAAAGGTTTTTAAATGGGTTTTTTCTCTTTTGAAATAAGATGGGAAATGTTAATGATGTAGAAGTAAATGTAATGATAAACAAAACAGCTGAAAGCCTAAAAGAACAAATCAAGATGCCTGAATGGGCAAGATTTGTTAAAACTGGCGCTGGAAAGGAAAGAGTTCCAGAAGACCCTAATTGGTGGTATACAAGAGCTGCTTCAATACTTCGAAAATTATATGTTCAAAGCCCTATAGGGGTTAATAAACTTAAGAAAAAGTATGGTTGTAAGAAGAATAGAGGCCACAAACCTGAAGAGTATAGAGAAGGCAGTGGTAAGATTATAAGGGTTATATTACAACAGTTTGAAGAAATTGGTTTTGTTGAAAAAGCTGAAAAAGGCGTTCATAAAGGAAGAGCAATTAGTGCTAAAGGAAAAAGTTTTTTGGACAAAATTGCAAAAGAGTTAAGCACTAAAAATGCAGCAAAATAATAATCAAATAAATGAGCAATTAGAGTTACAACAGCAGATTGCTCAGCTTGAAGCAATGGTAAAGCCTTATTTGAGTAAAGAGGCGTTACAAAGATATGGCACATTAAAGACTGCCTATCCCGAAAAAGCAATTCAAGCAATAGTTGTGATTTCACAACTTATCCAGAGTGGACAAATGAATGGGGTTTTGGATGACCAAGACTTTGTTGGTTTGTTGAAACAAATGGATGGAGAGAAAAAAGAATTTAGAATTACAAGAAAATGACAAGATACAAATGTCCAGCAGTAAAGAAAAGATTGAATAAGAAGAGAAGGCAGACTAGATGGGCGCCTTTTTGGACTGTTATGAAGATCTATGGTCCTGGAAGAAGAGTTCACCCAGGTAGACATACTGATACTAAAAGACATTGGAAGAGAACAAAAACAAGAGCATAAAAATGGCAGAGATTAAAAGAACATATGTTGTACCTTTAAGGAGAGAATTCCAAAAAGTTCCTAATTATAAGAGAACTTCTAAAGCTGTTAAAGCAGTTAGAGAATTTGCTGCTAAACATATGAAATCTGATAATGTTAAACTTGGAAAATATTTGAATTTACATTTACATTCAAGAGGTAGAAAGAACCCTCCTCACAAAGTTAATGTTGATATGATTAAAGATAATGAAGGTGTAGTTAGAGTAGAATTAGTTGGTGCACCTGTTGAAGTTAAGAAAACAGAGAAGAAAGGTTTGAAAGAAAAGCTTCTTGGTGGAAAGGGTCCTAAGGAAAATTGGGAAGCTGAGAAAGCTAAAGAGAAAGAAGCTAAGGATGAGCAAAAAGCTTTGGAAAAAGATTCTAAGAAGATTGTTGAGAAAGAAGCTGTTGATAAAGCTGCTATTCCTGAACAAAAAGACCTTGGTAAGAAAGCTGGTGAGCAAACTAGAAAATCTGAAGTTTATAGTAAAGACGAGAAACCTCATAATGAGGGTAAAAAGGTTTCTAAGAAGAAGTAAGTTTTAAAAAGCCTCTAATTCTTTATTTTATTATGGAAGAGAAATTACCTTTTGAAAAAATTAAAAGAGAAATTTTAGTAAAGAAAGAATCTGAAACTAGTCCGGAGTATGGTAAAAAACCTTCTGAAAGATCTGTTGAAGAATTGATTAAATATGGGGTTGTGAATATCAATAAACCTTCTGGCCCTACATCTCATCAGATTTCGGATTATGTTAAAAAGATATTGCATGTTAAAAAAGCTGGACACTCTGGGACCTTAGTGGGATAAAAAATCTCAAGGATATCCTGGAGTTACTGGTGTATTACCTATAGCTTTAGCGGATGCTACTCGTGTTATACATATGTTATTGACAACTGGAAAAGAATATGTAGCTTATATGAAGTTGCATAAAGATGTTGATGAAGAAAAGATAAGAGAAGTAATGATGTCTTTTGTTGGAAAGATGGAACAATTACCCCCAAAGAAAAGTGCAATTAAAAGAGTTTTAAGAACTAGAGAGATTTATTATCTTACAATCTTAGAGATAGATGGAAAAGATGTTTTGTTTAGAGTTGGATGTGAAGCTGGGACTTATATTCGTAAATTAATCCATGATTTTGGTCAACAGTTAGGTTGTGGTGCACATATGCAAGAATTAGTTAGAACTCGAGTAGGAATATTTAATTCTGATAATTGGTGCTCATTGCATGACTTGAAAGATGCTTATGAGTTTTGGAAAAAAGGTGATGAAAAACCTATTCGTAAGTTGGTATTTACTATGGAAGAGGCTGTAAGCCATTTAGGCAGGGTTTGGGTTTTTGATAATGTAGTTGATAATCTATGTCACGGTGCATTTTTAGGAAGACCTGGAGTTAGTAAAGTTGAATCCGGAATTAAAATAGGGGATACTGTTGCAGTATTTACTTTGAAAGATGAGTTAGTATGTTTAGGAAGGGCTGAGATTGAAAGTGAAGACTTATTGAGAAACAGAAAAGGTTTAGCTGTTAGGACTTCTAAAGTATTTATGGAGAGAGGAGTTTATCCGAAAAATGTTACAGAGGACGATTAAAGAGAGTGTGAGAGTAGAAGGTGTACATGTTTATCCTCTAAGTGGAGAAAGTTATGCTCACTTCCATCCTGCTGAAGAAAATAAAGGTATCAATTTCTATTATAAGGGTGAGAGGATTCCTGCAAATTTAGAAAGAGCATTCCACCCTAAGAAGAAGATAAATCTTGAAAAATTTTTTAGGAAGTGTGTTGCTTTAAGAGGCACTAAAAATAACATTTATTTAACTGAACATTTATTAGGAGCAGTTTATGCATCAGGAATTGATAATCTTGATATTGAACTAAGTCGAAATGCTTGTCCTACTATTGATAATTGTGGAAGAGATTATTATGAGGCATTAAGAGAGTTAGTTTGTGAGCAAAGTGCAGTAAAGAGGTTTTGGAAATATTCTGAGAAAGGAGATTTAAGTATAAGAAGTCCGGTTAATATGCGTCCAGATTGCCTTACAGTTAAAGAAGACAAAGATTTTGTAGTTAATTGTTTTGCTTATTATCCTCACAAGATGATTAAGAACCAATCTTATTCTTTAGATATGCAATTGGGAGATTTTGAAGATATTATTGATGCAAGGCCTCCCGGATTTATACCTAATGGTCTATTTAAAAAAGCATTTTTATTTTTAGGTAAGAAGGGTATTCATGGATTAAATGAAAGGAACTATTTATGGGTATGTTCTAAAAAAGAAGAGAATTACTCTAATCCTGAACAACCAAGGAGAAAAGAGAGATGTTTTGTAGAGCATAAAGTTTTAGATGTATTAGGGGAATTAGCCTTGACAGGACATTGGTTTAAAGAAACTAAATTTGAATTTTACATGACTGGACACCAATTTGATTTATTTGCTTTAAGAGAATTATTTGAAGGCGGATCATTTGAAGAAGTTCATTGATATGAAACTAGGAAACAATCTTTTTTATCTCTAACCTCAAAGAAGGTTTTTAAGAATTTTATTATTTCTTCTTGATTATATTTAATTTCTTTTTTATTATCATAAATAATCCTTGAGAAATCCACTTTTTCGTAACAAGCTAAAGACTTATTTAAATTTTGAAGTTTTGGTGAAAGATTATAATTTGTACCTTCCTTTATAAAATAGCCTTTTTGTATTAATGATTCAATAACATCGTGAAGTTCTGAAAATTGTAAACCTGATTTTGCAAAAAGTTCTGATGGTTTGAATAGTTGATATTTTAATGCAAGGGTTAATATTGTTTTTTGGTTTTCTGATAGAGAAGGTAGATTAATCGATCTTAATGATAAACCTTCTAGAGTCTCTGCCTCTTTTATTATCTCTGCGGTATTTAGATTGATGAGGATATTGAAGTCTTCATTATTTTGTGAGCAAGTTAATAGAGTACAAGGGATTAAAGAAGTTTTAAGATCTTTTTTACCTTCTATTATTTTTTTATCTTCTAGAGAGATATTGGGTTTAATTAGAGGTAAAAGTTCTCCTTCTGGTTGCTCTTCTTCGGATTCTGGAGCATCTGGTATCTCTAACATATTTACCGCTTCTCCTCCATGTTTAGTTTTCCTGGGTCTTACATTGATAAATAAAGGTAAATCCACTACCCCCACAAGCATAGCTGTTCCTATTGAGATGTTTTGTATTTCTTTTTCAGTATCAGAGGTTATTCCCTCTACCGAATTGGATACTGCTTTGATATCATTTGGATTTGTAAGTTTTAAGATAATCTGTGTGGTTACTTGAGATAAGGTATTTTTTTCTATTCTTGAAGGTCTTTGGGTGATTATACAAGCCCCTAGTCCGAATTTTCTCCCTTCTGCAAAGATTTGTCTTATTATCCCTGAAGCTTTTGTTTCTCCGAAGTTTCTCTCTGGAACGAAATTATGTGCTTCTTCTAGAACTAAGAAAAATGGAGGTATATTTCCTTTTTTTCTTTCATCGAAAAGATCTTTTAATAATTTATAGACAACTACTTCTGAAACTTCTGGAGGAATTCCTTTTAGATTGATTATTGAAGCCTTGTTTTGAGTTATTAGTTCTGAAGGAAGAGTTGGTGATGATGAAAATATTTCTAATTGGTTAAGGTATTCTATGATGCTGATTAAGGAATATTTTGCATTATTTTCTTCCATCTCTAATTCTGAGATTAGAGTATTGAAGTCTATTCTTTTAGTATCTCTTAAAACAGAATACAAGCAACCTAATTGTGCATTTGAAAGTTTTGCAGGGAGTAGATGAGTTAGTTCTTGTGAAGAAAGATTGTTTGCATTTAATTTCAAGGGTTTTGCTTGAGGATTTATCTTTGTGTCTGGTGAGAATTCTTGAATAATCTCTGAGAAACCTTTTGGTTCTAAATTTACTAATTTTAATTTATCTTTTTCTTTTAAATTAGGGTGTTTTAAAGTGGAGTATTCTCCATGGGGATCTATAATTAACATAGGTATTTTTCTCTCTAAAAGTTCTTCTAAGATTACTGCAGCAGAATAAGATTTTCCTGAACCTGATTTAGCTAGGATTGCTAAGTGTTTTGTTAGTATTTTGTTTAGATCTATGTAAACATTTAAATTTTTATAACCTTCTAGAGTTCCCATAAATGCTGAATTTTTTGTTTTTACTAAACCTAAGACAGATTCGATTGTTGATTCTTTTGCTGTTAAAACTTCTGTATTTGGTTCCAGAGGAATCCTTAGAGTTTTTAGTTTATTTTCTTTATCTCTATAACCAATGATATTGCACTGAGCAATTGTTTCTTCTTTTGTTTTTTCAATTTCTGTAATTTGTGCGAGAATAAGTTGTTCTGCATTTATTTCAATATATTGGAATTTCTTTGCTTCTTGCTCTACTTTGAACTTAAACTCCTTTGTTGTTGTTTTTCCAATTATTTTCCCTAAGATCATAGAGGTTGGTGATTAGTGAGATTTATTAAGATTATTGTAGTGTTTTAGTATGTTTTTCCTTAGTTTGTAAGTGTTGGCATGTTGGGCATAACCAAACCAGCCTTGTATGCTTTCTAAAATGTTATTTTTGGTTATTTTTCCTTGGTTGTAGTCTGTTTTTAGTTTGTTGAATTTTGAATAGAATTGTCTTAAATTTCTTTTTCTGAGTAATTTATGGTGATAGAAAACTCTTAACCCTAATAAGTTAACTCCTCTATATAAATGGAAGATTTTTGATTTATCTGGATGAAGTTCTAGTCTTAACTCTGTTTTTAAGAAATTGTTTATTTGTGTTTTGTGGTTGTTTAATATTTTTTTATCTTTATGTAAAATTACAAAATCATCAACATATCTTAAATAATATTTTATTTTTAATTTATGTTTTATGAAATAATCTAATTCATTTAGGTAAACATTTGCAAAGAATTGTGAAGTTAAGTTTCCTAGCGGCATGCCTTTATCATTTTCAAAGTTTTTTAAGATTAAAGTTATTAAGTTTATTACTTTTTTATCTTTAATTTTCTTTTGTAAGATTTTAATTAAAAGGTCTTGGTCTACGGAATCAAAGAAGTGTCTTATATCTGCTTTTAAAACATAACCTTGAATCATATTATTATTTTTTGAGTTTGTTATTAATTCTCCATTATTTGTTACTTTTCTCTTGAAATTGTCAAATCTTTTTAATGCATTATGAGTTCCTTTGTTTTTTCTTGAAGCATAAGAATCATTGATAAATATCTTTTCGTAGATTGGTTCTAAAATATTGATTAATGCATGATGGACAATTCTATCTTTGAAAATTGATTTTCTTATAACTCTTGTTTTAGGATCTCTAATTATGAATTTTTTAAGTTTAGTGGGTCTGTAAACTTGATAGAATAACTCTTGTTGTAAAAGTTTTAGGTTTAAGGTTAAATTTTCTTCATATTCTTTTACATAAATTAAATTAGATTTGTTTTTCTTTGCTTTTTTGAAAGCCAACTCCAAGTTTTTGTAAGAGTAAATTTTTGGATATAAGTTCTTGTAAGTTTTCATTATAAATGTCCTAACATAGACTATTCGGCCATTCTCGTTCGAGTTAACCAGATTATCGTTCCTAGCATTAAGCCTATTGGACCTGTTCCGGTAAAGCCTACGGAGATTAGCCAATCCATAATTAATGATTACACTATAGTTCTAGAATTCGCAAAAGAGCTTCCCACACATCTTTTATCGCTACTAACTATCACTATTGAATTTTATACAGCAAATTAAATAAGCTGAATTTATGGAAAGGCGTGTAGTCCATGTTGCTATTACTCATTAGTTTATTAAAGGACTAATAAACTTCAAAATAGCAAGTCTAGGACAAAAGAAAAAAGAAAAATTAATTTAAAAAGGTTGTTATTTTTGGACGCGACCCTTCGGGTCTTGGAAAATTTGTACCCGGCCATCCTCGTCCGAGCCAACCAGATCATCGTACCAAGCATCAAGCCTATCGGACCCGCTCCGGTAAAGCCCACGGAGACCTGATTGGTCTGATGGAACAACTATTCTTACTGCTCCTTCATCATCAGGAGAGCAAGATACTACTTTCTTTCCATTGTGTTTAATATAACCATCTTGTTTTAACCATGGTGCAGATTCTGTTGTTGTGTAATCAGTTTCTATAAAAGTGAAACCATAATCATTGTCTGCTTTTTCTACACCTAATCCTGAAACTATTAAAGGATTAGTTCTTGGTTTCTTATTTGTTAAATCTAAAACTCTTTTTCTTAAGTCTTCGTTTCTACCTTCATTAGGATAAATAACTATTTCTGTAGTATCTGAATAAGTGGTATTTCTCTCTGGTAAATCTTTCCATTCTTTTAGAACAGTTTCATAATCTAAGACTTTAGCTCCAATTTTTAACTCTCTTAAAGTTTGATTTGTTTTTAGCGCAAATGGAATGTTTGAAGCTCTGATTGGTTGCCCCGGTTCTGATTCTAGAATGAAACTTAACCAGTGAGCACCTTCAAATTCTCTTGTTATTTCTTCTAAAACATGTTGTCCTAATTCATCGTTTTTTAGATTTCCGATTCTTGGTGTTAAATTTGGGTCTGCTAATAAGTTTCCTTGTAAAAGATAATTTTGTAGTGTCATTTTTATTCTTCTCCTCTTAGAACTTTTAAGGCTTTTTCATATCTTTGAGTTAATTCTTTCATTTGAGCATCTTTTTCTTGTTTAAGTTCTGTTTGAAGCTTTTGTTCAAGATCTGAATTTTTTGTGCACTGCGGGCTTTGTATAATTTGTACCCGGCCACACTCGCCCGAGTAAACCAGATCAACGCACCTAGCATCAAGCCCATAGGACCCGCCCCGGTAAAGCCCACGGAGACCTGATTGGTCTGATGGAACAACTATTCTTACTGCTCCTTCATCATCAGGAGAGCAAGATACTACTTTCTTTCCATTGTGTTTAATATAACCATCTTGTTTTAACCATGGTGCAGATTCTGTTGTTGTGTAATCAGTTTCTATAAAAGTGAAACCATAATCATTGTCTGCTTTTTCTACACCTAAATTTTCTATAATTAAAGGAACTTCTAATTTAGCAGAGTCTTTTCCAACTATTGCTAAAGCTTTTTGTCTTAATTCTTCATTTGGTCCTTGAGCAGGATAAATTGTTATTGAATTAGTGTCAGCATAAGTTGCATCTCTTTCTGGTAAGTCTTTCCAGAATCTAACTACTTCTGCAGAATTTAAAACTCTGATTTCCCCAGCTGTTTCTTCTAGTAATGCTTGATTTAAACCTAAGGCTCTTGGAACATTTGAATAAGCTAAAGGTCTTCCTTGTTCAGGAAGTTTTGAGTATTCAATATTATCAACACCTTTGAATTTTCTATTAAATTTTGTTAGAACTGCTTGACCTAATTTATCATTACGAAAATTGTCAATATTGGCTTCACTTAAAATTTTAACTTCTACAGGAACGACAATTCCATTAAGTTTGTAATTGGTTTTCATGTTTAAGAAAGGTTTATTTTTATTTATAAGCTTTTTGGTCAGTTGTTACTATAAAGTAAGCATATTCTAAAAAGATTATTTTATAAACTACATTTGAGTTTAAATTCTAATGCTAATCAAGCTAAAAGAAGATGTTCCTTTATTAGGGGCTTTATTTATTGGTGTAGTTGATAGAGGAACTAATCTTTTGCAGGTTAGAGCAACTACGGTTTGTAATCTAAACTGTGAATTTTGTAGCACTGATTCTGGAATTTGTTCAAAGTTTCATAAAGCTAACTTTGAAGTTTCTGTAGATTCTTTAGTGAAGTGGGTTAAAGAGGCTATCCGGTTAAAGGAGCTACCAAAAATAGATATTTTAATAGATAGTGTTGGAAACCCTTTTTGTTATCCTAAGATGGAAGAGTTAGTTTCTGAATTAAAGAAAATAAAAGAAGTTGGAAAAATATCTACTCAAGCAAATGGTATGATGTTAAGTCCTGAAAAGATTAAAAAATTAGAGAAAGCGGGATTGGGAAGAATAAACCTCTCTTTAATCTCATTAGATCCAGAACAGTCTATAAAACTTAGTGGTGTTAAAAATTATGATTTAAAACATGTACTTAAAATAATTGATGAAATAAAAAAAAGCAAAATAGAACTATTGATTACTCCTGTATATATCCCGGGAGTGAATAATATTGAAGAGATTATCCAGTTTTGTAAAGAAAAAGAAATTAAATTAGGTATCCAGAATTATGAAGTGCATAAGTATGGCAGAAAAATAAAAAATTCTAAAAAAATGAGTTGGTGGAAATTCTATGAGCTATTGAAAAGATTAGAAAAAAAATATAATATAAAATTAAAATTAGGGCCAAATGATTTTGGGATTAAAAGAAGTAAAAAAATTCCTTTAGTCTTTGATAAAAATGAAAAAGTTTCTGTGGAGATTGTTTCTGAAGGTTGGAGCAGAGATCAATGTCTTGCTAAATCTAGAGATAGGTTAATTAGTGTTAATGATTGTAAAGGAAAACCTGGAGACAGGATAAATGTAAAGATCTTAGATAATAAAAACGGAATTTATATGGCGAAGTTACTTTAGTGTGGTAAAAAAGCTTTATAAAGTAAGTTTAGAACTTAAATGTTAATCATATTCAAAAAGGAGGTGTGATTATGGCAAAAAAGACAGCTGTTAATAAAAACATAATCGGTAGTTGGGCTTTTCTAATCGGTGTAATAATCGCGATTATAGTTGGATTAGTAGGTCCAGTTGCAACAAACCAAATTGTCATAAGTATTTTGGTAATTTTAGGTTTAATTGTAGGTTTCTTAAACATAACCTCAAAAGAAGTTATGAACTTCCTAATAGTTGGAGCGGTACTAGTTATTGTTTCAGCTTTTGGTAGGAATGTTTTAAGCATAATACCTGCAATTGCAAGCGTGCTTGATGCTATATTAGCTTTAGTTGTTCCAGCAATGGTTGTTGTTGCTTTGAAAGCGGTATTTGCATTAGCAAAGAAATAATTAATTTCTTTTTTTCTTTTTTTATGAAACGTGTTCATCTATTTATTTCTGGTAAAGTTCAAGGTGTATTTTTTAGAGCAGGTGTAAAAGAGAAAGCCTTAAGTTTAGAGTTAAATGGTTTTGTTCGTAATCTTTCAGATGGAAGAGTAGAAGTTATTGCTGAGGGAGTTAATGTTTCTGGATTAGTTGAATTTTGTAAGAAAGGGGTTCTAGGTTCAAGAGTTGACGATGTAGAAATCATTGAAGAAAAATTTATTAATGAGTTTAAGGATTTTCGGGTTCTTCACAATTAGATATTCCTTCTAAAGATATTGCTTTTTCTGTGCAAAAGAAAGATTGTTCTTCGAAAGTTATTTTTGGGATAACATCAATAGCTCTAATATTCCCTACTATCTCCATTGAATGAGGAATTGAAAAAGTTTTAATGCCTAGAGATGGTAAGATTGTGTTAGGGGGTTCATGAGCTATTTGATCTGAATTTGATCCCCTTAATCTTAGATTGAAACCACTAATCTCTTGTTGGTTTGTGTTTTCCAAACTTATTTTTATGTTAGTCCCGTCATAACAAAGAGTTTTTACCTTTAAACCTACACTTTGTGAACAAGCTAATTGTGTTGCTGCAGTCAATTCTGAATCTTTTTGGAAGCTTTCTACCAAGTTTCTTCCCCAAAACATAACTGCTGTAGCCATGGCTATTGTTAAACCTACTATCAAGACTGTTGCAATTAATGGTGAGATTCCTTTTTTAGACATCTTTTTCCACCCAATCGGTTGATTCGTAAACTAATAGCTTTTTATAATTTGATTTATCAAAGATGTATTGATCTTTGCAAGTGTAGGAGTTGCAATTATCTGGTTCTATTATTTTTAGATTGTTATCTTGATCGTAAGTATAAATAAACCTGTAAAATCCTGCTTTTGAATATATTGAGATACAGTTACCTTCTTGTTCTATAATATCATCTTTTGGGAATTTTATTTCTTGGCAAGATGTTGGAGTTACTTGGGGTCCACAGTCTAGAGTTGTTATTTTGAAATTGTCGAATTTTATATTTTCTCCTTTTAGAATTATTTTTCCTGAATCTAGATAAGGTAAGAGTGTATTGGATATTGTTGAAGTAATTTTCCATTCAGAAGGTTCTGATTCCTGGTTCTTTTTCCACACCTTTGATTGAATAGTATTCCCTTCTGCTTTTATTTTAATTGTGTACCATTCTGTAGAAGATAATTCATAAGTTACTGGTCCTGTGATGAATAAAGGAGGGTAGATTGTTTCCGGGAATGCGGAAATGTAGATCTTACCTGATGCTAAAAAGAGAGATAGTAAGGGATAGGTTTGTGGAGAAGATCTTAAGTCAACTCCTAAATATTTATCCTGAGATAAAAAATCAAATTGTAAAATAAAATCTGATAGGGGTTCTGTTAGAGGCATAGAAATTATCTCGGTTAAATCACTTTCTTTGGAGGTGTATATTTGATCTTCGAAACTCCAACTTCCTTGGGTATTAGTCCATTTAAGCTTTGAAGTGGAAGGTTCGTCAAAATTGTCTTCAAAGAGAGTACAATCTGCAGCAAAAACTATATTAATCAATAATAAAAAAGTAGTTATATAAATTAGTTTCATTTTGATTGTCTAATTTTATTTATTTTTTGTGCATAAAATACTAAAGCTAATAATACTACAACATACAATAATAATATACCTAACTCTGTTATAAAGTTTGAAACTCCTAAGTTTATAACAAACGCCTTTCTTAATGCTGCTTCCCCAATAACAAATGGATTAAATTGAGCAATTGAGGCAATATTTTCTGACATAGCTTCTAAAGGAAGTATTAATGAACCTGAGAATACTAAGAAAGATATACTTGTTAAGATTGCTACAAGGGTTGCTATTTCATCTGAAACAAAGATATATCCTATAAACATACCCATTAAGATAAATGTTGTTGCGATTAAGAATAATACCAGTCCTGAAAGCATAAAATTATCAAAGATGGGTATATTAAAAAAGAAATAACCTACAAGAAGTATGAAAGCTAACTGAGTCATCAAAACAATAAGATTAGTTATATAGGTACCTATTAAGAACATAACCGGTTTTATAGGTGTTACAAAATTTCTTATTGATGCTCTAGTTTTCTTTTCTGCTAAAACCATTGTTGATGCTGCTAAAATTCCTACAAGCATCATGATCAAGATCATTAGAGTGGGATACATTAAGAAGGTAGTAGATTTTTCTGAGTGCAGATCTATTAATTGAGTGGTTATTGGTTGAACAACTTCTTCTGCTCTTACATTTGTGAATAAAGTTAAGGATGAATCTATCCCTTTTATCTCTTCATTTACTAGATCAATATATTCCAAATTTGAATCTAGATTGGTTCTTATAAAACCTATTTCTACTTCTGCATTTTCTTTTAATCTCCTTGCAGCAGTTAGGTCATCTTTTGTAGAATTTGCTAAATTCTTGAAATCATTAATTTGGTTTGATATTGTTTCTACTTCTGATTGAATATTTTCTTCAAAAGAAGCGAGGAATTCTGAACTTTCTGTTAAAGCACCTTCTGATTCATGAATTGCTAATCTTACTTCTGTAAAATCTTGCTCTTGTTCTAAAGTCTGTTTTATACCCTGGATATTTTCTCTTAATGGAACTAAATCGGTTAGGCACATACAAGTAGCGTCAGTGGATGCTATCAAAGGTCCATATGTATCCGTAGTATCACCTTCTTCCAGAGTAGAAAGTTCATAGTCTCTTAAACCATTAAAGTATTCTTGATATGTAGATTCCCAAGTTTCGCAACTAAAATCATTTATTTTCAAAGCAATGAAGACTACTATTAATGTATTTAATTGTTCTGTACACCCTTCATTTATCCCCTGGAGAGTTGTTTCTGTTTCATCTAACTGAACCATCAGATTCCCTAAGTTTTCTTCAGAAGAATCGATTCTGTTGTTTAGTGTGTCCAATAGCACCCTATTAGCAGTTAAACTTTGATTTCCTAGCTCTTGCAAAACCTTTACTTGATCAACAGTTGCATTGATTTTGTCTGCAAATCCCTCCAGATCTAAATCTGAAAGATTAAAATCGACATCTAATGCAGCTAAATCGGTTTGCATTGATTCTAGTTTTGTTGAAAAATCATCTCCAAAACCTGTAAAATTATCTAAAAATAATGAATTTTGATGAACTGCCTCTACAACTTCTTGTAATTTTTCAATTAAGGTCCTTGTAAGTTCTAAACTTATTCTATCTTTTTCTTTGCCAATTGTTCCGGACATCATATCAACCAAAGCAAATGCTAAGTTTAGTCTAGAATAATCCACATACATTTGGATCTTGCCCGTAGTCATATTGTTGCCTATGTTGAGATTAGGCAAACTAATACAAATATGTAATTCAGAAGTTTCTACTTTTTGTTTACATTTTTCCAAAGTAGGAATTTTATAAACCATTATTTCCTGACTTACTTTTAGATTATTAAGTAATGATTCTGCAGCAGGAGTGTATTCTTGAGAATAAACCCCCACATTAATTCCGTGCCAGTTCATGGATTGGAAAGCAGTACCTATTATGAATATTAATAAGAAAGGTCCAAAAAGGATTAAGAAAGTAGATAATTTAGATCTCATCAAGATTTTTAAATCTTTTTTTACAAGTGATATTAATACATTTAATATATTTACCATCTTCCTCTTTTTTATGCTCTCAAGAGTCTTTCTACTCTTTCAAGCGGAATATCTTGTTTTAACAAAGCAGTTTTGATCTGATCTTCTGAATATCCTTTAGATCTTGCTTCTTGAATATAATTTTTATATTTTTCTGTTACAGATGTGTTCTCTGTTGTTAAAGCTTCGAAAACTTCATCTAAAGTAGGTTGATTAACATCTAATGTTCTTATACTCTCCCCTGCTTTAGCAAGTATTGGTATCACCTTTTTAAGGAAAAGGTTTGAATCTTTTGTGTAAATCAATAACTTATGGTCTAAGTTTTTAATGTAAGTTACTAAGTTTCTATCTATTAAAGGGATTATCTTTTCATAATTTCCAGGGAAGGTTTCTAAATGGATTTCTTGATTTTTTGAGTATTCATCTTTTAATTGTTGTGGAGTTCCTGTTGCTAGGATGGTTCCTTCATTAAGGATTGATATCCGAGTACATATTGGATCTATCTCACCTAATGCATGGGAAGAGATCAATATGGTTTTACCTGTTTTATGGATTCTTTGAATGAAATGCCACATCTCTTTTCTTAAAACTGGATCTAATCCGGCAGTTGGTTCGTCTAGTACTAAGATTTCAGGATTATGGATTATAGAGCAAATTAGATCTAATCTTCGCTGCATACCCCCTGACAGTTTATAGGCTATGGTATCTTTAGCCTGAGTTAAGTGGACTAAGTCTAGTAAAACGGGAATAGTTTGTTTTAATTGTTGTTTAGGCACGTTGAAGAGAGAGCCATAGTGTTCTAAATTTTCTTGGACAGTTAGTTTTTCGTAAAAAGAATTTTCTTGAGTAGAATAACCTATTTGCTTTTTGATTTCTTCTATGTTTCCGGTTAAATCTTTACCTTTAAAGATGATCTTGCCCTTGGTTGGTTTGTAGATTCCTAAAATTATTTTGAATAAAGTAGTTTTACCTGCTCCAGAAGGTCCAATGAAACCATATAGCTCTCCCTGATTTATTGAAAAATTTATGTTTTTTAAGACAGATTTATCTTTAAATCTTTTTGATATATTTTCAAAAGAGATTAGTTCAGTAGTCATAGATTAAATTGATGCTACTTCTAGTTTAAAAAGATTGGTTAGTATTTAATAGTGGTTAGAATAAAAAAAGAAAAGAAAAAAGAAGTTTTTATAAACATGCTCCATATTCACACCTATTTGGACAACGATAGTATTGTTGTGTATAAGATCCATTAGATGCACAATAAAATTCCCACAAAGAGGTATTTGCCAAGTTGCAGGTATCTTGGTGAGTTCCAAATGAGTCTATAACATACCCTGCCAGGTTATAATCTAATCCCCCATCAGAATCTCTGCATCCTTGATTGATAATACAAGCACCATCAACACAGTTACAAGGTATTTTTGCTGAATTTCTTGTTGTACCATTACAATAATATTCTAAAAGTCCAGTAACCTTGTTTTCTTCTCCGCAAACATCCTCTACCGAACCTCTTTCATTTTCTGTAGTTCCTTTTGTGAAAATATCCATCCCTCCATCAGAATCTGTACAGAAAGGTTCTCCATAATCTTGGCAACCTGCTAATAAGAATATAGAAAATAAAGTTAAAATAATTAATAGTTTTTTCATTATATCATCTCCTTTTAAGTTTTTATTTAGTTTTTGAAATATGTCTTAATATATAAATGTTTTTTTTTCCAAAAGTAATTTAAAGCCTTATTTCTTGATATAAAATATGAAAGCAATAGGTAGGTGTTTAGAAGGTTTAGAGGAATTTGTGGTTAAAGATACAAATGGTAAAAAAGTTTGTAGAGGCAGAGTTGAATTTGATTACAAAGAGAATGTTAAAAGTGTTGAGGTTATTTATGAATTTCTTGTTAAATTTAAGTTTAAAGAATTAGAAGAGATTGTTAAAAAAATTTTAGCTTTGAAACTTGAAGGTACAGTGAAAGTAGAATGTTCACGTAGTGGAGCTCATGATTTTAGAAGTGTTGATGTTGAGGGTGCGGTTGGCAAAAAACTAGAAAATGTTGATTTGAAGAATCCTGGAACTATAATCTATGTTGATATTGTGGATGATTTATGTATTGTTGGAAAGTTGATTGCTAAAGATTTATGTAAAAGAGAGTATAGAGTTAGGATTAGTAATCAGAGTATAAACGCTTGTATGGCTTATTGTTTGATTAGAGATATTAAAAAAGATGAAATTCTTTTAGATCCTTTTTGTAAGGATGGAGTTATTGTAATTGAAGCTTCTTTAAATGGTTGTTCTAAAGTTTATGGTTATGATTCAAATAGGAATAATATTAAAAATGCTGAAATAAATTCTAGATTAGCTAAGGCTTCTGTTGAATTTGGTAATTATTCTTTAGACTGGTTAAGTACTCGTTTCAATGAGAAAGAGGTGGATAAGATAATTTCGGTAGTACCTTCTTATTCTAAACGTAAAAGTTCCAATGTTGTTGAGAAAGAATTGAAAGCTTTTTTTGAGAAAGCTAAGATTATATTGAAAGGTGAAATGAGATTAATTAGTATGAAAGGTGATATCTTAGAAAAAGTTGCTAAGGAGTATGGTTTTAAAATTATTAAGAAATATTCTATTACTAAAGGGGATAGTGTTTGGAAAGTTTTTGTTTTAAAATAGGGTTGTGTCCGGATTGAGGTAAAAACCTCAATAAGATTAAAGAAGTAATCTTAT
>CAYUTI010000005.1:0-77259 GCA_964447685.1 Candidatus Woesearchaeota archaeon
ATTACTTCTTTAATCTTATTGAGGTTTTTACCTCAATCCGGACACAACCTAAACAAGACCCCTAATTATACCTAAGCCATATGAAAGATGTAAACTTAGATACAAAAAAGGTATAAGGATTATCAATCTAATATCCCTCTTTTTAATCGAAAACAAGAATCCATAAACTAAACCAATTCCTAAATAAATAACTAAAGGCAAACTAAACCAAATAGAGTTTAATATTAAAAACGGTGAGATTAAGATATAAATTAATAGTAAAGTAGGTATTGCAAATAAAGGAGAAGGCACACTCTTCAACATTTTTTCTTTCTTAATTCTAGAGACGCCATAAAGGAAAAATTGTTTACACAAACTACCAAAATCTGGTCTCCTTTTATGATAAACAAATATTTCAGGATCATATACAATCTTATATCCTCCTCTTTTTATTCTAGCAAATAGTTCCGGATCCTCCCCCGGGAATAATTTTGGATTAAATCCGCCTACTTCTTCAAAAATATCTTTTTTAATAAAACAATTAGCAGATGTTAAAGAGAATTCATCAGCATTAAAATTTAATTTACTCTTTTTATATCTCTTTGACATACCCGCAGTTCCAAAGAAAGATTCAATTACCATTCCAGAAGTTTTAGCAAAAAAACCATCATCTTCAGGAGTTAATTGAGGCCCCCCCATAACAGACACATCATTTTCTTTAAACATCTTTGAAGCATTTTTCAACCAATTTTTATCAACAAGGGCATCATCATCTACAAAAGCAAGAATATCATATTTAGCCTTAGAAGCACCATTATTCCTATTGATTGAAGGATTCAAACCCTCCTCAACAATAATTTCATATTTTGATTTAGGATAATCTAATTCTTTAAGAGAATCTAAAACCTTTATTTTCCTTTCAGGAGCCAGTGCTATAATAATTGAAAATTTCATTTTAAACGCTAAGTGCAATTGCTGCTAAGATTAATTCTACAATCCAAATTGAATAAACAACATCCTTTTCATAAACCTTTCCTTTCATCTTTTTCAAAACTGAAATAGTAAGGTGTTCAATACCATATAATTTTTTGTAAGGTTTCTCTAGGGATCCATCTTCTAGAAGAGTAGCAAAACTTTCTTTTTGCATCAGACCTCTAGCTTTCAGAATAAACTCAATAAAATAAGGTATAAATAATATTAAAGCAGTTTTTTCTAAATCTCCTAATATAGCAACTATTGCTATCAAAGCACCTACACTATAAGTTAGAATATCTCCAGGGAAGAGTCTAGCAGGATATTTATTAAAATATAAAAATGCCATTAATGCAAATACCATTGTAAAAGCTAGTATCGCCACCCATTGAAATCCAGTTTTCCATGCTAAGTAACCAAGTGTAGATAAAATAATAATCCCCATCCCTGTTCCAAGCCCATTATAACCTTCAATCATATTAAAACCATTAGAAGCACCTACTATTGCAAAAGGGACAAAAACTAAAGGATATATCCAACCAAATTCTACGACCCCTATAAAAGGAACAAACATTGCACTCTCTCCTACATTAATGACAATAATTGGGATGGCAGCCATTAAAGTTAATAGGGGTTTATGTATTTGTCTTATTCCCATCTTCCACCCTAGGATATCATCTATCAAACCTATGATTGCAATAATTAATATTGAAGAAAGAGCTGCCATTATTTGTAAACTTCTTTCAGTATTATGAAAATAAAAAGTAGATATAGCAACATAAATTAAAATTCCTAATAAAAATCCTGTCAAAACAGTTATTCCTCCTGCTTCTGCAACTTCTGTTTTATCTATTTTATGGATATCCTTGCCTACTAATCCTGCTCTTTTAGCTCTTCTAATCCAAGAAGGCGTTAAAGAGAAGGTAAAAATAAAAGATACAAGGAAACATAATAAAAGGATATACTCCATATTTACATCTTAGCCTCTTGTAATTCAGGATTTGGGAAAGTTATTTCAAGATGTGACTCATTTTTAACCATCCCTTCAGGATAAGATATTTCCCATATCTTCAATGGACCAATAAGCCTTCCTTGGTAAAGTGCAAGAGGCATACTGTTTTTATCATTGTAGACTTCCTTAAAGTATTCTGAGGATTTGCCCATAAGATATAATTGAGTAAACAAAGTCCTTCTCACTTTTTCTGAAACATAAATCGCGCCTCCAATAGGATTCATCTCTTGACCATCAATAGTCGGGATTAGAATTAAACATCCATTATCAGAAGCTCCTTCAAAATTATATTCCTCCCCTTCCATAAAAACACAACCTAAAGGAACTTGGATTTGGTTGTTCTTATAATTCCATACTGATATTGGTTGTTTTATAGAAATTGCTTGTCTAGCTTCATTTTTTTCAATAGGAAGTAAGAACCCTACTATTGCAGAATTCCACCCGGGAAATAATTGTCCGTTTATTATTGTATCATTATCATTTATGCCAAAGCCTTTATAAACATAGATTGTTTGATTTCTTGTTTCTTGTATCATTTGAGGATCTTGTCTAAAAGTTCCAATCTGAGAATATCTATCATAATTCTCATCAGATCCAATTGAAGAAAATGCAGGATATTTCCCAATCTCATCAGATATAATTAAAAGATGGGTTGCATCATGAGACTTTAATAAACTTAATGCTTCTTCTTCACTTTGTCCAGTAATGACATGTCTTCCTATCAAGTGGTTCCAGTATACAATAAAATTCCCTCCATCAGTTAAGGTAGCTCTCCCCCCACCAGTCTGAATCCAATAACCATAATCCCACCAATGAGCAAAAACAGAATCCTCTGGAGTATTTTCTCTTACCCAATCCATAGCAACTTGCCATTGCATATTATAACTTGGACCAGTGCTCTTAGCCGCACCTAAACTACCTTGGTAAAAAGGAACTAAGATTAGATATAATATGATTAAAATTCCAATCATCCCCAAGATTTTTATAGTTTTATCTTTCTTTTTAACACAATAATCGAAGAGTTTAACTAAAGGATAAGCAGCAAAAATTGTAGTAATAGGGGTGAATACAAAGATTAGTCTTATAGCTTCTCTCGCACCAATCATTAAAATAACAAACCATACAAACATAAGTATGTATCCTTTATTTATTTTAGCAAATCCCATAAATGATTCCATATCTGTTCTATAAGTGTATATATAAATATAAATTAAATAACTAAAGAAGCAAATAAATGAACCAAAAATTAATAATGCCGAAAGATTAGAACTTCCATTTAATACAGATCCTGCTGAATACCGGCTTAGCATAAATACAACCATAAATAGGGCATAAGCTCCAGAAAGTTTGTAACTATATCTCTCAACCTTTTTCAAAGCAAAATAAAATAATACTACAGAACCAATAAAGAACAATATAATATATAACCATGTAAAGTTACTGATCCAATCAGTAAAATAAGGTTGATGCGATTCTGCTACAGTTAGGGTCCATCTACTCTGACCAAGAACCAACATTTGGTTTATAATTCCTCTTATCTGATGGGGTACAAAACTTATACCATAAATCAGAGATGAGATTAATCCGATTAAGATAGTAGCTAATCCAAAGCTAGCAATACTTAAAGGAAGTTTTCCCTTTAATTTTTCTTTAGCAGTTTCATTCTTAATAAAAAATTCTTTAAATATGGCTAAGAATAATACTAATGTTGCAGAGCCATAGATTATAGAAGTAAAAAATGTACCTAAACCCCCATATTTTTGGGTAAGCAAAGTCATCATTAATACGGTTACAGTATACCAAGGGATATAGATATACATATCCTTTTTCCTAAATTTCCCTAAAAAGATTTCAAGAATACTAAATATGGCTATTGTGAAAACGACAATTTGGATGCCTCCCCAAGCTAAAGCTAGTAGTCCAGTAAGTAAACCTGCAACTAATCCAAACGCAATATTTTTCTTTTTTTCTTTACTCTTGATACCTAAAACATAAGCATAGAAAACACTAAACATCAAAAACATACCTAATGCTTCTTTATCTGAAAAACCAGCCATAGTTCTATACAAATAAGGTGGCAATACAACCAAGAACGCAGAAGATAATAAAGCAACTTTATAATTAAATACTTTTTCAACTAACAAATAAAACACAATCATCCCCAAGATAAAGAAAATTACTGGATAGATTATATCAACCTGTTCAACGGTAATAGATGGAATAAAGATATGGATAATCTTATATAGGTAAGCAACAACATATGCCACCAAAGGTGCAGTTTGTTTTGTTTCTATCCCTAGAGGGTAATTTCTCATTGCATCTAAAGTAGCTATTTTTCCATTTGCAACAATCTCTTTAGCATATCTTAAAAATAAAAAAGGATCTAATGCTAAAGGATATTTACCTTGCATATGCTCTAAGTTCCTTGTTCTAATATAAATCCCAATAAAAATAAGAAAAGCTAAACTAAAATATGATCCTGCCTTTAAGTTATCTTTTTGTAAATATTTTAATAATTTTTCTTTCCTCTCTTCCAAAGTATTCATTGCTTCTTCCATTTCTAAAACATTAGAGGAGTTATATAAACTTCAATTAAAGCAGCAATAATTAAAATAACAACTGACAATAAAACCAAATCTAAAGAATCAATTATTGTCCTCTTAAATTGGTCTTCATCTATATTATACCTTATCACTGCGACAGATATTATCCCCCCTGCCAAACCTCCTACAAAGTATGCTAGGATTTCAGGTACACCATGTGTTAAATACCTTAATAAACCTAACGAAAATATATGTAAGTATCCCCCTACTTTAGCAAAACCCACATACTCTGCTATTTTACTAAGGTTCTGCCTTATAAATGTTCCTATTGCCGTAGAAATTACCGAAGCATTCCACGTTAATATGAATAAGGCGCCCGAACCAAAGAAAAATGAAAAAAATATACACAAAAATAAAACTTTTAAATTATTAGCTAATATTACACTTAATAAACTATCAGATATTGCATGAGTTACAATTCTTGAATTTATTGTTTCAATAGTTGTAATTTGAGTATTAAATAAAGGCCTTACTAAATCAGCAGGTAAAAATAAATACCATAAAGTAAAAGAAATAACAAATCCCAAAAACAAGTAAGTGAAAAATTTTAAAGCTGGTTTATGTTCTTTTAATAATTTACTCTCTTTTTTAATAATCAGATCTTTATCGCTTTCAGTTTTAATAACCTTATACATCAAAGGTAAAGTAACCATTACTGTTAGGAATACAGTTACTAAACTTGCTTCTTCTCTAAAAATCCACAGCCCTAAAAACACTGCAATGGAAGAATATACTAGGCCAATAAAGAACATTTCCCACGGTTTTCGTTCCGCAGTTTTAACCCCTATTAAAGATTCTAAAACCATCTAGCGTTTTCTATAACTCTGCTTCTTTAAAAATCTTTTTGTTTTTTAGTTATATATTTCAATTATATTTCCTAATACAGAAAAGCTTTTATAATATCGTTTTCAATTTGCATCTATGAAAGTAGCAATAATCAATCCTAATCTAAGTGATGATATTTCTATTCTAGATATGGGTTTAACCTATTTAGCAACCTACATAGAAAAAAGAACAAATCATGAGGTAAAACTAATAGATTTTACTTTTAGAAGGATTGGTTGGAGAAGACATTTAGCTAAAAACATCAAAAAATTCAAACCAGATGTTATCGCGATGAGATGTAGTACTCTGCAGATTATGTATGTTAAAAAAATAGCTAGAGAAATAAAAAAGAAATACAACCTCCCAATAATTCTAGGGGGAGATCATCCAACTCTTGCGCCAGAAGAAAGTATCAATTTTGATTTTGCTGATGGTATAATCATGGGCGAAGGAGAGTTCACCTTAACAGAATACTTAGATGCATTAGAATCTAATAAATCAATGGAAGGGATTAAAGGATTATGGGTTAAAAATAAAGATGGAACTATAATTAAGAATCTTCCAAGAGAATACATTCAAGATATTGATGATTTACCTTTCCCTAATTATGATCTATGGGAGGATATTGATTTATACATTTACTTCTTGAGGTTAATCTATTTCATTGGTCAAAGAGGATGTCCTTATCATTGTACATATTGCTCCGAACATGCTTGGAACAAAGCAGTGCCAGGTAAAAAATTTAGACAATCTTCTCCAAAAAGAATGGTTGAAGAAATTGCTTATCAATATGCAAAATACAAAAACAAAGGGTTTGATATGGCTCATATTATGGACCCTGCTTTTCCTTTTGATGAAAAATGGACTAAAGAATTCTGTGATGAGTATAAGAAAAAAGGTTTAGACAAAAAATTACCTTTCTCAGTTTTCTCAACTGGTAATGATATCAATGAATCTAAAGCAAAAATGCTTGCAGATGCTAATTGTAGAATTGTAAGAATAGGAGTAGAAGCAGGTTCTGATGAATTAAGAAATGCAATTTTTGAAAAAGGAGTTTCTACAAACCAATTACATAAAGCAATCCAATTAGTTAAAGAAAATAATATGATCCTAACTTGTTATTATCTTCTTGGTGGTCCAGGAGAAACAAAAGAAAGTTTGCAAACTACTTTAGATGTAGCAAAAGGTATAGATGCAGAAAGATCAGTTTTCTTCATTTATAGACCTTTACCTGGAACAAAAAGTGCAAAATCCTTAGAAGAAGTTGGAGGGGTTCTTTTAGATCCTAAATGGGAGAGAACTGATGACCTAACATGGGGTGGGGTAATTGATACCAAGTTCCTTAAGGGAAAAGAAGTAGAACAATTCCAAAGAAAATGTTTCTGGGCATTATATCCAAAGAGGGCTTGGAACTTAGTTAAGATTCAAAAACATAGGTATTTCATAAACTTAGCTAAATACTTTGCAAAAGGTTTAAGATATGGTTGCAGTCCAAAGTACTTGTTTATTTATTATAATGTATGTTGTGAAGAAAACTTAACTAATTAAGTAAATATAATATTCTGAGTTATTGAAAACTAATTCATAATATACATCTAATTCAGAGTCTGAAAAAATATAATCAAGTCTATACTCTTCCCTAATCTTAGAGATGTTATCAATATCTTTTCCCACTTCAACAATTAGGTCATATCTCTTTTTCCATTCTAAAGCATTCTCTCTATGAGGAGAAACCTTGCCCCCTTCTTTCAATGTAGTAAAGATCTTCTTATGACAAGTTAACCTTATCGCTCCACTATGTTCAGTAAAGGGTTCAGTCAAAAATACATCATCTTTCTCAGTATTTTCTATAATCCAATCACACGCCTCCATTAAAGGAGCATTATCAAAATAATCAGGGTAAATACTAAACGAAGGCATTAAACACAATCCCCCAATAATAACCACACTGAAGAAAATATACCTTGAGCTTTCACCAAATATAATTTGATCCTTATAGTAAACCAAAAGAGAGACAATTAGAGTAAATAAATAAGCAGCAATAATTAAAGGATCTACAACACCTTTAGTCATAAAGATATAACCAACAACTACACCACTTGAACCAATAAGAGTAAGATAACTTAGTACCTTCCACTTTTTATTTAACCATAATACTAAAAACATTGGTAAGAATACAAAAGTTAGAACCTCTATAAAAATAAAAGAAGCAATCACTCCAATCATAGATAGATTAAAACTAAATTCCTTAGGCTCTTCCCTAATTTTTTCATAAGCATAATAAGAAAAGAATAATGTAACAAAAATTTTCCAAATCAATAAACTCCTAGTAAGCCCAAACTGAGTAAAAAAGTGAACTTTCAAAACATCAACAAATACAAAAGAAGTAACAAAAAATACTGCAGGGATAATCATTAACAAATAGAAATACTTTCTTTTCTTATAACTTTTAAATAAACTTTTCAATTCAATCATCAAAACAATAATCAAAATAATGCTTGCAATTAAAAATAAGAAATGAAATACACTCCATGTACTGATAAAATTAGTAGTTGATCTAAATCTTATAACTGCTTCCCATACTGGATCAATTAATGTAAAGAGTCCTAAGTTAAATGAATCTCTTTTAGCAATCAATAATGCTAAAAATCCAAAAGGAATGAAACCTAACCCCCACCTCTTAAATCTATTAAGTAACATATCTAAATAGAAGAAAGCTAAGAATGGCAAAGCTGAAGGAGGATGCATTAATAAACTACAGCCAATCGACAAAGTAGATAAAAAGTATTTTCTATTAAAATATAAGACTAAAAACAATAAACCTAAACTTATCCCAATAACTCTAGGAACTAAGAAACTATCTGATGTTGAAGAAGTAGTTCCATAAACCAAAAAGTCCATCGCAAACAATAACATAGCAAACACACTAAAATGCTCACTCTTACTAAAGTAAAAAGCAATCTTATAGATAGCATAAAAGTAAATTAACTTAGCAAGAAAAGTAAGAATAAACAAAGCATAGAAAATATTTATATTAAACAAATCCATAGTAATTTTAATCAACTCGTCCCAGTAGGTATAATTAATTAATTTAAATTGAACTAACAAATCATTTTCAAATAATGAATAATCTTGAGCATTCATAATCTCAGGCATAAAGATAACATGGTCATTTTCATAAACATCATAGCCCTGGAATAATATAGAAAAAACAGTCATTAATAATACAATTATTAAAAGAAATATCTTTTTCATAGTTTACTCCATATCCAAGAAGTAAAAGAAAAAAATCTGCTTTTATTCTCAGTTTTCATTTCATATAAATCAATAGCCATATGGAAAGCTAAAGCACCAACTACATAAAATAGTATGGGGTAAAAAAAAGATAGAATAAAGAAAAATAACAAAACCTCTAAAGTATGAAACACCGCAACATCATTACAATCATTTATAGTCTTAAAATAATTATAGGCTTTCTTTAAACTAATACTCTTAAATTTAATCACAAAAACAGGATAATGGTCTACATCAATTAGCACACTAACTAATAAAAAGATCAATCCCCCCGTCCAGTTAAAATAAGCTAATATTCCTGCAGGAATCACTGAGAGTAGTAAATGCGTAACAGGATTCATTTTATTATAATATTTAAAAACCCTTTAAAAAGATTCTGTAATTAAAGCACATACCTTCTAGAGTATAGAAACCTTTATTAATGCTCTTAAGGGCTTTAAAACACTATGAAAAAGGTTTTGTTAATATCGCCGAGTGAGGCAGTTTCTGTATATAAAGACTCTCAGATAAAAGAGGCAGTTATGCATGCGCCTTACCTATCACTAGCCTCTCTAGCAGCAACTTTACTAGAGAAAAAGCACGAAGTAAAGATTCTAGATTTATCATTATTCCAATCACCAAGAACAGAATTAGAAAATACACTAAAAGAATTCCAACCTGATTTTGTAGGTATCACCTTCACTACACCTTTATATGAAGAGATGAAAGGTATCACCCAACTTGTTAAAGATTTCAATAAAGACATTATAATCATTGGTGGAGGCCCACACTGTTCAGCCTTACCTAAACAATCTCTAAAAGAATCCAATCTTGATGTAGTTTGTATTGGAGAAGGAGATTACACAATTGTTGATATTGTAGAAAACCTGGATAATCTTAAAGAAGTTAAAGGTATTGCTTATCAAGAAGGTGAAGAAGTAATCTTAACTGCCACAAGACCACCAATTGAAGATTTAGATAAATTACCTTTCCCTGCATGGCACTTATTTGATATTGAAAAATACAAAAATTCACCATTAAGGGTTAAACAAAATCCCGTTGGCCCAATTGAAACTAGTAGAGGGTGCCCAGGAAAATGTACTTTCTGTAGTAAAGTAATAGTTGGATTCCAATTTAGAACAAAATCACCAAAAAGAGTTGTTGATGAAATAGAATATATGCTTAAGTGTGGCTTCAAAGAAATTCATATTTTTGATGATACTTTCACAGCAGATATCAAACACGCTACAGATATTTGTGATCTAATCTTAGAAAGAAACTTAAAATTCCCTTGGGTTATGCACAATGGAACAAGAGTAGATAGCATCAACAGAGATTTATTCTTCAAGCTAAAAAAAGCAGGTTGTTATAATGTTGCTTTTGGAATAGAATCTGGAAATCAAGAAGTTCTAAATAGCATAAGAAAAGAAATCAATTTAGATCAAGTTAGAAGAGCAGTTAAATATGCAAATGAAGCAGGCTTAGAAACTTTAGGATTCTTCATAATAGGTTTACCAAAGGATAATCATAAAACAATCAAACAAACAATAAAATTCGCTTCATCTTTAAACTTAGATCTAGCTAAGGCAACAATTTTTATGCCCTTCCCTGGAACAGTAGTTTTCAATCAATTAGATAAAGAAGGTTTAATCCTTTCTAAAGACTGGAGTAAATATAATTATCATTCACCTCACTCAAGAAATATTTACAAACATCCTAATCTTACGTGGGACGAACTAGTCTCATATCAGTCACAACTACATAGAAAGTTTTACTTACGACCTAAAAAACTAGTACAAGAATTCATAAAGAGTATAAAGGATCATACTTTCTTTTACAAACTAAAAGTGGCTTCACAAGTTAAATGGTAAAATGTTAACTCCAAAAAGCAGAAATGCAATAATAAAAGGTGTACTAACAAGAAAATCCCCGATTTATGTACAGTTTGCTCTCTGCAAAAATTGTAATTTAAGATGCAGAATGTGTGGTGCAGTTGATGCAAGAAAACACGAAGAAGACTTAACTCTGGATCAAATTCAAACTATTGCAGACAATTTAGACAAGATGGGCGCAGGAGTAATTATCTTAACAGGTGGAGAGCCCTTCTTAAGACAAGATTTACCAGACGTAGTAAGAATATTTTCAAAAAAAGGTTTTGAAGTTAGGTTACAGACTAATGGGGTTTTAGCAACAGAAGACAGAGTAAAAGAAGTCATTAAAGCAGGAATAAAAGATGTAACAATTTCTCTAGATTCTTTGGACCCAGAAAAACAAGATTATATTTGCAATCTAAAAGGTTCTTGGAATAAAATCATTAAAGCACTAGCATTATATTCAGAGTATCTACCAAGAAGGGGAGCAATGTCTATAGTAAATACAGTAGTTTCAAAATTAAATGCTCAAGAAGTTCCACAAGTAGTAAAGTTCTCAACCAAAATTGGTTTTTACAATTCAATCATTCCAATTCACTTAGCTACAACAGACGGATTCATAGTTAGGAAAGAAGCAGAGCCTTTTGCTTTTACTAAAAAAGATTACCCCCAAATAGATAGAACTTATAATAGACTAATTCAAATGAAAAAACAAGGTTATAATGTCCATAATACTTACAAATTCTTAGAAGGTAGCAAAGACTTCCTTAAGTATAGAAACATATACTGGAAATGTGATAGCCCTGATCTATATTTCTCAATAAGTCCCCAAGGTAAATTTTTGCCTTGTGTAGACCTTTCAGGTTCGGAATCAATGCTTGACCCAGACTTCATAAATACTTATAAATCTAAAGAATTTAGAGATAAGGTAAAGAAACAAGTGGAAGCTTGTCCAGGTTGCATGTATGCATGTTATCCGGAGATCAGTTATTTATGTAAAAATCCTTTTGTTTTAGCAGAGAGGACTTTACAAGGATTAAAAATAGCAAAGAAAAAAAGGCAAATATACTCTTATGAGGAAATGCTAAAAATCGCAGAGGAACTTAGAAATGAAAGTAGCATTAACAAGACCTAATTATAGCTCGCATCTAATAACCCCTCCAATAGGGTTAGGTTATTTATCTGCATATTTGAAAAAGCATAATCATCAAACTAAAATTATAGATGGTTTAAACAAAGAACTAACCAATGACCAAATAGTTGAAAAATGCAGGGATTTTGATTTAATAGGTATCTCCTGTATGTCCGCTTTCTTTATGGAAGTAATTGATTTATCAAAGAAACTTAAAGCAGCAGGAAAACTAGTGGTGATAGGCGGACCTCACGCAACTTGCTTACCAGAAAAAACTCTAGAACAAACAGAAGCAGATTTTATTATTATAGGCGAAGGAGAAGAAACCCTAAAAGAATTAGCAGATGCGATAGAAAACAAAACGCCTCTAAACAATATCAAAGGTTTATATTCAAAATTCAATGAGTACAAAGAAAGGCCTTTCATAAAAAATTTAGATGATTTACCTTTTCAAGATTGGGAACAGATGGATCCAAGAACTTATAAAAAAGCACCACATGGAGCTTTAATCAAGAACTTTCCAGTAGCCCCAATAACAACTTCAAGAGGTTGTCCTTATGGTTGTAAATTCTGTGCATCACCAAAGATTTGGAAAAGATCAATTAGGTTCAGATCACCGGATAATGTTATTCAAGAAATAGAATACTTAGTCAAAAACTTCGGAGTAAAAGAAATTCATTTCGAAGATGATAATCTAACTATGATTAGAAATCATATAGAACAAATTTGCAATAAGATAATTTCAAAGAAACTAAACATAAGTTGGGCTTGTCCAAATGGTATCAGGGCAGATAAAGTTGATTTAGCATTACTCAAACTTATGAAAAAAGCAGGCTGCTACTACATTGCTTTTGGTTTTGAATCAGGTAATCAAGAAATCTTAAATAACATAAACAAAGAAACAGATTTAGCAACTCTAAAAAGAGCAGCAATCCTAGCAGAGAAAGTAGGAATCATGACTCAGGGTTTCTTTATTTTCGGTTTACCAGGAGAAACAAAAGAAACTATTCAAGAAACCATCAACTTCGCAAAAACAGTTCCACTCTCAAGGGCACAATTTTTACTTTTAGATGTCTTTCCAGGTTCAGAATTATGGGATGAACTAGATTTTGAAAACAAAGTAGACTGGACAAAAGATAGCTATCACGAAGCTACTTGGATTCCAGAAACAATAGATCCAGAAACTCTTAATGCAGCATCCTCAAAAGCTTTCAAACAATTCTTCTTCAGACCTAAACAAATGTTCTCTTTAATAAAATATTTTAAACCAGCACAACTCCCATTCATTTTAAAAAGGATGGTGGATTTCAAAATTATAAAAAAATGAAAAAAGCAATAATAATCGGAGCAGGACCTGCAGGCTTAACAGCTGCATATGAATTACAAAAAAAGTCAGACGTCCAACCAATCATTATAGAAAAAGATGACCTTATGGGTGGAATCTCAAGAACTGTTGATTACAAAGGAAACATGATGGATATGGGCGGACATAGATTCTTTTCTAAGGATGATAGGGTAATGAACATGTTTAAAAAATTCCCGGGAATGATAGAAAGAAATAGAAAATCAAGAATCTACTTTGAAAGAAAATTCTTTGATTATCCTGTTGCTTTATCTAGAAAAACTATCAATCAATTAGGTTTTGTAAGAATCACAAAAATAGGGATTACATATTTTAAGAGTATGATTTACCAGAAAAAACCAGAGAAAAACTTAGAAGAATTCTTCATTAACAAATTCGGAAAAGAACTTTACAAAACTTTCTTCAAAGATTATACCGAAAAGGTATGGGGGGTACCTTGTACTGAGATAAGCGCTGAATGGGGAGAACAAAGAGTTAGAGGTTTGTCTTTACTAGAAGCACTTAAACATTTCTTAAAGAAAAAAGATGATCACATAGATCAAAAACAGGTAAAAACCACATTAATAGGAAAGTTCATCTATCCTAAATACGGGCCAGGTCAATATTGGGATGATATGGCTGATAAGATCAAAGCAAAAGGTGGAAAAATTGTTAAAGGGAATGTAAATAAAATTCATATTAAAGATAATAAGATCATCTTTGTTGAAGCTAATGGGAAGAAATATGAAGGAGATTATTTCATTTCTACTATGCCTGTTACTGAATTACTAGATTCTTTTGATATCCAAGTTCCAGAAGAAGTTATGCAAGTTAAAAAAGGTTTAAGCTTCAGAGATTTCATTATAGTTGGTTTACTTTTAACAAGACTTAAGATCAAATCAGATGATAACTGGATCTACTTACAAGAACCAGATATCAAAGCAGGAAGATTACAACTATTTAACAACTGGAGTCCTTACATGGTTAAGGATAAATCTAAATTATGGGTTGGAGTAGAATACTGTTGTTTTGAAACTGATAAGATCTGGACTCAACCGGACAAAGAAATCATAGACCTAGCAAAGGAAGAACTTCATAAAATTGAGATTATTAACAAAGCTGATGTTTTAGATGGAACTGTTGTCCGTATCCCAAAAGCTTATCCTTCCTACACTGGAACTTATAATCAATTCAATATAATCAGAAACTACCTAGACCAATTTGAAAATCTTTTCTTGATTGGTAGAAATGGCATGCACAGATATAATAACATGGATCACTCAATGCTTACAGGAATGGTTGCAGCAAATAACATTGCTAAAGGAATTAAAGATAAATCAAATATTTGGGATGTAAACACAGAAAAAGAATATCACGAAGTTAGAGAATCTCCTGAATCTGATACTCTGCCTTCTGATTGAAATTTGCAGACTTTTTTAATAACTTTCTTACTTTTATTAAATCAGAAAAACCTTTGAAAATTCTCTTAAACCCATACTTTGTTTCTCCATATAAACGAGGTTTATGATTAACTTTTATCTCTCCAATCTTACAACCTCTAATTCTTAGTAGAGCAGGAATAAATCTATGCATATCACTGTATAAGTTCAAATCTTTCAAACATTCTTTCTTATAAGCTTTCAAAGAACAACCAGAATCATGGATATTATCATTAATTAAAATTTTTCTTAGAAGGTTTGCAAATCTTGAAAACAGTTTTTTTGAGAACTTATCCTTTCTATTTGCTCTCCAACCAGAAACACAATCATAGCCCTCATTTAATTTAGCAACTAATCTTGGGATATCTTTGGGATCATTTTGTAGATCTGCATCCATTGCTATCACTATATCTCCTGAAGTATTCTTGAAACCTGCATCCATTGCAGCAGTTTGCCCATAGTTTTTAGCAAACTTAACAACTCTTACATTCTTATCTTTATTATTTAATTCTTTTAATTTTTGAAAAGTCTGATCAGAACTTCCATCTTCAACAAAAACGATTTCATAAGGTTCTTCTAGAACTTCTCTTAGGGCATCATACAAAGGTTGAATGTTTTTCTCTTCATTGTACGCTGGAATCACTACGCTTATCATCCTAATAAATCATAAACCTTTCTTTTTATAGCTTTTGCTTTTCAAACACTCTCAAAACTTCATACTCTTTAACAAATTCAAAACCTTCAGGAGCATCACCTTCGGGACCAACAAGGACCAAATAATTAACATCGGAATAATCTCTTAAATCTGTTCTTTCATACTTCAAGTTCAAAACTAACTTTCTTAAGTTATCAATTCTAGAATTAGAACTAATCTCATACTCTCTAAATACAGAAGAATCTTCTAACCACAACTTATATTCAGAATACCAAATAAACTCTTTAATCTCAGAACCCCAATACAAACACTCCAGAATCTGAATTTGTTCTTCACTAACATCCTCTGAGCCAACAATAAAACTTTCATCAGGGAACTCAGAACTTAGCTTTTCTAAATCATTAATAATCATATCATCTCCAACTCCAAAATAAGGATAACTAAATAATAAGATAAAAGGAATAGATAATATAACACCAAATAAAATCTCTTTCTTAGTCAGTTTCCTAGCCAACATGACTAACAATAAAGGAGCTAAAACCAAAAACAATCTTAATTGAAAATTAATAATAAAGAACACAAGCATACACCCTATAAAGATAAGTTCTTTTTTGTACTTTCTAAAATCAACCTTATACAATTTAAACAATAAAGGACTAATTATAACAATTAAAGACAAATACAACCAAATACTACGCTGAGGTAAACTAGTTGCAGCAGAGTTAGGCAAGAAATAAATCAAATTACTTCCTAGTTCTCTTAAAATTGAAATAAAAGGAATTCCGTAATAATACAAATCAATTACTCCTCTAATTGAAAAAGCAATTAAGAAAGGAAACACATATCTAAGGAATTCTTCAAAACTTTTATCATAAAAAAACACCAATAAAAAGAAGAAAGCAACATACAATCCCCCACCCCATAATACAGAAACAATACCTAAACATAAAGCAGATAAAATTCTATTCCTCTCAAATAAGTAATAAGCTAAAGTCAAGAAAAATGTAACAGGTAAGATAGGACTAATCCATCCAGCCATATACCAAACCACAGGACTAAAGGTCCACAAATACAATGCTTTCTTATTAATCTTATACAAAACTAATCCCGTTAAAAATAAAAACATAGCATTAAACAATTTAGCAGTTAACAAGGAAGGAAATAGTTTCAAGCTTTGACCCATAAACCAACCATATCCCAAAGTCTGAGTTCTAAACTTAGATATGCTTATTTCTGCTACCCCTTTTGCACTCCCTAAATATTGGGTAACATCAGTTAAGATTACTTTATTAGAAAAAATATTAAACAAAACTAAAGCTAGAATAAACACTACAAAAGTCATTACTACTCGTTTTCTCATTATAATTACATTAGAAACTTAATTTAAAAGAGTTATGGTAGTAACATTTATATAGACTAAAACTCTCTAAAAACAATATTAATTATGTTTAGATTGTGGGGGATTTATAACATGAATAAAAAAATAATAGTTTATTTCTTAGTTTTTATTAGTCTTAGTTATGTTGTTTTTGCAGGAAGTTCAGATTCTATCAATATTTATGAATGGAAGATGTTTGCAAGAAATCTTAATCATGCGAGTGTTTATCCAGGAAATGTTGATACCAATAATTTAGAATTATCTTGGACAAACAATATTGGTAGTCCTACAACAGTCTATCCTTCTTCCTCAATTGCAAATGGCATAATCTATGCGGGAAGCGATAATAACAAACTTTATGCTCTTAATATTAATACAGGGAATGTTTTATGGACTTTTTTAACAGATGGAGCTGTGTCTGCTGCTCCTGTTATATCTAATGGGATAGTTTATGTTGGGACGGTTGGAGGAACTTTCTATGCCATAGACTCATTAACCGGTCTGGAAGTTTGGAAATTTGAATCAATCGGCCAGGTTCATGCAGCTGCGACAGTTGTTGATGATGTTGTTTATGTGGGCGGAACAGATAGTAAAGTTTATGCTTTAAATGCAAATGATGGAAGTTTGATATGGACATTTAGCACAGGAGGGATTGTTAAATCTGTTCCAACAGTGATAGATGGGGTGGTTTACGTGGGGGACCAAGCAGCAGGAAATACTCATCTTTATGCTATAGATTCATTAACTGGAACCAAAATATGGGATTATGGGTTTAGTAATTATATAGCTTCATCCCCTGCAGTAGTTGAAGGAGTTGTTTACGTAGGAAGTATGGATTTTAGTTTTTATGCTATAGATACACAGACAGGAATAAAAATATGGGATTATCCTACAGGATATTATGTAAGTTCTTCACCTGCCATAAAAGATGGAATTGTTTATTTTGGTAATAACCAAGGAAACATTTTTGCATTAGATTCTACTACAGGATCAGAAATATGGAAAAAATATATAGGAGGTATATTTTCTAACCTTTTTGTTGCTTCAGAGGATAAACTTTTTGCAGGAAATATGAATGGGAAAATGTATGCTTTTGATCTTTCAACAGGGGATATAGTTTGGAGCTATAATACTCCTCATGAGGTGCGTACACAGCCTAATATAATTGGAGGAAATTTATATTTCATAGATAGTGGGGGGGATATATATGCTTTCAAATCCCCTCACCAATGCTCAGATTCAAGAGACAATGATGGAGATGGTTTAATAGACTATCCAGAAGATCCAGGTTGTGATTCAGCAGAAGATGACAATGAAATTCATTATGACTTAGAATTCATCTCTTTAGAATATGCACCAAATTCAATAGTCACACCGTCGGATGTAAATTATAATATTACTTTGAACTATATAGGGGATCAACCTTTAGATACACAATTAGGTCTTTACATAGAAGGAACATATTTAGGTACATTAGATATTACTAATCTTCAACCTAATCAAATGACAATCTACCAAGGTCTTTTATCTAACTTTAATTTCTTTGAAGGAAATTTCACAGTAGATGTAATCTTGGATCCGTCAAACACCCTACAAGAACCGGATGAATTAAACAATGAAGGTTCTTTCTTCTTAAGTGTAACTTGTTCAGATTGTGATAAAGATGGATATAATAATGATGTTGATTGTAATGATCGTAACGAAGATATAAATCCTGGTGCTCAAGAAATTTGTTATAATGGTATAGATGATAACTGTAATGGATTAGATAATGAAGGAGAAAATAATGAAGGTTGTTTTGATTTCTATTTAGATAATGACTATGATGGAGATGGAGTTCCAGGAAGTTCTAAGTGTTTATGTGCTCCAGAATTTATCACACAATATGATACTCAAAATAACAAAGATTGTGATGATACAAATCCTTCCATCAATCAATGGGCAGAAGAAATCTGTAATGGAGAAGATGATAATTGTAATGGGCAAACAGATGAAGAGCCTTATGCATCAAATAGTTGCACAGACTATGTTCCTTGCACAGAGGACATTTGTTCAGAAGGAATTTGTCAAAATAATGCAAATAATGCTTTATGTGATGATAATTTATTCTGCAATGGTTTAGAAACTTGTAATCCTTTAATAGGCTGTGAAATAGGAACACCTATAGATTGTTCAGCTAATGATCTACAATCAATCAGTCTTTGCACCTATAACCCTGACAATAATCCTCTAACATGGGATCTCTTTGCAGGATTTACCTCCACTTGTAATGAAGTAGAAGATGCCTGCACAACAGGATCAGTTTCCATTTTAAATTCATGTAGCATGACTAACTGTGGTGCAGAATGTGAAACAAATAGCAATTGCCCTATAACAGATTGTAATCCTTTAGATGGATGTTTCTCTGGAGAGTATAGGGACTATGGTATTATATCCAATCTTTGTTTAGCAGATTGTACATGTACATCTTACACATGTGATACTTATCAATCTATAGGTACAGACATAGACGGAGATAATTGGGATACAGAATGTGGAGATTGTGATGACAATGATATCAATGTAAATCCTAGTGCTACCGAGATTATTAAAAACGGAAAAGATGATGACTGTAATCCATTAACATTAGATATTCCTGATGTTTGTGATGCTAGTAATATATGTACTAAAACAGTAGATGTTGCAGGCACGCCTTACTATTGTAGAAGTATAAATGGAGTATGGCAGTGGACAAAATGTACTCTTTGTAATAGTGTAACATTTAACTGTGATAGCGCATTAGGATATGTTGAAGTTCCTTTAGATACACAAATAGTTTGTAAAACAAAATCCGCTACCTGTGATGCTACAGGATGGATTTAATTTTTTCTTTTTTTCTTAGTAACATTTATATATATTAAACAATACTTCATAAACTATGAAAAAAGTAGGTGATATAGCTAGAGATATAAAATCTCTTAAAATTCAAGGTGCTGAAAATGTAGCAAAAGCAGGATTAAAAGCATACGAATTAAAACCAACACAAAAAACAATTTCTTTACTAATTAAACAAAGGCCTACAGAACCTGCACTAACCAACGCTTTAAAATATGCTCAAAAAAAATCAGTTAAAGAAGCTTTACAGCATTTCAAAAATACAAAACCTATCATCTACAAACTAGCAGCTAAAAAAGTAAGAAAAGTTAACTTCACTCATTGCCATAGCTCAACTGTAACTAAATCTTTTATAGAAGCTAAAAAAACAAAAAACTTCGAAGTTTTCAACACAGAAACTAGACCTTTGTTCCAAGGAAGAAAAACTTCAAAAGAATTAGTAAAAGCAAAAATAAAAACCACTCAAATTACAGATTCAGAAATATTAATAGCTTTAACACCCAACAAATTTATGAAAAAAACAAATGCTATCTTCTTAGGCGCAGATGCAATTCTAAAAGATGGTTCAGTAATAAACAAAGTAGGTTCAGGAATGATCTCAGAATTAGCAAAGCATTTACACATCCCAGTTTATATAGTAACAGATTCATGGAAATATTCAAACAAACCAGTAAAAATAGAAGAAAGATCTTACAAAGAAGTTTGGAAAAAAGCTCCAAAAAATCTAAAAATAAAAAACCTAGCTTTCGAAAAGATTCCAGCAGAGAACATAACAGCAATTATTTCAGAACTAGGAATTCTAAAACCTAAAAAATTTGTTAAAAAAGTAAAGAAAACTTATCCTTGGATATAAAAAATGAAAATAATAATATTAATCATAAGTCTACTCCTAATTTCAGGATGTGCTTGCATAGATGCAGGTTATAAAAGATCTTTCTATGAATCTTGTTGTGAGGATTTAATTGAACACCAAGATGATATTACTAAAGAGATTTATTGTGTAAAAAATGAACCATATCAAGATAAAGGATGTGTAGGAGTTGGAGAATTAAGTAGGTTCGATGAAATTCCTTGCTGTGAAGGTTTATATTCTAGTTTACAATCTTTTTCAACCGCTTATTGCGTAGTAGAAAAACCTCAAGATTCCGGACGAACTTGTACAGAACCAGGCTACAAGAAATCTTTCTTAAAATCTTGTTGTGAGAAAGAAGCAGAAACTTCAGAAGGAACTTATTGTATTAAAACAAATGATGTTCCTTTAGGAGAATGTTCAAAAGTAGGAGAAACATGGTTTGCTTCTGATTTTAATTGTTGTGAAGGATTATTATCTATTCATACTTCAAAATCAGGAGGTTATTGTGTAATTAAAGAATGAAACCTCTAATCACAATAGACATGGATAATACTTTAATCAATGCAGATAAAGCTCATGTGAATTCTTTCAACCAAGCTTTCAAAAAAAACAACCTCAAACAAATCCCAGCAAGAAAATTAAAACCTCTTTTTGGAATGCCTAAAGAACAAGTAATAAGGACAGTTCATCCCAATATTTCAGATAAACTTCTAAAACAAGTAGTTAAAGACAAAAAAGAATTAATCAAATTTCAGAAAGGAGCAAGAGCCTTTAGAGGAGCAAAAGAAACAATAAAAGCTTTAAAGAAAAACTACAAAATTGCTTTAATAACAAATGCTTCAACTTCAAGCATGAAACACTTAATGAAATTAGCAAACTTCCCACTAAAACTCTTTGATGCACATTATAGCTATGAAGATGTAAAAAATGCAAAACCTGCACCAGATCTAATTTTTAAAGTAGAAAAGAAACTTAAACAAAAAGCTCTTTACCATATAGGAGATTCAATCTACGATGTAAGAGCAGCAAAAGCAGCAAAAACAAAATCAATCGCTGTTCTCAGTGGGCATTACTCTAAAAAAACATTACAAAAAGAAAAACCAACACTTATCATAACAAACATTAAAAAATTAAAAAAAATTTTATAAAATTAACTTCTCCTCATCCTCAAAAGATTTCTAGAATATTCTTGGATAGAATTTATCTGCTCATCAGAATACAATGGTTGTAATTCTTTTTTAAAGTCCCTAACCGCAAAATGTAAATAACCTGCACCTGCTAAAATTCTTCCTTTAACAAAATCATCTTCCATAAATTTATACAAACAGGATGGTACCTCTCCGAGTACATGCTCTTCATTTGTAGCTATTTCTTCAAGATATAAAAAAAGAAGGCCCTCGCTTACCTCTCCTAAAGTCAATTGGGGGAGCCTTTTAATAAAGGCCTCCACCACATCAAAATCTTGATCCAACATTTATATCACTCTCCATCCTAAATCTGTACATATATAATTATTGTTTGCACAAGCTCCTGTGTTTCCAATAAAGTAGTTTTCAAATGGCAGACCCACACAACCTAATCCATTACACTTGGCACAAGGCGTCCAACCGAATGGACTATCATTAAAACTTCTACACCATTTTGATTCACCATCCACATTAATCTTTAGGTTACAGTTAGTTAAAGCACTGCAAGATTTCCATGTTACACTATCATCACATATTATCTCTTGACCTTTGCAATATCCTATTGTACCTATATCTAGTGTTGAATCACAAAAACTTTTTCCTTGACTTTGGGTATACCAACTCCAATAACTTCCATCAAACTTTCTACACCATCTATCAACACCATTCACACTTACTTTGGTATTACAATCAGTATTGCTTGTGCAAGTAGCCCATTTAATATTATCTCCACAAATTATTTCTTGGCCACCACAGTAACCTTTATTACCTACATCACTTGAAGAATCACAAAATGAAGCTCCTTCTGCTTGGGTATACCAATTATATCCTTCTCCTAAATCTCTACACCACTTAGTAACTCCATTATCTTCAATTGTTTCACTGCATGAAGTAGTTTCATCACAAGTGATAGAAGGTTGTCCGCCATATATTGAAGCAACTGCATCATATCTTTCTGTTTTTATTTTTCTGCACTCTTCAACCATTCCTAAATCAGTTTGTCCTATTTTCCAACCTACATCCACATATTCTAAGAAAGCACCACCTGCATAATCCTGAGCTTTTTCCCAATGTCCTTCAATATGATCGGTTTCATGACCAAACTCAGAATACATGTAAGCTTTTCCTTCTGGAGCAACACCTAACTCAGGAACACTTTCTGGAGGAGTTGTATATAACTGCAAACCAATAACATCTGCTTCAGGGAGTATATTAAAATCTACATTCTCTCCAATATATTTTGCATACATAATTGGTTTTCCATATGAATCAATTAGTTTTACATATTCATACAATACTTCTAAGTAATCATTAATATAAAACTCTTCAAGGCCTCCTGGATTTTCTGAACCCCATGTAAACCATGCATGATTCCAATCCCCATGAACTTCATTACCAATACCCCATGCGATTACCGCTCCACTAGGGCCGTATCTTTCAATGATTCTTGAAAGAGTATCTCCTGCAATCGCCCAATCATCCCAATTACATACTAACAAAGGATCAAAATTTTCTTCTTGAACCCAATAACCTATAATCACTTTCATATCATTGTCTTCAGCAAATTCAACTATTTGATCAGTTAGCCATATCGGAACATCACCTTGAACGATTTCATCAGATTCTTGAACTCCATCCCTATCTTTATCATGCCACTCTCCTGTAGCATAGGTTCTTATTGTATTTGCACCACTATCTCTAATAGTTTCAAGATCATATCTAATTACTTCATCATATTCAATTTTTCCACTTAAATCATAATCAGGAACATGAACTCCATCCTGACAGGTAACTAAAGCAGTTACATCATCACTAGGACCAGGTAAAGGATTATGAAGATTTGGATCCGGACCTGTTCCAACTAACCAAGGTGTATAATCCACGCCCTTAACTAAAAATTCTTCTCCATCAACAATAAACTTACCATTTTCAATACTAATTGGGTGATAATTTTCTTCATCCATGAACAAAATTAAATTAACTTCTTCAACATCCCATGCAGTTTTTGAGCTAGTTTCTAAATAAACTTTAGTTATTTCTTCTATATCCTCAACAGGTACTTCACTCCATATGTCTGCTACACAACCACTTGTATCAGCCACAGTGGAATAGAACCAGTCATAAGCAGGTGGACACTTAACGCCATTAGTAGGCAATATCTTAACTTTATTTAAAGAATTTCTTAAGGCGATGCTTCCTTGTTGAGTATTATCCGGAGAGTGTAAACCCTTTCCGAAATAAGCAGGTCTTGAAACATAAACCTCTGCACAATTGATTTGATCCAAAGGAATATTTGCACTACTTACATCATAAGTATATTGTAGATACCCTCCCCAAGTATTATAATCATAATTATAAACACCTATAATTGCATCATCTCCTGATACCCAATTACAAGGGGTACCTAAACAATGATCAGTAGTCGTATAACTAGCAATTGCACCTTGAAATTCATTTCCTTTTAGAGTAAGCACAACATAGTTATCAGTTTGCCCATTACAAGCAGGAATCTCACTGTCTTCTAAAGCACTTACACAAAAAGAAGAAAGAATTCCTAATAAAATTAAAAAAATTATTTTTTTCATATTAAACCTCCAAAGTTTTTTTAAAAAAAGAGGAAGTCTGTTTTATTATTAATCGATATTTTTCTTATTTTGAGATATACTAAAATATCTATCTTATTTTTATAGTTTATCTACAAATAATTTTTTTAAAAATAAAAACATATATAAACTAAAACATACACATTAAAAACTAATGTATAATATTGATTTCATAAATAAGAGGTATTTTCCAACAAAAACGGATTTAATAGCAGAATTCTATATCGAACCAAATAGAATCAGCATAGAGAAAGCTGCAAATTATGTAGCCGGAGAATCCTCCATCGGGACCTGGACAGATGTAGTATCAATGAAACCAGAAATTAAAGAAAGATTACAACCAACTGTCTTCAGTATTAAAAATAATAGAATAAAAATAGCTTATCCTTTAGAACTTTTTGAACCTGGAAATATCCCACAAATTCTTAGTTCAATAGGCGGAAATGTTTTCGGAATGAAAGCACTAAAAAACCTGAGGTTAGAAGACATTACTTTCCCTAAAAAAATCGTAGACTCTTTCCAAGGTCCAAGGTTAGGTATTAATGGAGTAAGAAAATTATTAAGAGTTAAACATAGGCCTTTAGTAGGAACTATTGTTAAACCAAAAGTGGGTCAAACAGCAAAAGAACACTCTTCATATGCTTACAATGCTTGGTCAGGAGGACTAGACCTAGTAAAAGATGATGAAAATCTAACTTCTATGACATTTAATAAATTCAAAGATAGAATTACTTACACATTAGATATGCAATCAAAAGCAGAGTGGAAAACAGGAGAAAGCAAAATCTACTTACCAAATGTAACTGCCGCAGCAGATGTTATGTTAGAAAGAGCAGATTATGTTAGAGAACAAGGTGGAAAATATATTATGGTGGATATTGTAACTTCAGGATGGTCAGCTTTACAATTACTAAGAAAAGAAGCAAAATTAGTAATCCACGCTCACAGAGCAGGTCATGCAATGTTCACAAATAATCCTAAACACGGAATGTCTATGATTACCGTAGCTAAAATAGCAAGACTAATTGGTGTGGATAATATTCATGTAGGTGCAATTGTAGGAAAGATGATAGGTTCAGCAAAAGAAGTCGAACATATCGGAGAAGAAATAGAAAGTCATTTAGTAAAAGGAAATGACAGAGCACATATGTTAGAACAAAACTGGTATCACATCAAACCAACCTTCCCTGTTTGTTCCGGAGGTTTACATCCAGGTTTAGTTAGAAAACTAGTTTCATATATGGGAAATAATATTATTATCCAAATGGGCGGGGGGGTTTCAGGTCACCCAGATGGTATCATAGCTGGAGCACAAGCAGCAAGACAAGCAGTAGACGCAACAATGAAAAATATTCCTTTGAATAAATACGCAGAAAATCATCCAGAACTTCAAAAAGCAATTAAAACTTGGGGTTATATATAAAAAACTCCATAAAACCTTAAATACTTCTAAAACATAACAAACCTATGGAAAACTTTGAAAGATCACTATCAAGATTATCTAATGCAATAAGTAAAGCAGAATCTTATAAGGTAGATTTCTCAACAAGAGCAGATATAAACAAATCTCTAATCAATTTTAAAGAAAAAAGAAAACTTTACTATCAAGGATTAATTCTAACTTCCTTGGAAGAAGTTAAAAAATATTCTATAGAACTTAATAATTTAATCCTCATAGATGAAAACAATGAACCATATATCAAGCAGATTCTAGATCTAACAAAGGCTCTTCAAACAAAAAATCTTCAACAACTTAAGAAGCAAGTTAAGAGCATAACATCTTTAAAACAAAACTTAATCCTTCCAAAAAAAGAAAAATCCAAAACATCTTTAAAATTAAACTTACCCTCAGAAGTTTCAGACGAGATCTACGCAGATATTAAAGAAATCAATAAATGCTTTGAATCAGGGTGTTATAGATCTGCTACAGTTCTCTGTGGAAGAATCCTAGAAACAGCTTTACATAGAAAATACTATGATGTAACTCAACAAGATATCTTAGAAAAAAATCCTGGAATAGGCTTAGGAAAACTAGTTGCAAAACTAACAGAAAAACAAGTTAAATTTGAGCCAGGATTAACACAACAAATACATTTAATCAATCAAGTAAGAATCTCAAGCGTACATAAAAAGCAAGAAGTTTTTCAACCTTCAAAAGAACAAGCAGAAGCAATAATTCTTTTCACAATGGATATTTTAAAGAAACTTTTCTAAAGATTATACCTTTCAATCTTAATCTTACCTTTCTCAGCAGAAAAGATTACATCTTCATCAGGTTTAAAGCCAGCAATTTTAGTCATCATAGTTGGAACTTTTAAAACACCCGCTTTAATATCTAAGTTAGTGATCAATTGATTATTCTTCTCTAATTCTAATTCAGAAGCAACTTTCTTTGCTCTTAATTTACCTGCATCTTCCTTAATTTCTTTAGTCCTTTTAAATAAATAATCAGCAACCATCTTAGGAACATTTTTCTTAAGAGCTTTCATGATTCCCTGCAAACCCGGACTTAAGTTTAATTCAATAACATAAGGCTTCCTACCCTCAAGAATATCAACAGCACAGATATCACATCCTAAAGCTTTAGCAGTTTTAACTGCAACTTGTTCCGTTTCATAATCTAATTCAACAGGATGACCCACACCCCCCATATGGATATTAGCACGAATTTCTTCATTTGTAGCTTTACGCCTCATAGCCGCAACAACTTTATCACCTACAACAATTACTCTTAGGTCAGTAGCTCCAGTTTCAATATATTCTTGAATCATATAAGGTTGTTTAAACACCTCTAAGGTATCTAATATAGATTTAGCTGATTGAACAGAATCTGCAAACATCACTCCTTTACCTTGAGTACCTGAAGGAATCTTCATAATCACAGGGTAATTAACTTCTTTTAATAGTTTTTTAGCTCCCTCTGTTGTAGCCGCTAAATAAGTTTTAGGGATTGGAACACCAATCTTCTGTAGATGTACCATTGTTAAGAATTTATTATGACCTAATGTAAAAGATTCAGGAGATAGAGGCATATAACATTTATCTTGTAAAGCATATGAAATAGATCTTTGTAATAAAGCATAATTATAAGATCCTCTAACATAAATACAATCATACTCCGATATAGGTTTACCAGAATCCAATACTTGATAACCATCAGAACTAACATTAACTTCTAAATTCTTGATCTGGATTGCTTCAGCTACATCAAACATTTTAGCAGCTTCTTCCATTATCATCTTACTGCTTGGTCCACCTAAACTTATTAGTCCAAATCTCATTTTTGAGGGTCAATTAAAAAATTTTTTTTCAATATCTTATTACCAATTAATACTCTGTATTTCATGTGGCTTCTATCAGTAACACTAAATGTACCATTAATAATTCTGCCATTTATCTTAATCTTAGCTTTAATAATATCTCGGTATTCAATACCTACAGAAGACTTAAACATAGATTTTTTAACCACAGGACCTAATTTAAGTTCTTTAACTAAAGATTCATCCATAGAACTTCTATCTGCACCACTATCTATTTTAGCTACAACCTCTTTTTCTTTCACACCATCTAATATTTTGATTTTCTCTGTAAGACCAACTATTGTCTTCTCCATTGAATATCCCTACCTAATCTTCCTATTTAAAGATTTCTGTACTTTAATTACCTTATGTATTGATTTTTTCTATAAAAATGAACAGTTTTCCGAACACCTTCATCCAATCCAACCTTCGGAATGTAACCTAAATCAACCATTGCTTTAGAACAATCACTATACCAAAATTTTTTAGTCATCCATTTAACTGTATCATGTTTGAAAGGAGGATGGATTCTAAAAATATTGGACACTCCCTCTACAAACCAACCAAAAATTACAAAACTAATGTAAGGAAAACTAACAGGAATTCTTTTTTTACCATATACCTTTTCCATAGAACGAATTATTTCATTGATACTGTAATGTTCACCATTTGTAATATGGTATTTATCACCAACTTTACCTTTTTTCAAAGCTAGCATGCAAGCTTCAACCAGATTTTCAACATACAAGAATTCCATACATTTATTAGAACTTCGAATAGGGAAGAAGCCTTTATTTATAGATCTAAATAATCTCAACATCTCAAAATCTCTAGGACCAAAAACCATTGGAGGTCTTAATATAACAATAGGCAAGTCTCTCTTTTTAATATAATACTCACAAACTTTTTCTTGAGCTAATTTGCTCCATCCATAAACATCACAAGGCTTACATTTAGTCATTTCAGTAACAGCTCTTCCGTCCCGTGTCGGACCAACCGCAGAAACACTACTCATTACAACTATTTTCTTAACATTTTCACAAACTTCCAATAAATTTCTAGTTCCTACTTCATTAACATCAAAATAAACTTTATTTGGTATCGCCATTGGACGAGCTATCGCTGCTAAATGAAATACCACATCTACACCTTTTACAGCTTTTTTTAAAGAATCTAAGTCTAATAAATCCCCATAAATCAAAACAACATTCAATTTTTCTAGAACTCTTAATCCGTGTTTGTACTCCCTTTCCCTCTTTCTAACCAAAACTTGAACATGGTGTCCTTCTTTAACAAGTCTTTCAACTAAATGACTTCCAATAAATCCAGTTCCTCCAGTAACTAATATATTCATGGTAATAATGGAGAGAATAACCAAGCAATATTTGCCGCTATTTTCCTAACTCCTTTATTTTTAACTAATAACTTAGCAAAACCTTCAAAGAGTATAACAGATAATAATCTTTCAAATGAAGAATGCTCAGATCTTTTAGGTGAGTGTCTACAAGACCAAACATGCGCAATTTGGGTTAAAAACACTAACTCTTTATCCGAGTAGTTCTTAGTATAAAGTGGGGCATTTCCATTCTTAGGGTTAACATAATTAATCCATAAATTATCATTAATCAATCCCTCTCTTAGAGCAATATCATAAACCTCTGTTCCAGGATAAATTGCTAAGGCATTAATTCCAATCCAATCAGGCCGAGTATCTTTAATCAATTTAAAAGTATCCCATGTTTCTCTAGATCCTTCTCCGAGGGAACCAACAATTAAGAAATATTTAACATCAATCCCTACTCTCCTTGTCAACTCAACAGCCTTTCTAATTTTTTCAATATCGATATTCTTTCCAACTTCTCTAAGAACTTTATTAGAACCTGACTCAGCACCATATTCAATTAAATCACAACCCGCAGCTTTCAAAGCTTTCAACATTTCATAATCAACACAGTCCACTCTAGCTTGAATTCTGAACTTGATTGGCAATTTACTTTCAATTAATAGTTTACAAAACTTCATTACTTTATCTTTCTTCAAAGTAAATAAATCATCTGCAAAACGAATATAATTTATCCCAAAGCTATCATAAAGATATCTAACTTGTTCAAACAATCTTTCAGCAGAAGTGCTTCTAACTTTCATCCCCCAAACATGAGTGGTTTCACAAAACTTACAACCCATCGGGCAACCTCTTGAGGTTGTAATCTGAGAAGTTTTAACATTCATTTTAACATCAGGAGGCAAAGTATATTTATCCATAGGGAATAGATCATAAGCCGGGAAAGGTAATTTCTCTATATCAGGAATAAAAGGTCTTGAAGGATTCATAATTACTTCTCCATCCTTTCTAAATGAAACTCCCAAAACTCCATGTAAAGATTTTCCTTCTTCAATTTTCTTGATGGTTTCATAAAGAGTTTCTTCTCCTTCTCCTCTAATAACAATATCTACAAAATCATAATTTTCTAATATCAATTTATCTGAGAAAGTGGCATGTAACCCTCCCATTATATTGATCACAGAAGGATTTCTTTTCTTAACTTCTTTTAGAACCTTTAAAGCAGAATATCTATTTTCAGTTAAACAACTAACGCCTACAATCTTAGAATCTGCAGCAAGTTCAGCAGTTTTTTCAAAATCATACTCCATTACAGGAGCATCTATAACTTTTACAGGAATCTTTCTCTCTCTTAGGTAAGCTGCTAAATAAGCAATACCTAAAGGTACTCCAGACATAGGAAACTTACTAGTTGTTTTCTTATCCAAAGGGGGATTAATCAAACAAATCATAAATATCTCCTCGCTTCATTAATTTTCAAGATAGGACGAACCTTTTTCTTACTCAAAAAGAAACCATCCAATTCATTATTATCAGGGTATCCATGCATTGCAGCAAACCTTTCATCCATAGTTTTTTGATAGTAATTTGGAAAGAAATATTTTCCTTTTTTGACAAAGAAAACGATATCTCCATATTTTCTATCTAATGGGATTTCATATTTTTTAGCAAGTTCTTCATCTAAAATCTTTCCCTCAATCTCACTTAACACTTCCAAAACTTCCTTTTTAGCTTCTTCATTAGCAAACCAAAAAGAAATAGTAGTCCCAGCAATAAAATAGATATAATCTCCTCGTTTAGGAAGCTTCCTTTCAATATCAATATATTCATTAATATCTGCAAAGCCATGATCAGACCAAATTATTACTTCATCAAATTTATCATAAATTTTTTCTAACAAAGCATCCATCTTTTTCAAAGATCTTTTTGCTTCTATACTATTTTTACCAAACTTATGGACTACTTTATCCACCCTCATTAACTGGGTATAATAAACATCTTTACCTTTAATATCAAAAAGTCTCTTCAATCGGCCATAGTCCTTTTCATATTTAAGAATTAGTTTCTTCTTTCCATCTACAACAAAGAAAGGCCACTTGTATACAACATGTTTCTTATTCTTAAAGTAATCACAAGACCAAATTCCAGATTTAACACTTGTATCAAAATATTTTAATCTAGAACGAGGAATGTTATGCAGACTAGATAACCACCCTCTATTATTCATTAATTGTAAAAATGCCCCATAATAATTTCTAAAAGGGGTATATTTTAAAATTTTAGATCTAAACAAAGAATTACTGTCTTTACAAAACTCTAACCATATCTTAGACTCAGAAGGATTTTTGCCACTAAAAAAAGCATACTCCAATCCTGTAAAAGCGAACAAAGTTTTTAATCTTGAAACCTCCTTGCTATATAAAAAGGGTGTACACTCTTTAGAGATCATATCATATCCAAGTCCATCTACACAAATAATTAATTTAGTCATTTTTTATTTTTTCTGTTAAGTATTCACTAACCATCTTTGGTTTTAGACTTAATAGTGCATTTATCTCACAATAGCAAGCATAATAACAATACTTACATTTATTTCTTTTACTCAACTCTTTCAACAATTCTGGTACACTTTCAGGAGAAAAAATATTTACAGGTTTAACTTCTCCTTTAGTCATATTACAAGGGAAGATATCACCATTAGCTTCAATAGCAATAGCCAAATCAACAGCCTTACATTTAATTGGATTCTTAATTGTAACTTCTTCGCCTTCAAAGTATTTTTCTTTACTCAAATCTGGCCAATTTATGATGTAATTATAAGTGAACTCAGCAAACATTATAGGCGCTTTTCCTCTTTTCAGTTCAATTATCTTAACAAGCGCGTTTCGCAATTCTTCATCACTAGGTTTTTTAATAACACTTCCCTCTCTAACATCCCCATACATAGTAACGAAATTACATCTAATTCCTCTCTCTTTAGCAATATTCACAACTTCTTCTAGTTTGGTTAAATCAGAACAAAGTTCCTTTGTTAAAACAGTATTTATGTAGACCCCTCTTATTTTATTTTCTTTAGCAATATCAATCGCTTTCATTATTTGCTCAAACTGTCCTTCCCCTCTCAAGAAATCATGCATCTCTCTTGGTCCATCTAAGGATAGTCCTAAGAAATCAACATCTTTAATTTCGTTAATCTTAGCAGGAACAAATGAGCCATTAGTTGTAACACCCACACTCATCTTTAATTTCTTAGCATACTTAATTATCTCTCCAATGTCATCTCTAAGCAAAGGCTCTCCACCATTCAAAGATAAGTGGGTAGTCCCAGCTCTTGCTAACTTATCAAACATATAACGGATTTTATATAAAGGTAAATCATCTTTTTTAAAGAACTTCCATTCACAACAGTGTTTACATTGAAGATTACATCGTTTGGTTACCTTAAAAATGGCTCTAAGAGGCTTCCTTCTACCTAAAACCTTATTTTCTATAACCCCCCATAAGATCTTTCTATTATTCATTTTCTCTATATTTTTTGCATAAAAAAAGCTATATAAGCATTTGCATAGTCCACTGATATGTCTTCCCAACTAGTGTTTTTAACAGGATAAACCTTCTTCAATAATTTGATTCCTTTCTGAAGACACCTTTTATTAACACCTTCTTCTGAAATTGCACTAATCAAATAAATCAAAGAACTAAATATAATAAAGTCAGGCGTTTTCTTTCTAAAAAACAAAGAGAGTTTACGAACACCAAACTTCCTTAATCTTTTATAATATTTATACTTCAAATAAAAACCCGGTAAAAATATCCCTGGATAAAAACCAAATCTCTCTTTGAGATAAGGTCTATAAAACTTAGGACCTATTTTCAAAATCTCAGAAGAAAACTGATCAATATCTTTTATATCTTTGCCTAAAAATTTACTAAAAAAGTATCTAGAAACAATCAACATATTTCGACGAGCAATAAACCATTCCTTATCAACATCAGGATAGGGTAACCTTGAAGGATTTGATTTCCATTCCACAAACTTTTCAATCTTCAAACTTAAATCAGGAATCTTTTCATATAATCCTGGAAAATCTTCTTGATAATTTTCCTTAAAAATTTTCATAGACTTTTTGTAACCTAATTCATACTTTCCACTCAACAACAACAAAGCAGTACAACATGCAGCATAACCCTGTTGGATAACATAAGTTAAGAATTCTTTCTCATGTTTAGTTTCCATGGAATAATATTGAATCATTTGACTCATTCGATCTAATAATAATTTGGCACCTTCTGATAGAGGAATCTCACTCAATTTAAAATCAGGAATTAAATCTCTAAAATCTTCACCATCTAAAATTAAAGAATCATTCTTAAGCTCATAAGTCCGAACTCTTGGCAACATTTTCTTAAGGTCTTCAATACTATCTACCTTCAAATCAATATAAAAATTATTTTTCATCTTTTGCTCTTCTTTACGTAGAGGATAAAAATTAACAATGCCTTTGTACCCCAATAGCTCAGAAATCTCAATAGAAATTTTATCAACTTCATCTTTGCTAATTTTAGAACCAATCACTTGGATATCATAATCATTATAGGGATACTTTCCATTTTTCACAGGACCCTCCCCTCGAGCAAAACTCCCTGTCAAAAGGATAGATTGTACTTTTGGAATTCTCTTTTTAAGTTCCCTCACTATCACTTTCATATCTTTTTCTACTTTTGTATTCCCTGCTCTAGATAGTGTAAACTTCATCAAAGAACCTCCAATAACAACCTTTTTATAGTTTATTATAATCAGATTCAGTATGGAAAAAAAGAGGAGGATAGTTTGGACTTTTTCATTAGCATCATTTCTAAATGATATGGGTTCAGATATGATCGCACCAATCTGGCCTTTGTTCCTTACAGTTTTCTTAGGAGCAAACATGGCTATTTTAGGTTTTATAGATGGGCTGGGTGAAGCTTTAGTTTCAATTTCTCAAGCCCTATCAGGTTATCTCTCAGACAGATTAAAAAGAAGAAAAGTCTTCGTGTGGTTAGGTTATTTATTAGCCGGTCTTTCAAGAATTGGTTATGCTTTATCTCCTTCTTGGGGTTATATTATCCCCTTTAAGATAATGGATCGTTCAGGTAAGTTAAGGGAGGCACCAAGAGATGCAATTATCGCAGATATTACATCTAAAAAACATAGAGGAGAATCATTCGGAATTTTAGAATCAATGGATCAACTAGGAGCCGTTTTTGGTATAATCCTCTCAATATTATTATTTGGTTATTTGGGTTATAAAAGATTATTTATGCTGGCAGCAATCCCCTCTATCTTGGCAGTGATTTTAATCGCCACCATGATTAAAGAACCTCATAATGGAATGAAACTTCACAAAGGAATCAGTTTCAAAGATATAGATAAAAATTTTAGATTATTTCTCATCTTAAGTTCACTCTTTGCATTGGGAGCATTTAGTTACTCTTTTTTACTTATCTACGCAAAAGAATTTGGTTTTACTCTGACAGTGATACCTGTTTTATATTTAATATATGTTCTCTCAAATTCTATGTCTGCTATACCCTTTGGAGAATTAGCTGATAGGGTAGGAAGAAAAAAAGTTTTACTTATTTCTTATACCTTTTGGGCTTTGGTTTGTTTTTCTTTTATCTTTGTCCATTCAAAAGCATCAATCTATATTTCATTTGTATTATACGGCTTACATAAAGGATCTCTCAACACAGTCCAAAAAACTTTTGTTTCAGAACTAGCACCAAAACAATTTAGAGCTTCATCTTTGGGGGCTTTCAAAATGCTTACAGGTTTATTTGCATTACCTGCATCATTATTAGCAGGTATTCTTTGGTACAAGATAAGTTTGATAGTTCCATTTACAGTTTCTCTAGTTTTAACTTTGTTAGCAGTAATCTTACTCTTCTTTGTTAAAGAATAATTACTTCTTGGCTAACTTAATCATTTCCAAATTATGCTTAATCAATTCACCAGCACCATTCTTTAATTCTAGAACCACATTCCCCTCATACTTTCCTTTTTTAAGTGCTCTAAAGAAACCTTTAAGATCAAGTATTCCTTCTCCTAAATTCAAATGAGGTTTTCCCCGTTGATAATCTGCAAGGTGTATATGTTTAATTCTATCCTTATATAATTCATAGATTTCTACAGGATCTTCATTAAAACTCAAACAGTGAACAACATCTAAGCATAAATTAAAGTCAGGTTCATCTCCACATTCAAACCATTCTCTCATGCTTTTAAAAGGAGAGATGTTAATAGAAAAATCTTTACCAAAATGTTTTTTTTCAAGATTTTCAACAAAGATTTCAATATCTCTTGATCTATATTTCTTAAGGAGTTTAGCAGTTTTTTTACTCGCTTGTTTTTTCATTAAAAGGGCAGAAATCGGATGGACAACTAATTTTTTAACGCCCATATTATGTGCAACATTAACCCCTGCAATAAAGTTTTTTTTCTCAATAGAAACAGGTTTCAAAGTATACATCCCATATTTAAACAAACTTTTATAATAATAAGGTTCATGGACACTTTCAACCTTTCCTATAAAACTATAATCTATTTTCCAATCAGGAGTAGGAACCATTAACTCTAACCCATCAAAGCCTTCCATCTTTCTAATTATTGAACTCGCATGTAAATGCTTAAAACAGCAAGTAGATAATAGTATTTTCATTATACCTCTTTTCTTTTATAGATTATTAATAAAGGTTGTGTTTGAGCTTCATCTGCAAACCAACCATTTACTGGTTCCCATTCATTAGGTCTATCTGTACAATAAGTAAAACTCCACTCAGGAACCATCGGTTCAAAGACACTAACCATTATATAATTTACATTATAATATGAAAGATTAGCTTCAAACATTTCAATCGTAACATCATCCAAGGTGGTACCATGTGCACTAAATGGAACAACACTTCTTTCAGCATAATACCATGTCTGTGGTAAAGAAGCACTTGCAACACCTTCATTAGAATCTGAATTTGCTCTTATCCACAATCCTGCCTCTTTTACAGGCAGATAACTGTCGACTTTTGAACGTATTGCATTATTAGTATATTTTAATTGACTATAACCTCCAAATAATAACAACCCAAATACTACAACTAAAGCAACTTCTTTATTATATTTCTTTATTAAGTCATAAACCTTCAATACACCATGCCCCATTATCATAAATATAGCAGGGAAAATTGGCATAAGATATCTTGGTTCTATCATTGGTTGTACTAAAAATCCAAATAGCGTAAAATAAGCTCCACACCACAAAATTAACAATAATGTTTTTTTCAGTTTTTTGCTCTTTCCTTTTAACAATAAATCAAATCCTAGAACCATTTCTAGGAGCATATAACATCCAATTAAAAACAATACTAAAAAAGGCCATTGTAAGTAAGTAGGAAAAAATGCAATATATCTCACAAACGCAGTTCCAGGGGGTTCAGCTTCCTTTTGTAAAAATCTTCCTTCTCCAACACCTGTGATTCCAACAAAAGCATTTCCCATTTGCTGTTGAACAAAAATAATAAATGGAGATAAAATTAACAAGATAACTAAACACATTATCCATAACTCTTTCTTCTTCAAGAAATTCAATTTTTCTGTAAGTAATAAATAAGCTAAAAGTGCAAATAAACCAAGAACAAAATTAGCTTTAGTAAACATCATCAATCCAAAAAAGATTCCAGAAATATAGATATACTTAGAACCCTCTTTATTGATATAACCTCTTATAAAATAATACAATCCCGCTAGCCAAAAAGTTGTTGCAGGAACACCTGTCATTAATCTACCCGTGAAGAATAAATGTATCCAGAATACACCCATGCCAAATGCACTAATTAAACCAATTTTTTCATTATATAATTTCTTTCCCACTAAATAAGAAAGATATACACCAACAATAGAAAATATTAATTCCGTTAATCTTAAAGCAATTTCCTCTCCTCCAAAAAAGTAAATCGCTCCCCAAAAAGCAGCTAAAAAGAAAGGTCTTCTATCATCAAATTGATAATTAATATCTAATTGTTTACCAATAACCTTTGCACCAGTCAAATAATCTGCAGCATCCCACCAAACTGCTTGATCCTTAGTCATATTAAATACCCAAATCCTAGCACCAAAGGAAAATAACAATATTAAAATTAAAAGAATTGTCCACTTATTTTTTAATAGGGTTTTGTATCTACTCCCAATCACATCTTCTTCATTCATAATAATTACAACAATAAGATTATTTAAAAGCCTTTCTACAATCTAACACTTATTTTATCTTACAATATAAAAAGAAATCAAAAACAAAACAGCTAATATCACTATAGCAAAACACCATGCGACCCATCTGACAACACCTTTATCCATCACCCTCTAATACACTAAGAAATATTTATATCTTTCTATTAAAAAACAATAGCTTTAAATATAACCTCTAATAAGTTATATACATCAAAAAGAGGAATATCAAAATGAAATTAAAAAACTATATATTTATTTTTATAGCATTAACTATCTTTTCAGTATCAGTTTTTGCTACAGACGAATTGTTAGGTTTTCAAGCTAAGGTTACAAATTCTGCAGGAACAGTCTTAACTTCTGGTGGAATCGACATTACAATTGGGACAAGTAACTCCAGTAATTGTAATGGCAATGTCTTTAACAAAAGCTTTGCAAATGTTATCTCTTCAACAGGTACTGTTGATATCACTCTTGGTAAAGCAACCACATTAGACTTAAAATCAGATATTCCTTATTATATGTGTGTTTGGACTAATATAAGTGGTACAAGAGAACTTCTTGTCAATCAATCAATCTTTAAGGCATATGGTAATAGTTATGATAATCTAACAATCACTACTGACTTAGTAATAAACAACAACTTAAATATAGTAAACAACTTAAATGTAACGGGTAATGCAAACGTAACAGGAAATTTAAATCTAAGCGGAAATTTAAATTCCTCTTTAATACAATGTTCAAGTCTTTATACATCTGGACCTGTTTTCAATTCAAGTTATGGTATGATGCTTCCTTATAATTCAGGTTATGTTTTTAATCTACAAAATTTAGGAACAACAGGATTATATTTTGATCTAGCTACTGGAAAAGGAAGATGGAATTACGCAGGTTCTTCTACAATTAATTTAACTATGACTAATGGAGATATAGAACTTAAGAGGGATTTAACCATTGGTAGGAAAATGACCCAACTGGCCAATTCAGAAAACACTATTGCTGGTTCTTTATGGTTAAACAACTCGGCAACTTATGTTAACGCTTCAACAGTTTATTTAAATACAATTACAGAAAGAACTACTGGAGAGGATGGTATAACCACTAGTGCTTTAGAACCAAGTTGTATTTCCGTAGATGGACATGGTTCAGGTACTTGTACAGCCGGACACATCCATGATCTTTCAAATTTAATAGACCTTACAACAAGTTATGCAAAGCTACCTAAAACAAATGTCACCGGGGACCTGAATGTATCAAGACAACTACAAGCAACAAATGTTACAGTAGATAATTTAGTTTATCTACAACCAAATTCTAGTGCAGTTGTTTGTAGACCAGGAGTTATAGTATATTCTGCAACTAAATTCATATTCTGTAATGGTACAGGGTGGTTTGCATTATCAGGGGCTGCACTTTAAAGAAAAAATGAAAAAATTATCTTTTTTATTTTTTGTAATATTATTAACAAGTTTTGTTAGTGCCGATGCCACATTTAACGGTTCAAGTACAAGTTATAAGATAAGGGCGAATTTAGGTTATGTATCAGTAAACGATAGTTCTACGAATTATAAGATAGAATATAGCATAGTTTCTCAACCAATAATCGATTCATCTTCTAGTTCATATAACCTTTCAATGGGATTCTTTCAATCTTCAGGGACATATATTGCTTCATCACAAACTGGGGGAGGATCCACAGTCAGCGGAGGTTCATCATCTAGTTCATCCTCCAGTGCGGCTACCGGAATCTTCGATGTAGGAACAGTTTATCCTAACAAAGAATCAATAGTCCGAAATCTAGGAAGAACTAATAAAGTAACCTTCACAGTAAACAATGAAATACATACTGTAGAAGTTATAGAGATTACAATGAATACGGTTACTTTGAGGATAGCTTCAACACCTTTTGAAGTAGAATTTGCAGTGGGTGATTCAGAAACCTTTGATATGGATGGAGACGGATTCAAGGAAACAAAAATAGAATTAAAAGAATTAATCAATCGTAAAGCTGTATTAGCCTTTTCAGCATTATCTAAACCTGAAGAACCACAAGAAGATATAGTTACAGAAGAACAAAAAATAGAGCCTGTTACCCAAGAGAGAACAGAAGAAGAAAAGAAGTTTAATTATGTCATCTTAATCATTATTATGGTTTTAATAATTATAGAAGCAGTAGTAATCTATAGGAAAGAAATAGCTAAAAAACTAAAGAATCTTAGGAAATAATTCTTAAGAAATATATTTTTTATTATAATTATCTTTAAAAGTTCTTTTATCTTATCTCAAAACCATGAAACGACTAAATACTTTACTTGCAGGAAGTTTATGTACTTTATTAGCCACTGATGTCTGGAAAACAACCTGCAACAATAACTTCTGGAGACATAATAAAAAAAGAATTTAAACAAGCTTATACTCTAGAAACAAGATATGGCTCAGCAAATATGCCATCTACACTTTCTATGACTATTCTATATCCAGATGGAACCAAAGTTCAAGAAGAATTTAAAGGTAAAAAAGCAGAAAAAATGCATGAACTTTACCAAGAAGGATCAACCTACCCTTAATTATTTAGTGCTTTCTACTCTTTCCCAAGCATCCCCATAATGTTTATTCTTTAATCTAGTATCAAGAAATACTCTTCCCCACATATAAGTTCTTGCTGGGATTAACATCAATGTCCAAATTACTTCTTTAGTATTACTTGGATAACTAAAAGCCCACTTCAAACCTTTTTTAGCTTCATTTGAAAAACTTTTAACTCTTTTAGTTTTATTCACATCAACATATTTTTCCAAAGTCTCATGAGCTTTAGCAGTACGAACTTTTTGTTTTATCCAATCTCTAAAATGTTCAGGGTTTTTAACATAAACTTCTGCCTTAGGAACATAACCTATTTTATACCCCTTTTCTAAAAAATAATAAGGGATAACTGTGTCTTCTGCAACATCTAAAGGAAATTCAGAGATCACACCATTTCTAAAACCAAAGAGATATCCAGAACACTCTAAAAACTCACCCTTATCAAATAATTCTCTTCTTATCCTATGGGCTCCATGGAATAATAAATGGCTCCAATAACCCATCATATTTAATCGAGAATTACTACTTATCGGTTTGCCAGTAGCACAACCAATCTTAGGATCTTCAAATAATCTCATAAACTCCTCAAGAACATTAGAGCTAACATAAACATCACCATCACTCAATATCAAAAGATCTCCCTTAACTTTCTTTAACAATAAATTTAATGCAAAACTTTTACCTTTTCCAGGATCTGCAAAATATTTTACTCGAGAATCTTTTTTAGCATACTGCTTAATCACTTTAGAAGTTTCTTCATCTGGAGCAGCAACTATCAACTCATATTCTCCTTTATATGTTTGGTCTAAAAAATTCTCAATTGCTCTTCCAATCGTATCTGGTTCTTTAAACGAAGTAATTATCACTGAAATCATAAAAACAATAATCAAAAAACGCTATTTAAAGTTTATGCAATTCTCTTCATAACATCATCAACACTAATCTTATCCATACAATTAGGTTTTATATCACATTCCTTCTTATAACAACAAACACAATCCATTGGCGCAACTATCTTAGTTAATCTTCCATAATCATAAATCTCCTTAGCACTTGTGCATCCAAATAAAGCAATTACGTTCTTACCCAAAGCCAAACCTAAATGCATCGGTAAACTATCTGCACAAACCAACAAACTAACATCATTAATATCATCAATATGGTCTTTCAAACTTTCACGATAAGGCAACTCTTTAATCTTCCAACCCTCGCTAACTAAAGCTTTTCTCAACTCATTATACTTCCCCCATTTCTTCATCTTAAAAATACTTCCTTCATCATCAATCAAACCAACTATTTTATCTTTAACCTCTTTAGGTTCAACTCCTAAAATATACTCTTCTCCATTAAATTTATACCCTAACATTTCCACAAAGATCTCTTGATGGGTTTTTTCATTATCCTTCTTCAATTCATCAGCTTTTGCTTTCCCCTGCTTACTTATCAAACTCATATCAAACCATTTAGCAGAATCAGGAGTATAATCCAATGAACCTTCAGAATTAATATATGCACCAATTAATCTTTTACTTTTAATAACACTACCCAACTCACAACACTCTCTTTCATCATCAAAACTTAGAGTCAAATCAAACTTCTCATTAACTAATTCACCTAAAGCTTTTTCAATATCAACTAATCTATTAATTTTGGGATTATCTTCCAAAAGAGGGAAAGCATTTTTTTTAGCAACCCACGTAACCTCATAATCCTCCAAAAAATGTAGAATGACAGTACTCCTCAAAACCTCTCCAAGAGCACGAGTTTTTATCACCAAAGCCTTTTTCATGATTTTTAATCTAACAATTTTACTTTTAAGTTTTATGGAATCTTAATATAGAGTTTATCTTTCAAAACGCTTAAAAACCAAATATCCTAAATAAGGTTATGATTTCCATACTAGTTGTAAATTATAATGGAGAAAGAACAATCCAGCAGTGTATTGAATCTTTAAAAAATCAAAACTTTCCAAAAGACCAATATGAAATTATAGTTATAGATAACAATTCTACAGATAAATCTTATAATCTTGTACCAAGGGATATAAAACTAATCAAATCAAACACAAACTTAGGTTTCGCAAAAGCAAACAATCTAGTTTTAAAAGTAGCGAAAGGAGAATACATCGCACTTCTAAACAATGATGCTATAGCAGATAAAAACTGGTTAAAAGAACTTCATAAAGAAATCCAAAAAGAAAACATTGGAGCAGTTTGTAACAGGGTTAACTACGGAAATACAAATCTTCCTTGGTTTTCAGGAGCAAAAATATATCCTATTAACTTAGTAAAACATAACTATCTAAAAAACAAAAGAGGTTATTCAGATTATCCTTGTGGTTGTTCAATGTTAATTAAAAGAGAAGTAATAGAGAAACTAGGATACCTATTTGATGAAAAATTCTTCATGTATGGCGAAGATAATGATTTAGGATTAAGACTCAAAAAAGCAGGTTACAAAACACTTTACATCCCAACACCAATAACAGAACATCTAATCCCTGTAGACAGACTCTCAAAGAATGAAGTTTACTCCACCTTCAAGAACAGAACTTATTTGATGTACAAACATTCAAAACTACCTAAACCTTTATTCTTACTCTTAGATTTAGCTTACTTCAAAATCTACGCTTTATACAAAACAATAAGAACTCCAAAAATAATTAAATATTATCCAACAATTATCAAAGCAAGATTTGACTCTTACAAACTACTATGAAAATAATAAAACTAATTAAAAGAACTTTAAACAAGAAAGATATAGACTTTTTAATATTCTTCATAACCTCAAAATGCAATTCAAGATGTAAACATTGTTTCTATTGGAAAAATCTTAATCATAAAGATGATTTAACATTAACTCAAATAAAAAAAATTTCAGAAACTCTACCAGAGATTAGAGATTTATCTCTTTCAGGAGGAGAACCAATCCTAAGACAGGACTTACTAGAAATAATTCAAACTTTCTATAAAAACAACAAACTTACTTCATTATCAATACCAACAAACGGATTACTGCCAGATGTATTAGAACAAACAGTAAAGGAAATAAAAACTTCTTGTCCCAATCTTAAATTACTAATCAATTTCTCCTTAGACGGACTAGAAAAAACCCATGATAATTTTAGAGGAATAAAAGGAAATTTCAAGAAAGTAATCAAAGCAATTAAACAGTTACAAAACTACAACATTTTCATAAATATAAACACAGTAATCTCAAATGAAAACTACAAAGAACTTCCCGAATTAATGAACTTTGTTAGAACTTTAGATGTAGATGGCCATTATTTCGAATTATTAAGAGGCTCACCAAAAGATCCAGTAACTCTTCCTCCATTAAAAGAAATACAAAGAATTCACAATTTAAGCCTAAAAAATGATGAATATTATTTCAACAAAAAATATAATTCTAATAAAATATCTATAAAATATGGCAAATCTTTAACAAAATTATTCTATATTGGAATAGTCAAACAAATGTACAAAACCCAAACAAATTTCTTAAAAGGAAAACCTTGGCCTTTCAAATGTTTAGCAGGTTCAACTTCCTTAGTTATAGAACACAATGGAGATTTAAAAGTTTGTGAACTCCTTCCAAAAGTATTAAACCTTAAAGATTACAATTACAACATTAAACAAGCATTATCTTCAAAAGAATATCAAAAAGCAAAACAACATACTTGCTATTGTACTCATAATTGTTTTATCTACAATTCAATGAATCACTCATTAAAAACAAGATTTATAAAAATACCTTTAAACTACTTGAGAAAATGGAACTGACAATAATAATACCCACCTACAACAGAAAAGAAATTTTAGAAAAAACTTTAGAGTCAATAGAGCAACAAAACTATCCTAAAGATAAATTTGAAGTGTTAGTAGTAGATGATGGTTCTACAGATTCAACTGAAGAGATTAAAAACAGGAAATTCAAATTCAAATTCACATACTTAAAACAAGAAAATCAAGGTCCTGGAATAGCAAGAAACAAAGGTATAAAATTAGCTAAAGGTAAAAAAATAGCTTTCATAGGCGATGATATTATTCTCACTGAAAACTGGATTAGAGAACATCTAAAGTTTCCAAATACTCTAGGTTTAACATTATGGCATAAATATCTTAAAATAAACAAGTTTATGAGATACTTAGCACCAAATGGCCCACAATTCAATTATGGATTAATAAAAAATAAAGAAGATGCAGGTTATGGTTTCTTTTTTACTTCTAATATTTCTCTAGAAAGAACCTGGCTTGAAAAAGATAACTTTGATGAAAACTTTTCTGGTTGGGGTTATGAAGATATAGAACTAGGTTACAGATTACAAAAAAAAGGTTTAAAACTCCACTACAATCCAAACGCTTTAGCTTATCATTATCACGAATACAATAATCCTGAGGAATTTCTTAAAAAACAAATAAACGCTGCTAAAATGGCTTTATACTTTGTTAAGAAACATCCTGAACTAAAAGAAGAGCTAATAACAAAAAACAAACTAAAACTTTATTACTGGCCTTTATTAATATTTACACAGATTTTCAATATAACACCTTTATACTGGAAGTTAAAAAGAAGGTATTACTTTAGCAAAGGATTGACAATTAGAGAGTAGTTACAATTTCATAAGATTTATAAACTCTTTTTATAAAAATATTGATTAAGATGAGCAGAGACTACGCAGATAGATGGATGGAAATAGATCATTCAACGAGGTACAACGAACCTCTTAGTCCAGAGGAGCGAAGAGCCGCAAAAGGTTTTTTAGCATTACTATTAGGAGCATTTCTTATGGGTTCATATATTGGAATATCAAAGCATAAAGAAGAAATTACAGAAGGTATTATTTATGAAAAAGTTCACGAACCAGCAAGATATGTCGTTGATGGAGGAGCAGTTGTTCCTATTGGAGAAATTGGAGTTCCAGTTATGACTCAATCTTATGATGACGAAGATTTTGTTATCAATATTAAAGCTAATATAGAAACTTTATTAGGAACAAGAGAAATAACAAGAAGGTTTGAAGTTCCTAAAGGAAAATTTAACCGATTAAAAATAGGGGATAAAGTAAAGTATAACAAAAAAACAAAAACTTTACAGAAAGTAAGATAATCACTTCAGCAAAGGACTATGATTTTTCTTAGGAACCCACTCACCATTAATATCTTCCTCACAAGCAAGTATTTCAATTCTTTCTGGAGTAGAATACATGATATGTACTTCATCAGAGATTTCTCTTGCAGGAACTTCACTTCTACCAAAGAAGTTTCTATGAAAATCTTCAAGTTGAGGTAAATAGTCTATGTTATACATATCTTTTATAATTCCTTTATTCTATAAATATCTTTCTGTACCACTTCCACAACACACTTCCACAACCTTTAAAAACAAAATTCTAAAATTATACTTAGATGAAAGTAGCAATAACAACACTATTTTTCTGGCCAGTTCAACCAGACACAACTCCTGCAAATAATTTAGCAAAAGCTTTAACAGAAGCAAATCATCAAGTAACAGTTTTAACACAAGATCAAGAAGCTAATGGAGATTTAATTAAAAGACCAAAAACAGAAATCCATAACAATATAAAAATAATCAGATCAAAAACATATGCAAAGGTAGCAACCTTCGGGAAAATCTGGTCTCCTAAAATAACCACTAACTATGACCTAATTCACTGTTTAGGAGGCTATCGTCATCCTTTCTCATTTCTAGCTTACAAAAAAAGAAAAAATGCAAAATTTATCCTTTCACCTTTCTTCCCCACCCACCCAAAATCCTTCCCCTTTAACCTACTAGCAAACTTGATAGATAAAACAATTGGAAAATATTTAATCAAACACACAGATTTATGCTTAGCAGAAACAACTCAAGAAAAAAGTTGGTTGGAAAAAATGGGGGCAAAAAGAATAGAAATAATTCCAAATCCAATACCTAAAGAAATGTTCAAAAAAATAACACCAACTTTTAAATCCAAACATAAAATTAATAATCCTTTAATCTTCACATTAGGGAATCACACCCCAATTAAAAATTTTGAAGAAATAATAAAAACAATAAAAGATTTAGACATAACATTAGTAATCGGTGGTCAACATACAGAATATACAAATAAATTAAAAACTCTAGCAAACCAATTAGGCATAGCACATAAAATTATATTCCCAGGTTTCTTAAATTTAAAACAAAAAAGAGAAATCTACGCAGATGCAGACTTATTCATTCTCTCTTCAAAAAGAGAATCTCTAGGTATAGTTTTAGTAGAAGCAATGGCACAAGGAACACCAGTTATTGCATCAAACACAGGAGGAATTCCAGATGTAGTTCCAGACTCATATTGTTTATATTCTCCAGGCAATACAGAACAATTAAACCAAAAAATACAAGAGTTATTAAACAACAAAACTTTAGCAAACCGTATCTCAAAAAAAGGAAAAGAAAAAGCAAAAAAATACTTATTTGAAAATGTCGCAAGAAGATACAACAAACTTATCGAAGAACTCTGATGGGAAAAAAGAAACAATTTATTCTTTTATCTTGTCAATGTCATCTAAACTAGTTACTTACTTCTTACTTCTAGTTTTTGCAAATTTATTCGTTTTAGAATCTTATGGTAAGGCTTCTTTCGTTCTATCTGTTTTTAAAATAATTCTGCTTTTAGCCGCAATTGGTTTACCTTATGTTTTTGTACCATGGCATATCAATAAAAAAGATTCAACTTCAGTCTTTTATTTTCTATTAATAATCACTTTGATAGTCACAGTTATAGGTTCAATCTATTCAATTAAGTATATTTGGGTTTTACCTCTGGTTTTAACATTACCCTTTATCCTCTTATCCAATATAGGTCAGGCTTTCTTAAGAATTAAACACAAATATCATATCATCCAAGCAATTAATCTAGCTTTCACACTCCTTGTTTTATTTGGGGTTTACTTCTTAAGAACACAGGAAGAAGCCGGAATAATTATAGCGCACACCATAGCTTATTTATCCATCTCCTTATTTTCAATATCTCTAACTTTTAAAGACATTAAACATTTAGCAAAACCATTTAAATTTAATATAGAACCAATTAAAACTTATTTTAAAAAAGGATTAATTACTGCTGCATTATACATGTCTTTTTATTTTCTTAACTGGGTAGATTCAACAATCCTCGGATTCTTATCAACTTTTGAAAATGTAGCTCGTTATAATGTAGCAGGACCTGTATCAAATGTAATAACTGCTATCCCTCTAGCACTATCAATGTTTTTACTTACAAGATCTAGCGAGATTAAATCAGAAGAAACCTCAATAGGTATTTTAAAAAGAGCAATGAGAATATCTTTTTCATTTTCTCTAATCTCCGCAATGCTAATTTCATCCTTAATTTACTTACTCGTTGAAATATTCTTCCCTAAATATATGGGGATAGAAATTTATATCATTATTTTATTAATTGGAATTTTATTTTATACAATTTATTCTCTTTACTACACTTATTTGATGGGGAAACTTTCCCCAGAAAAGGCACTCTTACCAATTGGCGGAGCAGCTTTGATAAATATTATATTAGACATAATATTAATCCCAAAGTATGGGCTATACGGAATAACCATCGCAACAACATTCTCACACTTTTTCGCTCTAACTCTCTTAAGTTGGAAGATGGGTTTCAGAAAAGACCTAATTTCAACACTTTTTATAACTTTAATCTTCATTCCTCTAAGCTATTATTTAGGTCTTTGTGGTTTACTTTTAATACCCTTCGCGCTAATTAGCCTTCACTTAACAAAAATACTTAAAATAAAAGATATAAGGATTGTTCTGGACACTATTATCGGAATCTTAAGGAATATTTTTTAGTTACATAAGTATGTATATTGCATCCCTAGAATAACTACCCTAACGCCATAAACCTTAAAAAGTATTAATCTAAAAAAAGATTATGAAAGTTTTATTACTTTTCCCACCAATTACTGTAAATAGGGAGTCTATTAAAAAATGTAATATCCCGATTGGCTTAGCTTATGTAGCAGCGATTCTAGAAAAAGGTGGACATGACGTTAAAGTCATAGATATTTCTTGTGAGGGTTATGAAACTGAGAGAATTCAAGGAAGAAAATTAACCTTTGGTTTAGATGATGAAGAAATAAAGAGGAGGATAAAAGAAATAAATCCAGAAATAGTTGGGATTGGTTGTTCCTTCACTGCACAATTTCATAATGCAATTCATGTAAGTGAACTTGTAAAAGAAGTTAAAAACATACCTGTTGTAGTTGGTGGAGTTCATGCAACCTTTGATGTTGAAAAGGTTTTAAAGAATACACCTTCTTTCGATTATATTGTAATGGGAGAAGGAGAATACACTATGTTGGACCTAGCGAATAAAGTAGACAAAAAAGAAATAAAGGGGCTAGCTTATAGGGAAGGAGATAAAGTAATAATTAACGAAAAAAGAAGACTAATCGCAAAATTAGATGAACTTCCTTTCCCAGCAAGACATCTTTTTAATATGGAAAAATATTTTCAGATTAATAAACCCTTCAATCACTTTCCTAAAAAAGATAGGGTTGCTTCTTTAATTACAAGTAGAGGTTGTCATGGTCAATGTACCTTTTGTTCTTCAGCAGCATTTTGGCAAAACTGTACAAGGTACCGTTCAGTAGATAGTATCATGGAAGAACTAGAATTTTTAATCAAGACCTATAATGTTCAAGAGGTTCAATTCGAAGATGATAACTTAACGGGTTGGCCAGCAAGATCAAAAGAACTATTCCAGAGGATGAAAAAACTAAATATTGTTTGGTGTGCACCTAATGGAGTAAGGTTAGATACTTTAGACAAAGAGCTTCTAAAAATAATGAGGGATAGCGGCTGTTATAGAATCACCTTTGCAATTGAAAGTGCAGATGAAGGCATTTTACATAACGTAATTAAAAAACCTTATGATCTAAGCAAGGTTAAACCTCTAGCAGAATTAACAAAAAAAGCAGGGATAGGTTTACACACTTATTGGATTATTGGTTTACCTGGAGAAACAAAAGCACAAATGTGGAAAACTTTTAATTTTGCAAAATCTATAAAAGCAGAAAGTGCCTCTTTCTCATTAGCAATGCCCTTAATAGGAACAGAACTATTACAGATGTGCAAAGACCAAGACTTATTAGTTGAAGGTTTTGATATTAAAACAACAAATGTTAGGAGGGCAAGTATTAAAACTCCTGATATGACCAAAGAAGAATTAGAAAAACTTTGTGAATATTTCAATGATGAAATAAATAGGGGTTTATTATGGAGAGATCCAATCACTTTCTTCAAAAAATATCATAAAGCCATCTTAAAAAATCCTAAAAATATATTTAATATGTTTAAGAAATTTAGTTAGATCTTTTTGTTGCTTTAATAATATAATTTTCACCAAGGATCCTTTCTAATTTAGTAACTCTTGCCAACCATCTAATTGGATATGGGAACCACCAAGTTTCATAAGGCGGATATTCAAAATACTCACCAAGTCTATATCTCTTAATCAAAACTTTATCATATCCACCAAACATCTTTTTCAAATCTCTTTTAGGAACCATATAAGTCAAAGGACTATATCCATGAACTTCGGTATTCTTATTTACACAATCTTGTCTTGACATTCTTAATAAATCCCCTTTTACAATGCCATGCCAAAACATTCTTTTAATATAATGTTTCCAACCTTTGGAATAGAACATTGCTATAATCTTTCCACCAGGTTTCAAAACTCTCAAGATTTCTTTTACAACTAGTTCAGGATTAGGTGTATGATGAATAACCCCAAAACTATAAACCAAATCAAAAGTATTATCTTCAAATTGAAGATGTTCAGCATCTTGTACACTAAATTCTCCTTTTAATCCATGTGCTTTGAAATTTTCACTTGTAACTTTAACAGCATTTTCTGTTAAATCAATACCATAAACTTCCGCACCATTCTTACCATATTGTAAACAATCAGTTCCTACTCCAACACCAATCTCAAGAACTTTCTTACCCCTATATTTATCAAACTCAGCAACCTTAGGGATATACTCATAAAATAAACCATATCTTCTTTGTTCTAATTCATCAAACCACTCTTTACTTCCTTCTTCTTTTTTAGAATACCATGTTTGTGGAGCTCTTGTCTCCCAGTAATTTTTGATTTTTTCCTTACTAACTAAACTTTTTTTCATATTAAAAACCCATAATTTATCAAATATAAAGGTTTCTGTTGAGCTTTATATATATTCAAATACTACTATAGTTATAGAATTACACAAATCTTAAAAAGCAAATAAACTACTTATTTCTATGAAACTGTTCATTTTAGCAGCAGGCAGGGGAACAAGACTTTATCCTTTAACTAAAAATACTCCAAAACCTCTAATTGATCTAGGTGACGGATCAACTATTTTAGAAAGGCAACTTGAAAGTATTAATAAGATACCAGAAATTTCTGAAGTAATTCTTATAGTAGGTTATAGGGGAGAACAAATTGAAGCTAAAGTTAAAATGCACAAAGAAAATGGTATGAAAATAAAAACAATTTATAATCCTTTCTATGATGTTTCAAATAATCTTTTATCACTATGGTTAGCAAGACACGAGATGGATACAGACTTTATGATAACTAATGGGGATAATATCTTCGATCCTCAAGCATTTAGAACTTTATTAAATGAAGAAAAAGAAGGAATTTTCTTAACAATGATAAAAAAACCAACTTTTGAAGAAGATGATATGAAAATAATCTTAAATCAAGAACACGCAATAAAAGTTAGTAAACAAATCCCTCTACACGAAGCTCACGCAGTTTCAGTTGGTTTAGTTAAAGTTAAGGGAGAACCACAAAGAAGAAAATTTATTAGAACTATGGAAGAACTTGCAAGAAATCCGAATTACCGGGATAAGTTCTGGCTAGAAATCTTCAACACCTTAGTAGAAGAACATGCTCATAACATTCACACAATAGAGATAGATCGAAACCACTGGAAGGAAATTGATTTTCATCCAGATGTTAAAAACTTAAGAAATCTTATGGGGATAGATCGAACAAACTTAGAATCATAAACCATATTCTCTCATCCACATTTCTAAATTTAATAGTCTCCATAACTTCTGTCCAAAATCTTTATCTTTGCCTTCTTTTTCATTCATCCACCTCCTTAGTTTATCTTGATCAATAAACCTTTTGATATGTGCATCCTCAGAAAACAGATCTTTCTCTATCAAACTCTTAAAATACTCTGTTTCAAACCATTCTGTTAAAGGAACAGGGAAACCTACTTTTTTTCTATAAATATTCTCGTGAGGAAGATCTCCTTCAAAAGTTTTTTTCAGACAGTATTTTGGAGTATCATATGCCTCAGAAATTTGATCAGAATTTAAAAATAAAGACCTGAAAAATCCTTTAATTTCTAATCTCAATTTTTTTCTTGGAGGAATATTAAATATATTTTCAATTAATTTATGGTCAACAAAAGGAACTCTCCCCTCAACAGAATTAGCCATTGTGCAACCATCAAGTCTTTGCAATAACCCTGGGAGATGTAATTTTAAAAAGATATATGACACTTGTTGATAATAATTTCCTTTAAAATTTTTAAATTCTTTTTCAAATATTCTTTTTAATCTATTGTCTTTATCTATTAAAGATACCATTTCTTTCTTAAAAATACTCTCTTTCTCCTCTAAAGGAAAATAACTATATTGATGTAAGAAATGTTCTAATCTATTTCTAAAAAACTTTCCTTCATACTTTTCATATAGATGAGGAAATACCCTTTTATAGAACCTTTTTCCAAACCATCTTATAACTTTAAGTTTTTTATAATCTAAAGGGCTTCTAAATAATCTCCCATAACCCATAAATATTTCATCTGCTCCTTCACCAGATAAAACCACCGTAATATCTTTCTTTAACTCTTTGGACATAATATAAAGTGGAATCTCATTTGGCATACTCAGAGGAAGATCTTTATATCTAATCAACTTAAGAACTGTATCAAAATACTCTTCTTGAGTCATTATTACTTCTTTATGATCTAATCTATATCTATCCGAAACTTTTTTAGCATAATCAAACTCATTGCTTTCTTTAAAACCGACTGTAAAAGTTTTTAAATTGTTACATTGGTTAGCCATAACCGCAACAACCACACTTGAATCCAATCCTCCGGATAGGTAAGCTCCAACTGGAACATCAGCAACCATTCTCTTAGTCACTGCTAATTCAACATTCTTCCTAACATCTTTAATTTTAGGTTTCTTTTTAGTTAGGGCCCAATACCTAAATTTTTTAGTAGTTAAACTATCTAAATCTACTTGAATATAACAAGCAGGACTTAAAGAGAAAACATTTTCAAATAAAGTCTCATCCTCTAAAGTATATCTATACGATAGATAAGAAGAAACACCTAACAGATTCAAACTCTTTTCAAATCCCGGATAACCTAAAATCCCTTTAATCTCTGAAGAAAAAATAAAAGCCTTATCAAAGAAGGAATAATAAACTGGTTTAATCCCTAATCGGTCTCTAACTAAATAACCTTTTTTATTCTTTAGGTCTAGAATATAAAATCCGAACATTCCTTCTAAATATCTTAAACAGTCTATCCCTTCATCTTCGTATAAATGAATAATAACTTCAGTATCTGTATTTGATCTAAACTTATGGCCTCTCTTAATTAGTATCCTTTTCAAACTCTGAAAATTATATATCTCCCCATTAAAAGTAATCCAAATATTGCCATCTTCATTACACATAGGTTGTTTTCCAGATTCAGATAGATCAATTATGGAGAGCCTATTATGCCCCAAATAACACTTATCTTCAAATAAAAATCCCTCGCCATCAGGTCCCCTATGCGCCATAGACCTAAGCATCTGTTTAAACCTATTTTGCTTAACTTCAATATTTTCTTTAGATACAATTCCAAGTATTCCACACATTATAAGTTTCTCCAAGTCTTCACTATTTCTTTAACTAATAATAAAGGCAACAATACACTGTAAAGAATCACAAATTCCCTAGTGAATCCAAAAACAATCATCCAAAATAATAAGGTGTACTCATGTCCAAATCTTAACATCTCAAATACAAAGGCCTTCACTTTTTGAACAAAAGAACCTTGATTATTTTCTACACTATCTTTGAAATGCATTCTTTTAATCTTCTTCATTAATTCCACATCATCTGAAAAAGCTTTATACAAAGTTAATCTAATAAATATAGTAAATGCTCTAGAAAGTGACATTAATATTCCAAGGTATAAATATAATACCTCTCCACTCATTCTATACAACCCAATTCCTAAAGCTAATAACATTAAAACATGATGAAACTCATGAGTTGCAAGGTCCATAAATTTTCCTCTTAATCCATAAGTATTCTTAATTCTTGCAACATAACCATCGACATAGTCAAGTATAATTGCAAAATGGTAAATCAAGATTCCAATCACAAAATTCCAATAACCCCCAAGGCCCATAAAGAATACACCTATAATCCCATAAATAAAATACAGGCCAGTAACCTGATTAGCAGTTATAGGCAATCTTATAAAAGCCCATGTGATTAATACAGAGATATAATAATTAATCCAACATCTTGGAGGAAAAACATCTCTTGTTTTACCTGGTATAGAAGCTATCTCTTTCAAAGTTAAGTTGACCATACCTTTAAGCAAAAAACCCTCTTTATAAGTTTTATTAAAGACTGTTAATTATGTCAAAAAATATAATCCAAGACAATAATCCTTATAAATAATTAAACTTCACAAATTCTCAACAATGACTAAGATAGGAATTATAGGTGGTTCAGGACTAGATGATCCAGATATTCTACAAGAGGTCCAAGAGATAGAAGTGGATACACCTTATGGAAAACCCTCTTCCTCTTTAAAAATGGGGAAAATAGGAAATCAAGAAGTTATTTTATTAGCCCGACATGGAAGAAATCATGAGATACCACCTACTCAAGTTAATTATAGAGCAAATATTTATGCTTTGAAAGAATTAGGTTGCACACATATCTTAGCTTCAACAGCAGTTGGCTCATTAAAAGAAGAAATAGATAGAGGACATTTAGTGATCCTAGATCAAGTAATAGATTTCACCAAACACAGAAACACCACATTCCATGATGATTTCAAAAAAGGTCCAGCTCATACTTCTTTAGCAGAACCTTTCTGTCAGACATTAAGAAATATATTGAATCAAACAGCAGAAGAACTTAATCAAACTCATCACAAATCAGGAACAGTAATCACAATTGAAGGTCCAAGATTTTCTTCAAAAGCAGAATCAAAAATGTTCCAAGCTTGGGGAGCAGATGTAATCAATATGTCCGTAGCTCCAGAAGCAGCATTAGCAAAAGAAGCAGGTATCTGTTATGCCGCAGTTGCAATGTCTACAGATTATGATTGTTGGAAAGAAGATGAAACCCCAGTAACTTGGGATGATATCTTAAAAATCTTTAATGAAAACTCAGAGAAAGTAAAACAATTATTCTTACAAACAATTCCAAAAGTGAAAGAATGCGAAAATTGTCAAAAACCTCAAATAGAAATAACAAAAGAAACTTCACAAGCACAAGCTTCAGACACTTTATGTTTAACACCTTCTTGGCAAGATATGCAAGAATATACACAAGAAGTAGCCTCATTGATTAAAGATTCAACTTTCCATCCTGATATGGTAATTGGTTTATCAAGAGGAGGATTAGTTCCTGCAAGATTAATTTCAGATTTACTTCATATTAAAAACTGTTATACAATCAAAGTAGATCACTGGGGATTAACCGCAACAAAAGATGGTGAAGCAAAATTATCTCAAACCCTCAACATAGATATTCAAAATAAAAATGTTTTAATCATAGATGACATAACCGATACAGGTCAAAGTATGAAAACTGCAATCGAGCACGTTCAATCATTAAATCCTAAAGAAATACAAACAGCAACTTTAATTCATTTAGATAACTCAGAATACACTCCTAATTTCTATGGTCATAAACAAAAATGGGCTTGGATTATCTTTCCATGGAACTTCCAAGAAGACATGGTTAATCTAATGCAAAAGGCAGGAATAGAAAACAAAACAACAAACACTATCAAACAAGAAATGAAAGAAAAATTTGCTTTAGATTTAACAGAAGAACAAATTAAAACAACTCTAGCTCATATCACTTATTTAAAGAATAAGCAAATCATCCAATAAACTTATTAACTCTTTTTCTTTTAAAATTCTTATGCCGAGGTGGCAGAATCCGGTTTAATGCGTCGGTCTCGAAAACCGATGTCCGCAAGGGCTTCTAGGTTCAAATCCTAGCCTCGGCGTATATATTTTTAATATTCACAAACCTTATAAAAGCAATAAACTCACAACAAAACAATGGATCTAACAATAGTAATACCTGCATACAACGAAGAACAGAGAATAACAACTACTTTAACTCAATACTTAGAATTCTTTAGAACAACTAAACTAAAATTCGAACTTCTAGTTATTCCAAATGGTTGTAAAGATAAAACCAAAGAGATAACCAGAAACTTAGCAAAAACAAACCCAGAAATAACTTACAAAAACTTCGAAAAACCTATTGGTAAAGGCGGAGCAGTTTTAGAAGGAATGAAATTAGCAAAAGGAAACTTAATAGCTTACACTGATGCAGATAATGCCACAGCACCAAAAACTCTTTATGAACTAATCACAAAAATAGAAGGTTTTGATTGTATCATGGGTTCAAGATGGGATTCATTCTTCAAACTTAACCCAAAAATAAAAGTCAAACAACCTTTAGCAAGGAAATTAGCTTCAAGAGGTTTTAATCTAATAGTGAGATCTTACTTAAATTTACAATACCCTGATACTCAAGCAGGAGCAAAAGTTTTCAAGCGAGAAGCTTTACAAAAAATACTTCCAAATCTTCAAACAACAGGTTGGGCTTTCGACGTTTCAATCTTATATAAACTTAAGAAACAACACTACAAAATAAAAGCAGTTCCAATTGAGTGGTCAGATGATCCTAACTCAAAATTAAGATTAAAAAGAGCTATTCCTAATATGTTAAAAACAGTAATAAAATTAAGATTTGAAAAATAATTTATTTTTTCTTCTTTCTTTTAGCAGGTTTTCTTTTAGGTTTTTTAACCATACTATTAATCTTAGATTCTAAACTTAAGATGGTTTTTTCCATACTATAAACTCTTTTCAAAGAATAAATTATGCCTGCAACAGCACCTAACAAAACCCACAATATAATATTTTCAATAGCCATTTATTTACACCTCTTTAATTAATAACTTAAAAATATATGTTCTAGTATAAAAACCTTACGATACAAAAAGTTTAAAAGCAAGTTCATAATTTATCTAAAAAATGAGGTTTTTTAAAATAAAGAGGGTGTATGCTTTTATAGATAAACTAAGTTTTATTCATATCTTCTCCTTCTGGGCCATATTAGTTATAATTTTTGGACTTCTTTATTTTTATTTTGAACAACCTGGGACTTTTCTTTTATATAACGCTCCAGGAAATCCAACTATTGATCTTAAAGATACAGTTTACTTTAGTTTCATTGCAGCTACCACTACAGGGTTTGGGGATATTATCCCTTTTGGATTTTTCAAGATTATCGCAGTTATAGAGGTAATCTTAGGATTAATGCTTTTAGCAATGGTTACATCAAAGTTAGTTTCAATTAAACAAGATGTAATCCTAAGCGAAATCTACGAACTCTCCCTAAACGAGAAAGTCAACGGATTAAGATCTTCTCTTTTATTATTTAGGCAGAATTTAGAGCGATTAATTACGAAGATAGAAGAAGGTAAACACACAAAAAGAGAAATAAACAATCTATATGTTTACATTAATTCTTTTGTGGACACTTTAAATGACACCTTTTCATTGATTAAGAACTCAAGAGGAAAACATTTCATCAAATCAATAGACCCGGTCAACACAGAACTTCTATTTCATAGTATTATAGCCTCTTTTGAAAAATTAAATGAGTTATTAACTTCATTAACAGAACACGAAATAAATTGGAAACAAGAATTAAATTCAAAAACAATCTATAACTGTATTTCAATAAATGAAAAATTATTCGAAGATTTAAACTTCTCAAAAACATTAATGAAAGAAACTGTTTTAGATCTCAATGTAAGAAAAGATTCAACTTTAGGAAAAACTTTATCCTTCATCAAATCTGAATAGAATTAAATACATCTCCTTCTAAACTACCATAATCATCATTCTTTTGGATTTTATATCCCATCTTAATCAGTTTTGCAATATAAGGATATAATAAGTCTTCTTTCACCGCTAAACACCTAGGGGATATTCTAATTGTTTTATCATTAACAAAGATTGGAAACTCTCTACACACTTTAGGTCTTGTTTTATATATTTTGCATTTATAATCTTCCAAACAAGGACACCCTCTTTTATTCATATTTAAAGAATATTTTCCATTATCTAATTTCTTGATTATATCTTCATTACCTTTAAACTTTTTAACTTCTTTTTCATCTAAAACAAGATAACCTTTCCTACAACAATATGCTTTGCACTCCTCATAACAGAATTTCCCTAATGAAGCTCTGGCCTTATTTACTATCAGTTTTTCGTCCATATATGTAGTACTTTAAGACAGGAATTTAGCATTTTCAATATAAAAACCTTACTCTTTTATTACCATAACTATTTTATACTTAAAATACTATAATAAACTACATGGACGATTCAAAAGATGAGGTCTCTGAACTAATCGATCAAATACTAAAGGGCGCAGGTGCTAATACAATTATCATAAAGATTGTCCCAGAAAAGAAAACTCAAAAACCACAATCAACCCTCTACAAAAGGCCTCCATTATACTTTCCTAAAGAAACACTAGAACATCATAGAGAATATTTAAAAGAACAAAGTTCTTAATCTTTTAACAATCTTTCTACAATAGCCGCAAAAGCCGGCCTAGTAATAAATACTCCTATAGTAATACCTGCAATAGTTGTAAATGCAAAACCTCTAATTAAACCAGCTCCAGCATTCCACAATGGGATCATAGCTGCAACAGTTGTCATATACGCTACAAAGATAATTGAGAAAGCCCTCTTAACCTTTTCTTTCCAGTTAAAGCTAACATTCTCTCCACGAATAACCTCGTCAGTAACAATAATTAAGTGATCTACACCAGTACCTACTGCAGCAATAATACCTGCAATAGCAGCAATATCTAAATTCCACTGCAATAAAGCAGCAAAACCTAACAATATTACAATCTCTGATGCAGATGTTAGAATCATAGGAATAACAATTTTTAATTTTCTATATCTAATAAATACAACTAAACCTACTGCTAAAATAGCAACTAATCCAACTATGACTGAATTCTTTAAGAACTCTTCTCCTAATACAGGTGAAATAGTATCTAATTTAACAATCTCTAAATCAACAGGTAAACTACCGGTAATCAAAATAGTTTGTAATTTGTCCATATTTGCAAAAGCATCTTGAGCAGCTTCAGCTCTGTTAGTTCCAAAACCAGGACCTGAAATAGCAATTGATGTAGTCTCTTTACCCTTCAAATCAGCACCAATATTCAGACTATCTACTTTCTTTTCATCTAGATAGAAATCCAATTTTTGAGATAAATACTCTTGACCTGTCTCAGAAATATTAACATCCAAATCTTTAGTGATATCAGCATGTCTTTGAGCAGCTTCTTCACTTAGATGGATTGCAAATTCAAATCTACAACTCCATTGATCACTACTAATTTGCCCACAATTTCTTATACCTGAACATGAACCATCTCCTCTACAAACAAAAGTGATGTCTTTTTCTCCACCTTCGAATACAACATCATCAGCAATTTTAGCTTCAAATACACCTTGTTTACCAATTAATTCTTTAACTTCTTCTCTTGTAGCACCAGCCAATTCTACTAAAACAAAATTATTACCTTCATTATCTTTAGCAGGTCTAATCCTTAAGTCAGATAGACCATAAACATTTAATCTATTATCCATAACACTAATTAAATCTTGAATAGTTTGATCATCAACATTTTCTCCAACAGGTTGAATCAAAACTCTAGATCCACCAGCTAAATCCAAACCTTTCTTAATATTGGAACTTTCTCTTTCAGCAACAGAAAGTCCTAGCTCTCCTGCTTGTAAGAAAATATAACTTTCTTCATTAGTTACAATGTTCCACTTATTTTTAACAATTAAACCATTAATCTCAGTATTTAATTCTTCAACACTTGAAACTTCAACACCATTAAAACTTTCAATAATCATATCTCTTTCTAAACCAACTGCATAATCTTCAACAGAGATAATAGTCATATTATCATCAACTAAGAATCCAACATCTTTAGTAGTAATATAATTAATTTCAGAACCAGAAGCAACTAAACTCACACTTACTTCTGGGATAACTACTTCATTAATAGACTCAGCATAATCTCTTAAAGTTTCAATATCTTTACCATTTATAGATTGAATAATTTCTCCAGCACCAATGCCTTCTTTATCAGCAACGCTTCCAGAAACTACACTTTTAACTTGTACACCTGTAGCACCAGGACTAGGGTTAATAGCAATCATTGCTAAAACTAAAACAACGATCAATAACCACACTCTGAATGGTAAATCTTTAAGCATTTTCTTTCCTCTTGGTATACCACATTAAGATACCTGCATTTTGACAATAAGTTGAAAGTATATCCACTAATAACCCAAATACAATTATTAAGAACATTTGTTTTAAAACTAAATTTGATGTAACAAAGTAACCTGCACTTAAGGCAATTATTGTTGTTAGAGTCATAGTTAAACCAGTTTTCATCGAATCAAAAATTCTATCAACAATACTTCCTTCTTTCCTCTTTAATACCTTAGTACTCAAAAGGATGTCAGTATCTACACTATAACCTATAAGCATTAATAAAGCTGCAATTCCTGCAGTACCAACTTTCATTCCAATTAAATCAATAAATCCAACTGTAACAATTATATCTGTAATAGCTGCACCAATAACCGCCGCACTTGGAACTAAACTTCTAAAAGTAGCAAAAACAGCAATAGCCATTAAGATAAAAGCAATAATCAAAGCCTTCATCATTTGTCTATAGAAACCTTCACTTAAACTTGAACCTGCTTCTTCAACAGAATAATTATCTTCATTTAATTCAATACCTAGATGATCTTCAATAGCACCCTGTAAGTCATCAGCATCAATATCTGAAGCTTCAACAATCAAACCAATCTGCTCATCACTTCCAAACTCAACTAAACTTCTAACAAATAAATCAGCTTCTGGAAATTCCTCAACTAAATAACTTTCCAAAGAAGCACTATCTGCATCAGTGGAAATAGTAGCTACAATACCCCCTTTCAAGGTAACATCCTTTCTGATGAAATCTCCTTCCTTAGAGTAAGTATTAGCAATTACCAAGATACCTAAAACTAATAATATCATTGGTATTAAGAATAGTTTCTTATAATTTTTACTGTAAAACCCTTTAAAATTGTCTATCTTCATTGGGTAAAACCTAAATAATAGTATTTAAAAAGCTTTCCAAAACCTGGCTCTGCTGAAACCCAAAACATTTAAATATATACTCTAATACAATCTTAACATAAAAAGAGGTAATAAAGTTGGAAAATAAACAAATTGTATTAGCATTCACTATTCTGATCTTTGCGTTAGGTTTCTTTATAGCTTTTAATCCTCAACTTACGGGTTATGCAACATTATCAAATAAAACCTCTTTTCTAATAGTTGATTTAACAAAATCAGCTTATCAAGAAAATCAAACCGTACAAGGAAATATTATCATAAAACTTATCGAGCCAATTAATAAAAATTCAGAACTAACCTTACTATTGGCTTCAGAATCAAAATCTTTAAACTTAACAGATATTTTATCAAGAAAATCTTTAACTTTTGAATCAACAGAAGAAATATATAATGGTTCAGCTAAAGCAAATAAAAAAACTCTTACTTTCGATGGACCAGGAAAACAACTTCTAGCACTAAGACTTCCAAGTGACATAGAATCTATTGATGCCTTAACCATGGATATTAAAGGAACCAATATTAAAAGGCCTTCAATAGACATTAGTGATGATGGTTATAAAGAGTGGGTTTATCTAGGTTCAAGAACAACTTACAAAGAAGTAGTTCTTCCAAAATACCTTGATGATACTTCAACAGATCAAATTTTCCTTAAGAAAAATAAATCAGAAGAAGGAAGTTTATACTGCGAACTTTTTGATGTACCTTACTCAAAAGATTTCCAAGTAGAAGTAAAGTTCAAAAGTGAAGCATCAGATGGTCTTAGAGCAACAATCTTACAGCCTGCTGGTTTAGGTGATTCATTCAAAGCAAGCGGGGGTACAGATGTAGTAGCATTTTCAGAGTCAAGTAGCCTTCAATGGAACTCCGCAGATCTTCATCTAACTTATCCGATTGTAGGGAACATATTATTATGTTTATTTGTTGAAAGAGGAGATAGTACCCAAAAGAGTTATACTCTTGGTGCAGATTCTTCTGATGATCGGGGAACTGACAAGACTACTGCTTACACATGCGATTATGATGCAGATAAAGGAGACGTTCAATGTGATAGGTTTGATAGCGCAGATTTACAGATAAGATTAAAACCTTCAGCTTATTCAGAAATATTAAATACTCAAACAGATTTGAAAACCTCAGAATCTTTTATCGAAGCATTTAGTACAAGTTTGTTATTTGCTTCATCTTCCTGCACAGGAGGTTTTTGTTTTATTCCTTTAGTAATAGAAGCAAACTCCTCAGGAACTTTAGAATTATCTAATCTTAATTTGGAATATACAAAGGGTTCACTAACTTCAACTACCTCTGATCTATATACCTTCGAAATAATTCCTGGAAAAATAACAAAAATAGGAACAATTGATCTAACCAAGAACACTACAACATTAGAAGTGCCTTTATCATATTATGCACTTAAAACACCAGCCTTACCAAGTAACTTCTCATCTTATGCATTTACTTTAAAGGCTAAATTAAATGATTTAACTAATGGTTCTACAGTTAATGTATTCAAGGAGGGAGCTTTAGACTCTTCTTCAAGTATTGAAGCCAAAATAAATGCTACCGAATATTATCTAACTAAGTTAAAAGCTTCACCTACTACTTTAGAGGTATTAGGTTACACAAACGCAGTTCAAAATGCACTTTCTCAACTTACAATTTACAAAAGCTCAATTAAACAATTATCTAATCTCTCAGAAGAACAAGTTATAGAACAAACAAATCAGAAGATAGATGCTTTATTAGAAACCGTTCCAAGAGAGATAATACCAATATCAGCCTATAAAGATGTAGTTCCAATCCAACCTTCAGATTTAACTCAAGAACTTGCAGGAGATTTAGACTTAGAAGAATTAAAACAATTACAAAATTCAATAACTGTTAACTTAGAAGTTCAATCTTCTATAATATCGTTTTATACAAAACCATCAATAGAAAAAACCGTTTTCAAAAAAACAATTACATCTTCAAAATCCTTGGGTACCGTGGATATAATTGAATTTATTCCAAAGACAGTAGCTTCTTCAGTTTCACAAATTAATTTCACAACTACTCCAACCGCGATAATCAATTCAGATCCTGTTGTAAAATTCACCTTATCAGGTTTACCACAAACTATCTCCTATTCCGTAGATGGAGATAAAGTAGCACCTACTAACTTAGTTGTAATTCCTTCAACAATCACAGGCGGGTCAACAAATGAACCAATATGTGGAGATGGTAAATGTACTGTTCCTTTAGAAGATAAAATCACCTGTCCAGAAGATTGCAAGTCTAATATTCCTTGGGGATGGGTTATATTCTTATTATTATTTGTAGTATTATTAGCTTATTATCTAAATATGTATAAAGGTAAAGGTAACTTTGATGAATTAAAAGCAAAAGTAATAAAGACTTCACCTTTCAAGAACAAATCAGACTTAGAAAACTTAGAAAACTTCATTAAAAAAGCAAGACAAAGAAGAATTCCGGATATTCAAATTAAAAAGGTTCTTGAATCAAAAGGTTGGAAAAAGAATCAAATTGATTACGCTTTCAACGAGTTAGATAAAACTTCAAAAATAAAAACTGACAAAAAATCACCAAAGGGCATATCTTTCTTAGCTAAGGGTTGGAAATCACAACCTCAAGAGCCTCCTACTAAACCTTTGCCTTTTAAGAGATAAATCAGAAAACTTTATAAGTCTTAATTTCTAAGTTTAATATATTAAATGCGTTGCGCTGGTAGTACAATGGCCAGAATCCGTCAAGGATAGCCAATATAGCGGCCTTCCATTGCTTTATAGCAGTAGTGAGCCGTTGATCCGGGAAATGTTAAGAAATTTAGCATTCGGAAATTCGAATCCCGGCCGGCGCATTTATCTTTTCTTAAATAAAATCAAAAATATTTTAAACTTCTAAGTCTTACATAAAAGATGATAAAAAGAGGTTCTAAAGATACTAGATTTAAGAAAGGCCACGTGCCTTGGAATAAGTTAGGAAAAGGAGTTACAAGACCTTGTGAAACCTGTGGAAAAGAATTCTATACTCCTCCTGCAAGACATAAAGATAAAAGAGGAAGATTTTGTAGTATGAAATGTAGAAGAGGAATTTTTGCAAAAAAAGCAAATGAACTTGTCTTAAATGAAGATATGGCAGAATTAATAGGGATTATATTGGGAGACGGATGTATACATTATCAAAAGAACTCAAAGAGTTACAAAATTTCTATATTGGGAAATCCAATAGAAGATGAAGATTATATGAAAAAATATGTACCTTCCTTAATAGAGAAATGCATTGGAAGAAAAACAACTGCATCATTAGCAAAAAATGGGGCATTAATTATCAGATTCCAAGATGAAGCTTTCAGAATTTTTCTACATCGCCTCGGAGTTAAAAAAGATAAAAACAAAGAAATCTCTATTCCAAAAGAAATTAAGAAGAATCCAAAGTTGATAGCAAAATGTATAAAAGGAATAGCTGATACAGATTTTACATTGGTTTTCACTAAACAACACAATTATCCAAGGATTACAGCACATTTTAAATCTAAACAGTTAGTAAAAGACATGGAAAACTTTTTAAGAAAAAATGAATTTACATTAAACACAAAATATGATTATGAAAGAAAAGATAAAAGAAATAATAAGGTTTATATATCCAACCACATAAATTTAGATGGACCAAATAATCTTAATAAATGGTTAGAATTAATAGGTTTTGCAAATATGAGAATAATAACCCGATATGAATTATGGAAACAAAAAGGTTATCTAGAACCAAAAACAACACTGCCCGGAAGATTAGAACAACTTGAAAGGGCGGGAAGGTGAGAAAAAGTGGAATGCATCTTAGTATGTGTTGCACATCCCTGACGATGAAGCAGTAGGGATGGCAGGAACTCTTGTAAAATACAAAAATGAGAAAAAGAAACTAATCAAAATAGTCTTCTCAAAAGGTCAATCATCTCATCCTCACTTAAAGGAAGAAATAATTGTAGAAGAAAGAAAACAAGAAACAAAAAAAGTAGATTCTATTCTAAACATCAAACACACTTACTTCTTAAACCTAACAGATACAAAACTTCTAAAAGAAATAGAAGAACAAGATATCAAAACTAAACTTAAAGAAATAATCAAAAAACACAAACCTTCTAAGGTCTTCATACCTACAAAAGTAGATCCTCATCCAGATCACAGAGCAGTAAATAAAGCAATTCTAGAAACCCTAGAAACTATGAAAATCAGTCCAGATGTTTACTCTTTTGATGTTTGGAACATAACTAAAAGACAACTACCAAAACTATACATAGACATTACTCCCCACTTCAAACAAAAACTAAAGATAATGCAAAAGTTTAAATCCCAGAAATTATCCATGTATTTATTAACAATACCCGTATATTTAAGAGCAAGACTATACGGAAGAAAAATTAAAACAAGATATGCGGAGAGATTTTATAGAATAAGATGAAAAAAATATTATTTTTAGTAACTGGCTTTGGCTATGGAGATTCAATAAGGATTCACTCAGTTATTCAGAAAATACAAGAAAAAGAGCCTAATACTAAAGTTTTAATCCTAGGTTATGATACTTCCTTTAATTACTTTGAAAGCAAATTCAAGACTCTTAAAATAAAAGGTTATAAGTTTGCAGATGAAAACTTAACATTCAACCCTTTCTTTTTCGTATTTAGAAACTTCTTTTTACCTATCACTTGGAAATACTCTTATCTAAAAAATAAAAAACAAATAAAAGCTTTTGAACCAGATGTAATAGTTTCAGATTTTGAACCTCTGGCAAACCTAATAGGAAAGAAACTTAGAAAGCCAGTAATAACAATTTTCGGTTTCAACCCAAAGACTTATCAAGAATATCCAAAAAAAGATTATCTCTTAACAACTCAAGCCAAGTATTTAGAACACTACTACAAAAAATCAAAATTAACTTTAATCCCAACTTTCTTCGAACAAAAGAAAATACAAACAGATTATACTTATTTGAATCCGATAGTTAGAACTACTGAAGACTTATTACCTGATGAATCACATTTAATGAAAAAATTAAAATTAAAAAAACAGCCTATCTTAATCATGCTTGGAGGATCAAACTTCGGATACAAATTAGCAAAAGATATTTTCCATTATTTAAGAAACAAAGAAGAAGTAGTTATCTTTGGAGGAAAAAAACAAATCCCAGGTTATCACTACACCGCTTTCCAACCAAACTTCCTAGAATACTTAAAAGTCTGTAAAGGTGTAATAACCCTTGCAGGCCATATCACTCTATCAGAAGCCCTAGTTTTCAAAAAACCTATGCTTATTTTCCCAATTAAAAATCATGTAGAACAACAAATGAATGCTTACACCTTAAGAAATATAGCAACTCAAGGAAATCCAGATGAAGTAAAATCATCTTTGAACAAATTCTTTGCAGATATTAAAAACCAACAAAAGAAATTAGATAAGCTAAAGATAGAATCAGATGGTGCAGAACAAGCAGCTGATAAAATTCTTAGTCTTTAGAAAACTCCTTAACAACCTCCAACCATTTAATAGGATCTTTTCTTCGGAACACACCTTCTAAAGAATAAATGGCAACTTTCTTAATTCCTAATTTAGAAACATCATTAAGATCTTCTTTCAACTGCGAAGGATTTTTATAAACTGGTTCATTACCTAAAATTCCAGTACCAATCAAACCAACAGAAGTCATTAATTTATCACCATACTTCTTCTTAGCTCTTTTTAACATTCTATTTTTAACTCTCTTCCAGAAAGGTCTCATTAAAGCACCCGCCATACTTGTATAACTCATAATATTCTTATCTAAGTTAGGATATTTACGAACATCAATATAAACTCCTGCTCTTTTCATAACTTTAGGAAATGGAAATTCATTAGCTATTAACTCAACTTCAGAGTTTTTACACAACCAATCAATAGTCTCCTCTAAATACTCAGAGTTTTCAGCTTTTCTACTCATTCTAATAAAACTATACCAAATCATTTTAAAGTGATTATACCCCCCTTTGAACGGAGCTTCCAAATCAATCTTAATTTTCAAACCAGAATACTCTCTTAACCTATCAATATCTTCTTTAGTAGTCTGCCCAGAAAACCAATAGCCTTTTTCTTTTTCTAAAACTGGCCACACACCAATATCTTTAATATGTTTAAATCTTTTAATTTCTTTTTCTAACTCTTCAAACTGTTTTCTACTCTTAACAGCAAGATAAATACAAATATTAAGATCTACTTTAGAGAGTAATTTCTCTACTTTTACCCAATTCAATTCTTCAGGGAATTCAACCCAAAATATTATTTTTTCAAATGCCATCTTTTTCAAACGAGCCCGATGGGATTTGAACCCACGGCCTATTCCTTAGGAGGGAATCGCTCTAATCCAGGCTGAGCTACGGGCTCATTATTTAAAATATAAGAATAAATTCTTTTTAAATCTTGTGACTTAAACTCTATGTCTTAAATAACCAATATGAACCCTATCATACACTTTAATTTCTTGAATTGAAACCCCTTCTCCATTAATATTATCGATAACCTTTCTAGTACCTATTTCAAAATCTCTTGCTAAATAATCTAAATTAATAGTTGCATTCTTTTCAATTAATCTAAAACTAAATAAATCCTCAAGGGCGTCTCTTATTGCTATTAACCTCTTTGACTGAGCAGCCCTCCATTTTCCAATATCTCCTGTAACTTCATCCTCTCTAATCAAAATATCTCCTTTATACCTAATCAACAAACCTTCAGAAGATTCTTCCCATATCTTTTGATTAGGTTCACTACACATTCTTTCCAAATCGATATAATTACCAAATTCCTTTAAACATCTCTCAAGAACAATATCAAAAAATTTCTTTCCTTCCATAAAAAAAAGAAAAAAATTTTAATTTAAAAACATTTAGCTAATAAAACTATACCTTCCTAAACTCTACTTTCTTTCCAGCATCCAAAGCATCAGCCAAACTCTTCCCTAACTTGCTTTTCTTATGAAGTTTCATTATTCCTTTCTTGCCAATGATTCCAGTAAATAAAAGGTTATCATCAACAAAAACATCTACACTTCCTGAGCCTTTAACAAAGAATACTAAAGTTTTATTACTGTCTTTAATTGAATACTCTAAAACCTTGCCTTCCTTTTTAATCTGAGTTTTAGAAATCTCACGAACTTCAATCCCCATTCCTAACTCTTTTTCAACTTTCATAATATTTTTACCACCTGCCCCAATCAAGTTAGGAATCTCATGGGCATCTACATAAACTGCCACTCTTCCAGGATTTAAAATCTCAGCTTTAATATTGTCAGAATACCTTTGCATTTCTCTTTCAATCTGTTTTTCAGCTAATTTTTCTAATCCAGATTTAACACCTTCAACAACTGGAATAACAACCGTCTGTTCACCATAGGAATAGATTTCAAACTCTAGCTTTCCATTTTCAAAATCAAAAACTTCAACAACAGGTCTTGCAAGATCTGCTTCCATCATTCCAGAAGGAACTTTAACAGACATTTTCAAAACAAAGATCTTACCAATCTTACCTTTATCAATAAAGATTATAGTATCAATAACAGAAGGAATCATTCCAACTTCCATTCTTGTAATAAATCTTTGAACTGCATCAATAGGTGAACTAGAGTGTACAACACCAATACATTCACTACCTGCTAATCTCAAGTCCATGTAAAGATTGAAATCAGGTGTATCTCTCATTTCATCAAAAATGATATTATCTGCTCTTGATAAAAATAAGATGTCATGAATTTCTTCACTAGTTGTATAATTCTTACTATACTGAGTTACTTCCTCTCTTAGTTTTAAATCCCTAGGACTCTCTACAGTTTTAACTACTTTTTTCATCTTAACAAAATAATCTGCTAAGGCAGTTGCAAAAGTACTTTTACCTGAACCAGGCTCTCCAGAAATAATTATTCCTCTTGATCCAGCAGCAATCCTTTCATTTAATTTTTCAGGAAGTTTGTATTCCTCAATCTCTAATTTCTTTAAAGGTTTAACAACAGTTATTTCTAAACCATCTGCAACAGGCTTACGAACAATAACAATTCTATAGTCTTTATACTGAATAACACTACTACCTTTCCGAGAAATCTCAACAAAGGCTTCAGAATCAATTCTTGATTTTTCAACAATCTCTTTAGCGATTTCTTCCATGTCCTCTTTACTATAAATCTTCTTTCCAACTTTTTCTAGACTCCACTCTCCAGGTTTACCTTTTTTAGCATAAGCATAATTTTTTTCTTTAAGATGTAAACTCATAGTCTTACTATCAAATAAACTTTCGATTGTTAATTTTTCTTTAACTCTTTCGAATTTATAGTATTTAACATCTAATCCAAACGCTTTTCCTGATTCAGCTTGAACTTTATCAGCAGTAATCAAGGTAGCTTCTTCATCTACTGCAACTTGTCTAATTACTGCATCTATTTCACCAGACTTTGCAAACTTAATTTGTTGCTCAGTTGGTCTTGAACCATAGAATTCTAATTCTAACTTTCCTTTTTCACATAACGACCTTATTTCTTGAATCTCTTCTAATCCTAAAAATCCAATTTCTAATCCTTTATTTGCTTGACTTTCTAATTCAGCTACAACAACATGGGGAATTATGATTTTACCTTTTAGTTCTTTTTTCTTTATCAAATCTGAAGCAATTTTTTCAATTACAACAGACGTATCTAACACATATTTTTTTACCATTTTCTTTTCTCCGGTATATTTATATACTCTTATTTCTTATATATTTCAGAGATTAGTCTTTAGAACTCGCAAGGTTTTATGGATTAATCTCTAATTTGCTGGTTTTTAAATGTTTCTAAACCTTTTCTTCTTTATTCCACTTATTACCTAAATAACCTAATATTCCCCAACCGAAAGATATGCTGTAAAGTATTGCGGCATCTTTGTAATTTCCTCTATACAATTCTAAGTTTCCATATCCAAAGTTCATTCCACTCACAAAAATACATGCATTAGGATAAAATGTATTCCATTCTATAATCTCTTTTAAGTTTTTCATTTTCAATATTTTCTAAAAAAACTCAAGAACACAGTATTCAAATTCTCACTTTTTGGTCTAACTTTCAAACCTTCAGTATACCACTCTCTTTCAAGAATCTCAACCGTTTTCACTTTAACTAAATTCAACCCTTCAATCTCTTTCATTAATCTAATCACCTGAGTAACAGTCGGAACATAAACACATAATGAACCACCATTCTTTAAACTATCACTAACTTCTTTCAAACACTCCCAAGGATTAGGCACATCTAAAATACAAGCATCAAAATCTTTTTCTTTAACATCCTTAACATCAGATAATTTTAAATCAACATTATTAACATCTTCTAAATTTTTCTTAGCTAAATTATAATTACCTTCATCAACCTCATAACTATAAACTTTCTTACAAATTCGAGATAAAAATAAACTCATTTTACCAGAACCCACCCCACCTTCCAAAACAACAGAAGCTTTACCCAATCCTAAATTAACCATAATCACACCAATATCTTTTTCAAGCATCGCTTGAGGTCCTCTCTTCATTTTATCAATATTATCTAAGAAATTAGCATTCATTACAATAAACTCCTTACCGGAATGAGCTTTAACTAAACCCTCAGCTTTCTCTAGATCTTTAAGAACACCTGCATCAGTTTGTAGTTCTCCTTCTTGCCAGTAATACTTCTTTCCATTCCTAAATAAAACCTTATTTATCATAGTTTAAAGTTAGAAATGGCGCTTTATAAACATTACTTCTCAACTACAAAAAACTTTATATACTTCCTATTAAAATTTTAAACCTATGAAAGTAAATGAATTAAAAGATAAAACAAAGGTTGACGAATTAATCCTAAAAATCACAAAGAAGGAAGCACCTAGAGAAGTAAGAGGTGGAGCTTTGAGAGTTTGTAACTTTGAAGGCGAAGATGACACTGGTAAAGTTACTATCACTTTATGGAATGAACAAATTGATCAAGTAAAAGAAGGTGACCAAATAAAAATAACAAATGGTTGGTGTGCTTCTTATCAAGATAAACTTCAAGTATCTCCAGGTAAATTCGGTAAATTAGAAGTTATAGAATAAAAACACTGGACACACTTGCCAGAGACCCGCGCCAGGTTTATATACTAGTTTTGCTTATTTATTTATATGAATCCTTCACCAGAAATCGCTGAAATATGTGGTTTAATAATAGGAGATGGTTGGATACAAAAAAGAGGTTGTTCTTTATTTATAACAGGAGATATAACCGAAGATAGGGAGTATTATGATAATCATTTATCTAATCTTTTTTCAAAAACTTTTCTTAAAACAAAACCTAAATTATTTCCTTATTGGAAAGTCTACGGATTAGGAATTTACAACAAAGAAGTTATTAATAAATTAATAGACTTAGGAATTCAACCAGGAAAAAAAGTATATACTGCGAAGATTCCCTCTTGGTCTTTTGATTCTAAGGAAATTTCAGCTTCATTATTAAGGGGTTTATTTGATGCAGATGGGAGTATCTTTTGTGGGAAATCATATGGAAAATATGCAAAGGGATTTAGATTATCTTATCATCATGATATGAGGCTTAGAATTGGATCAGCATCAAAACAACTTTGCGAAGATATTAAAAAATTAGGAAAAAATATTGATCTAGAGTTTGTAGGTCCAAGATTAATTAAAGGAAAATTTTCAAATAAAAGAAATAATCATAATTTTTATGTTTTAGAATTAAATAAGGATAGCTCAATCATAAATTTCTTTGAAAAATCGGTAATTCCAAAAAATTCTAAACATACTACAAAATATAAAATATGGAAGAGATTTGGATTTTGTCCTCCAAAGACTAATTTAAAAGAAACAGTAGACAGGAAAGTAGTATTAAAGTATGTAGATAAAGCTTAATCTTTTAAAATTTTTAATTTAGTTTCCATTTGTTTTTGAAAAAAATTTTAGAAAATGTAACTTTTTGTTTGTAATCTCTAAGAAATAACAGAAAAATAAGATACTCCTAACTAGAACCTTTCTACAATTTAGTAAAAAGAACCATCACGTCGGAGGATCTTCATAAGAAACTTTATACAAAACTACTGCAAATAACTTAGCTGTAATGATTGGTTTTTCAGGTAATCTTCCATTAAGTTTTATTGAAACACAAATATTAACTAAAATCCATAAGTTATACAAACACACAGAGAATAAGAAATAAAACAACCTAATATGATAATTAGTAGTAGTTGTTCTAGCTTTGAAATCATGATCTATCTGTCTATAAGAAGTTTCAATGCCCCAACGTTTAGAATACCAAGTATAGAGATAATGTGTTAATTGTAAAGGAATATGGAAATTAGTAATAAAAGCTCTTTTAATTCCTTCTTCATCATTTACTAAAACCAAATTAACCAAAGCTTTTTCTTTAGAACCAATTTCAAAGTTTTCAACAATTCTTGCTTCACAACCTTCACTTATCATCATCCAAGCTTTTACAGTTGGACTTCTAACTTTAGGCATAATAAACTTCACTTTATGTTTCTTAATCACATTAATTACTTTTGAACTATCAAATCCTCTATCGAAGTAAGCATGTTCAATATTTATTTTCTGTTTTACTTTTTCTAAACTTTGGTCTAATAACTCTTCTATAGAATCTAGTTTATGAATTGGAATTGCATCTATCACAAATCTTTTTCCAGCTACAACTATGGAGCAGGTTAAGAATTGATAAAAATGTGAAGTTCCTCTCTCATGTTTACTTTCTGAAATATAAGGATTGTTTGGATCTCCATAGTAAGGGATCTTGTGAATATCATAAGCTATGTTTAGTTTTCTTCTGTTAAGTGATTTGTAGTTTTTCCTGGCGAAATTAAAAATAATGTCAAATATTTTATCAAACATTTCTTTGATTTGTTCTATTGAATCAAATTTATTGAAGTGATATAACATTAAATCTCCAGATGGTGCTTTTAATTCCGGATATAATTCTTGAAATGTTGAAGAGCCATTTGTTGTGAAATCATGTGAATAAGCTATGTGTACGAGAATATCTAACAAGTCTTTTGTTGTGAACTTACCATTTTCTTTTATCTTAATATCAACTTGAGGATAAATTAATTGTTTTACTAATTTTGTTGCTTCACGGAATACTTTTTTTTGTTCTTCTTTTTTATCTTTATGTTTGTTGATTGTTTTCTTTACTAGTTCTATGTCTAAGAGGATACCTTTGTTTGTTGCTGTTTGTAAGATCTTCTTAGCTATGAGATCTAGTTCTTGGATTAAGTGGGGATGTTTTTGAAAGAATTGATTGAAGTGTTGCTTGGTTGGTAATTGTAAGTTGTTGTTTTCATCCTTGTAGAAACCGAGTCTTCTTGCTTCTATTGGATTGGAGTTAAGATAATTAGTTAGTTTGGTGTAATAGTTGAAGCCTTTGATTATTCTGTATAGGTAGAGTTTTTGTATGCTTTGTGGTTTGTAAAGTGAGTCTCTTTGTCCTATCTTTGGAGGTTCTAACTGATAAAGAATAAAAGAAACTTCAGCAGGATAGTTAGTGCTGAAGCTATCAAAAAGTTTATTAATTTTCTCATCCATAGAACCTATTGCAGATTGTTTCATTTCCCGATGCGACAACTCTGTTAAGGGGTTGGTCTCGAGCCTCCCCTTATTTACTAAATTGTAAATCTACAATAGCATTCCAGATGCTCCGAATGTTTAGGTAAATATCTCTATGATCTTCACACAAAACTTTGTGCATCATTGGATCATACTTACCTTCTTTTTTGCAGTATTTGCAGAGTTTCATTTGATCACCTCCTTTTTTCATCTATATATCTTATATAATATATATAAGTATCTTGTAGTATATAAATATATCGTTACTGTAACATATATGTTATACTGGAGTATCATAAAGCTTATATAAGAGAGATACTTTTATTATTGACTATGAAACGAATACTGGTTAGTATACCTGATGGATCTTGGAAAATAATTGAGAAAGAGCTAGTTGGACGAATAGGAGAGAAAGAGTCTGAAGTGATTAGGAATATAGTATTGGCTTATCTCAGTGAAAAAGGGTATCTTAAATCTGAAAGTAAGAATGAATAAGGTTATTAAATTATAAAAACATTATTGGAGCTATTAAAGAGGGATTATCTTCTCTTTCTTTTTCTAATTGAAACTTAACTACTTCAAACATAATCCTAACATCACTCATTAGATTGGATTCATCAATCTTTTTATTAATCTTATTTTTTAACTTTAAATATTCATCAGCACATGATCTTGAAATAAAAGAAACATCTTTAAAATCAATAATTATCTCTTCATCACTTAACCTGTCGATATTATCAAAAAGATTTTTTAAATCAGTTCTAGTAATTAGATAATTACTTACTTCTTCAGAAATTTTTATTATTTTCATTTTTGAATATATGGTAAAATATTTACCCTCTCTTTTGGCACTGGAAATCTTAAATATATTATTGTACCTTTATGTATAACATCTTCAAATATAAAAACTTTTCTAATATTTTTTGGTGCTGTGGTTAACATACCTTTTCTTGAGATCATATAGCATTGTCCTTTAAGCCCTTCTGTTATTATTGCATTTGTCGAAGATAGACCAAATCCTCTTCCTTCTTCTTTTTTAGTAGATTTACCACACATAGCCGATTCTATTGCTTTAGCATCTTCCTTAAAAGAGATATTATTTTTTTCAAATAAGGCAGGTATTGAAATTCCGTTGTCTATAACCCCTATATCAACAATTTCTTTTTTTGGGAAGAATTGGGCCATTATAGTCCCATGTGTGTACTCTGAATGTTGATCCACATTGTCAACTAATTCACTAAGTAAAAATTTTACACAATTTCCTTGTAAAGAATGAGGAAATGTTTCATCTATAAAATCAAATAATTTATTACATGTTTTAGAGGGGTATTTATTGAAGTGCCTTATTGGTAAATGTGTTCCGTTTATATTACTATCCCCTAATGGAAAACCAATTCTGTCTAAATGTTCTGTTACAACCTGTTTAGATGGAGGAATAATATTAAGACTATTTTTTCTTAAGTTATGTAATTCGCTAATCTTACTACTTAAAATTAAAGAAGAAAAAGGACAAATCCACTCCAAAGAAGACATGTCTAAAGTGGATTCATCATTTTTATTAAATTCATTTTCAAGATCTGATAAAATTTTCAAACAATTAACTATCTGATCTAGAGATTCATCCGAATTTGGGATTTTACATACAACCATTTAAGCCTCTTTCTTATTTATATAATAAAACCTTATACCTTAATCTTTTTAAGTTTTTATTAAATATAGACTATATTTAATAAGGGTTTGATTAATATACTATATCTATTGTTTTTCAAACTCATCTAATTTCCTAAAAACAAGAAGTAAAAATTCAATTGTAAAATTCCTGCATAATCTAAATTTCTCTTTTTTGGAGATGAGATCATGTTTTTCTTCATTAAGCATTTTGTTTAATGATTTTATAGTAAGTTCTTCTCCTATTGAAAAGGAAAGATGGTTACCTATAAATCTATGTTTGGGCTGAGTATCTCCTTCATCTGTTTCTAATCTTTTCGGTTTTTCTCCAGTTAGGTCTTTTAATTTTTTTATTACTGAATCAATTGTTTTATCAAAAACTTCTTTGATAAGGGATATGCCATTTCTAAATTCAAATTCATCTTCAGATACACTAAAATAAAGTTTATCAATTTTATTAAGGGCATTAGAAATTTCTTTATTAAATCCATATACTGAGATAAATTCTTGAACTTCCTCTTTGTCTTGATCTATCTGAAAATTAAAATGTTGAGATAATTCTTTTTTAAGCCAAAAAGCTCTAATTTCATTTATTAGATCACCAATTATTTTTTTTTCATTTTGGTAAATAAAATATGAAGAGTGATGATTATATTGATTTATTTGCTGATAATAAAATTGTAAAATACTTTTAGTAATATTCTCTAAGATATTAAGAATATCTTCATTGATCATATGATTTTCATAAATCAAAATCATTTTTAAAAAATTTAGTATTTCTTTGCCATGGTTCTTACGTTTTATTCTTTTCCTGATAGAATCTTCTAATATTTCAAACTCTCTTATTTTGAATAAAAAGTAAAAAGCTAAACCAGATGTGGATCCATTATATGATTTTACAATAATCCCTCTTGATTCCATCAATTTTAGATCAGTTTCAATATGATTTGAAATCCAATTTATGAAAGATTTTTTTAAGGAAGATTCAATGGATATTGATCTATATAATTTTATTAACATGTTTAAGTTTTCATATTCTATTTTGCTGATCGGTACTTGTATTTTAGTTACCTGTAAATTTCTAATAAACATCTTTTTTCTAATCATTTCTGGATTATTTGCTTCATCCACCAAATTATAAACTAAAGAAATAATTGGTTGAAAATCATTTTCTTCCATTTCCTTTTGTTCTTTTTTAAAAATCGTATCTAATCTTTTAATAAGTTGATCTTTTGTTAACATTTATAATCTAAAGGTTTTTGAGTATTAAAACTTTTAGGTTTTGCACCCAACTTAGCTTCCTTCAAAATAACATCAGCAATATGCTTAACTTCACGATTAGAAAACATAACGTTATTCTTTTTAACAATAAACTCATTCAATTTTCCTACTCTAACCACAGGAACTTTAGAATTCTTCAATTTTAAGAACAAATCAGGATTAGTAAAAACTACCGCACTATTAACAAAGAAATCATTTTTTACAACCTTAGAAGAGCTTAATACTTCTCTTATCTTCAAAGCATTTCCCTTTGCTTGTTTACTAAAGCTTTTTAGTTTATAGTACTTATTAGGATAATGTCTTGTCCATTCATCACCATTACATCTTATGTAACCTCTGTGATGTTTAGTTTCTATTACAAATATACCATTTGGACCTACAACAACATGATCTATATTCCCATAGCCTTTAGAAAGATTAATATCATTAAATAAATAATACGTATCATCTAATTTTAATAAATGTTTTTCAACTAATTCTTCTCCTTTTATTCCTTTCTTATATCTCCCTGATTGACTAAAGAATATTAGTGAAGCAAAAAATAAGAAAGAACCAAAGTAGAAATCCCAAAGAGCAGTTATTAAATCTAAAACTAAAATACTCAGGCTTACAAGTCTGATAATTCTAATATTTTCATCTAACCAGTTTCCTCTGTTTTTGAGGACTTTTACCATAAGGGTTTTAAATTTTTAATCTAAATAAAATTATCTATTTTCTCATATTTATTACTTCTTGATAATCAAACATCTTTATATAGAAGTTATGATTTTAAAAATATATCTTTGGGGGGGGGATTTGAATAATTTATAAAAAGAAGGGGAATTGGAAAAGCACATTTTTTTTACTTACATTTTTAATTATAATTATGTCACTTGTGGTTCTAGGGGGGAATAATTCTGAAAGTTTAGATAATTATTCTGAAGAAATTATATCTCTAGAAGATAACATTTCAGAAAATTATAATTCAAACTTATCCGAAGAAATCCTTAATGAAACTATGACTCCTGAAATTATTGGGGATACCATCTTAAATCTGTCAAATAAAACTGATGATTCTAAAGATGAACCAATAAGGGAGGTAGAAGAATCAACTTTAATCAAAACCCTTTTAGGTATTATAACAAATAAGTTAAAACCTATTCAAGGAGAGAATGTAAATGTCAAAGCTTATCTATCCTATGAAAATGAAAGCCCTTTACCAGATAAAGAGATTCAGTTTTATAATAAAGAGAATTTAATTGGTGAACAATATACTAACGAGTTGGGATTTGCAGAAACTTGGTGGGATACTAATAATTTTTCTCCAGGATTTTATACAATCACTGCTTCTTATAAGGGAGATGAAATTTTAATTGGCTCTTTTAGTGATATAGAATTTGAAATCTTAGAAAGAAAGTCTAATAAAACTTTAATTAAAAAACCTGCTCTCAAAATTGAAGAAAAAAGAAATCAACATGCAATTCACGGACCAAATTGGGAAGAAGTAATAATAGATAATACCCATCATAGAACCATATATTCTTATCAAATAAACATGCTTGAGATTTTTGGAAATAATAGTCATGGTGATTATGTGCCTTTCGAAGAAGTAACTAAATTCGAAGAAAAGGGTCAAGGTGCAGGAA
>CAYUTI010000006.1:0-60634 GCA_964447685.1 Candidatus Woesearchaeota archaeon
GATGGCCTTTGTGGGGTAGAAAAAATCGGCGGAGCCGACGAAAAAATTTTAGAAGGGTATACTCCAGAAGGAATTGCTAAATACTTAACTGAAAATCCTAATAAGGTAGATAAAACATTAGCTACTGTACTTTTAAATGTTGCAAATACTTTTTATCAATCTAAACAACAATAATTCTTATAAACTTTTATTTTTTAACAAATTTGTCTCAGCTAAACTTCTTTAAGAAGCAAGGCTGGACTACACGCTCTTTTACTAAGGCATTTGATGTCATAAAATACAGCTGTGACACAAGTTCTTAGGAACTTATGGCTGAAACAGCAGTGCAAATTCAGTAAAAGAGCTATCAGTTGCGAGGGCCTCTAGGCTTAACAACTTCGATAACAATTCGAATTTCAATGCCAATGATCGTAATGTTCATAATCATAATGGCCTTTGTGGAATAGTCCAGCTTACTGAGATATTTAACAGAATGACTAGAGATTTATGGAATGAACTTTGCAGTTACAAAAATCTTAAACTTGCGTTCAAAAAAGCAAGAAAATATAAAACTATTAAAAATTATGTTTTAGAATTTGAAAAAGATCTAAAGAATAATCTTCTTTTACTTAAAACTGAATTATTACTACATTCATACAATCCTAAACCTTTGGTTAATTTTATAATAAGAGATCCCAAAACCAGAAAAATTTCTAAATCGCATTTTAGAGATAGAATTATACACCATGCTTTATGCAATATTCTTGAACCTATTTTTGAAAAAGCATTTATTTATGATTCTTTCGCAAACAGAAAAGGTAAAGGTTCATTAAAAGCTCTTGAACGATTTGATTCCTTCAAAAGAAAAGTTTCAAAAAATAACACCAAAATTTGTTTTGTTCTAAAAGCAGATGTTCAAAAATATTTTGATAATGTAGATCATCAAATTTTATTATCTACCATTAAAAAGAAAATATCTGATAAGAGGATTCTTTGGTTAATAAGAAAAATCCTGAAAAACTCTTCTTGTGAAAGTAAAGGAATGCCTTTAGGTAATTTAACTTCGCAATTTTTTGCAAATGTTTACTTAAATGAACTAGATCAATTCGTAAAACATAAACTAAAAGTAAAATCCTATATTCGTTATGTTGATGATTTTGTTATTTTTCATGAAGACAAAACTCAATTAAAGTATTATAAACAAGAAATTGATATATTTCTCAAAAACCAATTGAGACTTAACTTACATCCAGAAAAGTCAAATATACTAAAACTAGGAAATAGAATTACTTTCTTAGGCTTTAGAGTTTTTTATTATCATAAACTTCTTAAAAAATCAAATATGAGAAATATGAGAAATAAATTTGGATCTATGAAACAAGATTACAAAAAAGGAAAAATACTTTATGATGACTTATACAATTTTTTAGAAGGTTGGATTGCTTATTGTGCTAATGCAAATACTTTCAAATTAAGAAAAAAGATTGTTTCTAATTTCGAAAAAGAATTTCTAAAAGAGATTTCTACAAAAGAATTAAATAGAATCATCAAAAATACTAAAAATTAGAGCAAACTTCATATAGAAGTTTCTCGCTCACTTACAACAAATGGTTAAACAATAACAAAACCAAAAGAACCAACTTCCTAAAAGCTTACAAAATACAAAATCAAAGCTTAGAGAAGCAAAAGATGAGATTAACATACTGGAGAAACAAGCAAAAAGCTCTTGCAGATCAATATCTTGAAAACAACCAATACAATGAAGCTACCATAAGTTTCTAAAGATTCTCGCCCACTTATGCACTTTGTGAACTACTGATAAAAACATAATTTTTAAATACCCTTTATTTCTTATTAATTCTATGCGCTGGTAGTTTAGTGGTTATAATTTGGCCTTGCCAAGGCTGAGACCCGGGTTCGAATCCCGGCCGGCGCATATTTCTAAAAAACAAAAGATTTATATATGATTGTTACATTTATGTTACATATGTCACAAATAAATTACAATATCGTTGAGTCATTAATGAAATCAAATAACCATGTTAGGGGATTAGCTAAACTCTTAAATTCTAATCAAACCACAATAGCAAGAAAACTAAAAGAATTACTTAAAGCCAATATTGTAGACTATAGAGAAGAAGGAAGAAATAAAGTTTTTTTCTTAAAAAAGAACTTAGAATCAAAACAATTCATTTATTCCCTAGAAAATAATAAACTTTTAGAAATATTAAAAAAATATCCTTCTTTAAGAACAATTATAGAAAATATTAAAGAAAACAAAAAGATACGGCTAGCAATCCTATTTGGATCCTATGCAAAAGGTTTAGCCACTAAAAATAGTGATATAGATATTTACATTGATACAAAAGATAAAAAGATTAAAGAGCAAGTAGGAGATATAAACTCAAAAATTAATGTAAAAATAGGATTATATAATCAAGATAGTTTATTAATTAAAGAAATAGATAAAAATCATGTAATAATAAAAGGAGTAGAACTCTATTATGAAAAAAATAAATTTTTTAGTTAAATTAGCAAAAGAAGGAAAATTACAAAAAGTAGAACCTAGCGAAAATGTAAAAGAAGCTTATCTTAAAAGGTCTCAAGAATCATTATCTTCTGCAAAAGCTTTGTTTAAAATTAAAAATATAAAAGATTCAGTAGCTTTAGCTTATTACGCAATGTATCATTCATTATTAGCTTTACTTTTTAAAATAGGCATAAAATGTGAGAATCATGCTGCAGCAATCCTTTTATTAGAAAATACTTTTGAAGTAGATAATACGGAAATATCAAAAGCTAAATCTGAAAGAGTAGATAAACAATATTATGTAGATTTTGAAATAGAAGAAGACGAAGCAAAAAAAGCAATTTTAATAGCTGAAGATTTTATAGGTCAAATAAATGATATAATTTCTAAAATGAATAATGAAGACATTAAAAGATTCCAAAACAAAGCAGTGGAGTTATTTAAAAAATAAAATGGGAACTCTAAAACAAGGTGCAAAGGTAGCAGTGACTTATTCGATGAACCTTCAAAGAGGAGAAACAGTTCTAATAATTTATGATAACAAATCTAGAAAAATAAAACAAGCTCTAGAAGCAGAAGCAGAAAAATTAACAAATAAAATTTTTATGTTCAATATAGATTCTTATGGAAAAAGACCAATCAAACACTTACCAAAAGAAATAGAACAAGCAGCAAAACAAGCAGATGTTTCTTTTTTAATTTCAGAAGCAGTTTCCAATAGAAAAACTTCAGAATTAACAACCCTAAGAAGGCCAGTTAGAAACTTAATCTTAAAACATAAAGGTAGACACGCAGGCATGCCAGGAGTTACAGTAGAAATGATGAAACAAGGTATGTGTGCAGATTATAACAAAGTAGAAAGACTAGGAAAAAAATTAAAAGCTTTACTGCAAAATAAAGATGTAACAATAAAGGTAACTACAAAAATAGGTTCAGATTTCACAGCAGAGATAAGTAAAAAGAAAAACTGGGTTTTAACAGCAGGAAAATTCCAAAAAGGGAAATGGGGCAACTTACCTTCAGGAGAAGTGTTCACATCACCAGATAATATAAATGGAAAAATAGTTATTGATGGTTCTTTGGGTTCAGGTATAGGAAGAAGATTTAATTCTCATCTTAAAAATAATCCAATAACCATGGAAGTAAAAAATAACAGAGTCATTCAACTCTACTGTAAAAATAAAACCTTACAAAAAGCTTACAAAGAACTTTTAACCAAAGATAAAAACTCAAATAGAATTGGAGAATTTGCTTTCGGAACAAATGAAGGCGTTAAAAAATTAGTAGGCGCAATGCTTCAAGATGAAAAAATGCCAGGCATTCACATAGCAATTGGAGATCCTTATGCAAAAGAAACAAATGCTAATTACAAATCAGAAGTACATTGTGATGGAGTCTTATTAAAACCTACTGTAACTATAAACAACAAAATAGTAATGAAAAACGGGAAATATTTAACTACTTTTAAGTGATGATTAAACGATACATTTATAAACTATAAAACCTTCTATATATACATGAAAAAGCTATCCAGCTTTAAAAAAGGAGAATTAAAAATGAAAAAATCTACTCAAAATACAAATTTAGGAGATTATTTATCCAGTGATTGTGATACAGCTAGAACTATTGGTAGAAATGTTGTAGGATTATCTTCTTTAGTAGCTGGAGGTGTTTTAGCTTATACAGTTGGTGATCATGCAATAGAACATTTAAACACTCTTACCGACCCTAATGTATTAGAATCTATCATATTAAACAATCCTCTTGCTGTAAAAGTCTTAGCTACTCTTGCAGGTTCTAGGTTTGTTGGCAGTATTGGATATGATGTTGGAGATTTTTGTGGGGGAGTATCTTATCTTTTAGAAAAATACATTGAAAAAGAGTATGGTACTAGGATGAGAAATTTAATTGATACAGTAAGAGACTTACCGAGTAAGATTAAGAATCATTACAAGTCTACAGATAAAAGTCCTTTATATGTTGATCCTGACACTCATGAAAAGGTTATGGGACCTTCAGTTAGTATAAAAAATAATACCTCAAAAAATATTGCTTTCGCATTTGAAGATCCAGAATTAAGTGAAGAATTACTTTATGAAGATATGGAGTAATCTTCGGTTTTCTGAATAATAAACTAGATTATAAATAAAATTACTTTAAAAGCTAAATATTTATATACAACTTAAGTATCCAAAAAATTAAGATGGACATCAGACAAGTTGATCAATCATTATATCTAATTCAAAAAAATCTTTTATTCTCTACACTTCAACCAATTAATCTAGATCAAGAGAAAGCAAATGTTCTAAGAGACAGATATTACAATCCTAGATTTAAGTATAAAATTCAAAGAGATCTTAATCACTATGAACTTAAACTCCAAAAATTAAAAACAGACCTCTCACCTTTAGGAGTTCTATTCAACCAAAAAAAACAAGAACTTCAAAAAAAGATATTCTTATTACAATCAATAGGAACCCCTTCACTAACCCTAGCAAGTTTAGGATTATACGGAAAACCTTCTCAAGAGTTAGTAACTAAGGCAAAAAAAATATTAGACACTTTACCAACAGAAAGGAATGGAGTAAAATCAAGCAACATCTCAAATATTAAAAACTTTTTAGAAGCTATTATCAATTACGGATTCAATTGGGACGTAAGACAAAAAGATATGTTAGTAGGAGCTTCCTTCAACATAACAAAGAGAATTGTATACATAAATAAAAACAGAACCTTTACAGATAATGATATAAAAAGATTAATAATTCATGAATTAGGTACTCACATCATGCGAGCAGAAAACGCAAAGAAACAAAGATTAAATCTTTTCCTTATAGGTTTCCCAGGTTACTTAGAAACAGAAGAAGGTTTGGCAACGTACAATGAACAAAGAGCAGGTTTATTGAACAATGAAATCCTAAGAAACTATGCCGGAAGAGTTATAGCAATTCATTTAGCTCTAAAAAATCCATTTAGCACAACTTACAATTACTTATTAGAATTCTTCCCTAAAGAAACAGCTTTCAATTTAACACTTAGAGCAAAGAGAGGTATAGCAGATACTTCAAAACCCGGAGCTTTAACAAAAGATTATATTTACTTAAGCGGAAAATACAAAGTTGAAAACTTTGTAAAGCAAGGGGGAAATGTAAAAGACCTTTATTTAGGTAAGATTGGAGTAGAGCACATTGAAATAGCCAAAAAATTATGTTAAAAAAACAAAAACCTTTTAAAGAGCAACTTAACACTTCATCCCTATGGAACCAAATTTGTTTTTATATAACCATCTTGTAAGATTTGATAAACCAAAACCTTTCAAGAAAAGAAGGAGAATGAGGTCATTTAACGACATGTACTCTGTGAGTCAAGATATGGGCCTTAATGTCTTCACCTCTAAATGTAAATATTATAGTCCAAAAAAACATATGTTAAGAAAAGCTTGGATCTACGATGATGGTAAATGGAAACAAACAAAAAACCAAAAGGTTGATATTTTATTCTATCTTGGAAGAACTAAAAATATATATTCAGAAATTAAAAAATTAGATAAAAAAATTAATATTCCTATTGTAAATGATATGGAATTAGAAGTTTTATGTGATGACAAATTATTAACTCATATCCTATTTCCAGAATACTTACCAAAAACTCTTTTAATCAATGATCACTATCAATTATTCAAGGTTCTTAGACATATAAAATCAGATTATGTTGTTCTTAAACCAAGATTCGGTTCATTAGGTAGAAATGTAAGAATTATTCACAAAAAAAATCTTGTAAATGGAATCAGAAAAGATACAGTTATCCAAGAATTCATTGATTCAACAAGAGGAATTCCAGAACTAGGGATAAAAGGAGTTCATGATATGAGATTAGTAATGATTAATGGAAAGATAGATCATGCTTATGTAAGAGAACCAACAGGTGATTCATTATTAAGTAATGCTTCTCTAGGAGCTTCTAAGAAATTTGTAGAAACAGAAGATATCCCCAATAAAATTTTAAAAGTTGTTAAAAAAGTGGATTTCGCTTTAGTTGACTACAAACCAAGAATCTACAGTACAGACATTATGATAAATGAAGAAGGTCAACCAAAGGTAGTTGAATTAAACTCAAAACCAGGAACTCTTTATTATGATAATGCTTTAGATATTAGAAAAAGATTTTTCAAAAACCAATTTAAAGCTTTAATTAATCATGAATATTAAAAAACAATTTCAAGAACACATAAGCAATTTAACTAATTTTGAAGAATATAAAAAAGCGATTTCTAAGTTTCCAAGAAAGTCTCTAAGAGTTAACACTATAAAGATATCCATAAAAGATCTAAAACAAAGACTTAATCTTAAAGAACAGGTTCCATGGTGCAAAGAAGGATTTTTTATAGACAAACAATTAGGCAAGACAGATGAACATTTACTAGGCTATTTTTTCATTCAAGAAGCTTCAGCAATGCTACCCGCAACTCTACTAGATCCCAAAGAAGATGACAAAGTTCTAGATTTATGTGCAGCACCAGGTTCAAAAACAACTCAAATAGCACAAATGATGAATAACAAAGGATTAATCATAGCAAACGACATCAATAACAAACGATTAGATATTCTCAAACAAAATCTACAAAGACTAGGTATTCAAAACACAGCAATAAAAAAGAATTATAAACCAAATATTCAATTCGACAAAGTTTTAGTAGATGCACCTTGCTCAGGTTCAGGTAAAATTAATTTAACAACAACAAAAGGTCAAAGAATTTTAAATGAATGGAATCCTAAAAATCTAAAAAGAATAACAAATACTCAAAAAGAACTAATCCTAAAAGGTTTCGACTCATTGAAGAGTAATGGGACCTTAGTTTATTCAACTTGTTCAATAGAACCAGAAGAAAATGAAAATATAATTAAATACTTATTAGAAAATAGAAAAGCAAAATTAATAACACAAAAAAGAATCTGGCCTCAAGATAATAATACAGAAGGATTTTTCGCTGCTAAGCTATTAAAAATTAATTGAAACTTTTCTAATCAAATCAATTTGTTCTTCATTTAGGTTATCAACTATACCAGCTAAGCTCACTTTTCCATTAGCATGACTTAAACAAGAAGCATAAATCGTTTTTTTAACAAGTCCACTTTCTCTTAGCATGATTGTATCAGTCTCTGGAGGTATAAAATCCAACTCATAAGATTTTCCATTCTTAGGCATAAGATACTCAGTTTTCATATAAATAATCTAAGAAATTTCCCTTTTAATACTGACCAATATTGAGAATATATTAAACTATTTACGTAATTCTTCAACAAGTTTCTTCATCTTCAAACTATCCCCAAAAGGATCCGGACTCTCATTTATTAGAGTAACGTCTTTACCACTTTTCAAAATAGCATTAGCTAAATTCTTAGCCCACAAGCTCTCAGTTAATTTATGAGCTTTCTCACCTTTCTCACCAAAAGTAATTCCAGAATAATGGCAATGTAATTCTTTAAACTTCTTTAACTTCCCAAAAACTTCTACATAATCAATCTCACCTTTATTACGCGCCCAAATATGTGCAAAGTCAATACAAAAACTACAACCTGTATCATCAACCAAGTGAATAATTTCATCTTCAGTTCCAAAAACATTAATCTTTCCAGTGGTTTCAGGAGCTAATTGAATTTTCCACTTCTCAGATTTGATTTTATCTCTCATTGTAAGAATAGCTTCTTTAACATTAGAATAACACTCTTCTTTAGAACTCTTTCCAAAATAACCAGGATGAAATACAACTTTAGAAGCTCCAAGATGATGACCTCTTTCACAACAATCTAATATCCTTTTAATAGAAGCATTAATCTTAGCTTTCTCAGCAGAATTTAAATTAATATAATAAGGAGCATGGATACTTAATGAAACTCCCATCTCTTTAGCTTTTTTACCAATTTCATCACTTTGTTTATTATTAAGATAAACAGAATATGTAAATGCAATTTCACAAGCATTTAATCCATTTGCTTTTAAGGTTTCCAGGTTTTCAAAAGCCTCAGAATAACCGCCTAATCCTGCAGGCCCCATCTTCAAATTCATTTTTTCTTTTTAAGGATTTCTTCCTTGCCTTGCAATAACAAAGGTGTAAACTTTTTAGTGATTGTTGCTAAGACTATACTATATAAAATAAATAGGAAAGTTAAATCTAAAACAATATTCAATCCCTGGATGGTATCGATAAGAGAAGCCATGATAAATGCAACTACTGCAACTGCAACCCCTTTTGAAACATTCAAGGTCATAAATATCTTTTCTCTATTTTTAATCTTGGTTTTTAAGAATACCAAATGCACAGTTAAGAACCTAATCAAAAGATAAACCAAAAATAATAAGAATGATTTAAAAATAAATGCAGGATTCAAAGGTATCTTAATTATTATACCCAATAAAATAAACACAACTATCTTAAGGAAATTAGTGAAGATAGAAACAAATTTTTCCAATTCTAATTTTTCTTTAATCAAACTCAATCCAAATACAACTCCCAATGTAGTAACAGCCAATACCCCATTGCCTCCAATAATTTCAGCTAAAGTATAAGATATTAATGCAGCAGCAATGACTACAAGAGGAGATAAGGTTTCCAGATAAAACTTTTTTAAAAATCTAAAGATAACAATTCCAATAACTAATCCAGCTCCAATACCTGCCATTACACTTTGTAATAATTTTATCAAAATATCGCTTGCTTGGAATATTCCTTGATACATTTCTAATATTACTATAGGAATTAACACTGTTAGAGGAGTGTTCAATATACTTTCAAACTCAAGAATTTCAGCAATTTTTTTCTTCTCGCCTTTGAATACACTTAAAACAACATCAGGACTGGTTCCAGCCATTAAGGCCCCAAACACTCCACAAACCAAAAAAATATTTACTTCTAAACTTTTAAAGAATAAAATATTTGTAAATCCTGTTAGAAAAATAATGTTCAACAAAAAAAACAATCCAGCTAATCTTAATGCAAGGGGTGACAATTGATTTATTTCTCTAGGTTTGAATTTAGAACTAGATTCAAAGATAATCATGACCAATGCAAATACAGCAAATGCAGTTAAGAAACTAGGATTAAATGTTAAACCTGCATAACCTGCCAACATACCAACAAGGATAAGTAATATCAAATCAGGTAATTTAATTTTGATAGCAATTATAGAAACAATTATACCCACTAACAACAATAAGCTTAACCAAGATAGTTCCATAATTCCGCCAGTCATTTCATCACCTTTTTTTAATTAAAGATAGAAAGATTAATATATAAAGGTTTAGTTTTAAATTGTAATGGAAGACATCTTTAATCTAATAGTACCATCAAAAAAAGAGGAAGAGGAACTGAAAAAAGTTTCTGAGAATTTTATAAAAAAAATAAAAATCAAAGATACAACTGTCGTTCTTGGTGGTTCAGGTGCAAAAGGGACTTGGTTAAAAGGAGATCACGACATAGATATATATGTTAAATTCAACTATGCTAAATACAAAGATAAATCAGATGAGATTAGTAAAATCCTAGAAAAGACACTAAAGAAAAAATTCAAAAAAATTACCAAACTTCACGGATCTAGAGATTATTTCCAAATCCAATATGAAAAATTTAATTTTGAAATTGTACCTATATTAAATATTAAAAAAGCAGAAGAAGCTAAGAACATTACAGATATTTCTCAATTACATGTAAAATATGTTCAACAATTTCCAAAACTTCAAAATGAGATAAGATTAGTAAAAAAGTTTTGTAAAGCAAATAGGGTCTATGGAGCAGAATCTTACATTAAAGGTTTTTCAGGTTATGTTGTAGAATTATTAGTTATCCATTATGGTTCATTCCTTAATTTTGTAGATAAAGTCAAAAAATGGAAACCAGAAGTACTGATAGGCTCTAAAAAAGAATATAATAAATTAAACAAATCAAAAAGAGAAGGACCATTAATAATTATAGATCCTGTTCAACCTGGAAGAAATGCAGCTGCCGCAGTTTCAGATAAGATATTTTATAGATTAATTAAGGCATGCGAAGATTATTCAAAAACACCTTCCAACTCATTTTTTGAAGAAAAACCATTTAATATAGAATCTTTAAAGAAAAAAGCTAAAAATAAAAAACTAGTTTTAATGCAAACAGAATTCCTTAAAGGTAAAAATGATATTGTTGGAGCAAAATTAGTAAAAGCTTTAGAGTTCATAGTTAAACATGTCAGGTTAGAAGGCTTTTCAGTTTATGAAGCAGACTGGATAGAAGAGAAAGGAAAAATAAAATTCTGGTTAATTGCAGATCCAAAACCTCTATCAAATGAGATAAAACTAGAAGGCCCTCCTTTAAGATTAGAAGATCAATGCAAGAAGTTCAAAAAAGCTCACAAAGGTAAAACTATAATCGAAGAACAAGGCAAAACCTTTGTAATCATAAAGAGAAAATACACTGAAATAGAAGATTTCTTGAAAAAAGACTTATTCAAAGACAAAGAACATATTCTAAAGCGAGTAAAGTCAATAAAAATAACCCCTCTAAAGTAATTACAAAACCAAAACCTTTATATACTACTTTATCTTTTTAATAACAGGTTATTCTTAATAACAACTAAAAACCATAAAATTTATATACTATTACATCTCAACAAAAATTAAGAAAGAGAATTCTTAAGAGGTTGAATAATAAATGGAAGATATCAAAAATAAAATTGTAAAAACCGGAACTACTACCGTAGGCGTAGTTTGTAAAGACGGAATAGTATTAGCTGCAGATAAAAGAGCAACTTTAGGCGGTCAATTAGTTGGACATAAAAAGATACAAAAAATCATAAAATTAAATGATGATCTTGCAATTACAACTGCAGGAATGGTTTCTGATGTTCAGTTACTTGCAAAAGTAATGAAAGCTCAACTAAGATTAGATGCTATGAGAAGAGATAGACGAACTACAGTAAAAGAAGCTGCAAACCTATTATCAGGATTAGTTTATCAAAATATTAGGAAATTCAGTGCAGTTCCAGGAATTACCGGATTTTTGATGGGTGGGAGAGATGAAGATGGATTCCATCTATATGACATCGGTGTTGATGGAAGTGCTCTAAAAGATGAAGAATATCTTGCTGATGGTTCTGGAATGATGTTTGCTTTAGGTGTATTAGAAACAGAATACAAACCAAACATGTCTGTTGAAGAAGGAGTTAAAGTAGCAGCAAAAGCAGTTAACGCTTCAATTCAGAGAGACACTGCAACAGGTAATGGAATAGATGTTTATACTATTACTGACGAAGGCGTTAAACATGTAATGAGACAAGAAATTGACATGAGATTAAAAATTTAATTATTCTTTTTTATTAAAATATTAAACAAGGAGTAAAAATAAATGACAGATATATTAAAGGAAGTTATGAAATATTTACCAGACTCTGCAGAAATTTCAGATTCTGGTTTTGAAGGCGCAAATATTGTATTATATACAAAGAGCCCAGAATTTTTCTTGGATAATCAGGGAAAAATAAAAGAGATAGTAGATGCTATCAAAAAAAGAGTAGAATTAAGACCCGATCCATCCATCACAAATTCTCAAGAAGATGCTAAAAAAGCAATTAAGAAGATTGTTCCAAAAGAAGCAGGAATAGATCAAATTATTTTTGATCCTCAAAGATCAAGAGTTATTATTGAAGCTGAAAAACCTGGTTTAGCAATAGGAAAACAAGGAGAATTATTAAAAGAAATCAGAGAAAAAACATTCTGGGTTCCTTTAGTAAGAAGAACTCCTGCAATAAAATCAAAATTAATTAATAATATTAGACAAGTATTATATGATGAAAGTGAATTCAGAAGAAAATTCTTAAACAAAGTTGGTCACAGAATCTATGATGGCTGGTTAAGAGGTAAAAAATCTGAATGGGTTAGATTAACTTATTTAGGTGGAGCAAGAGAAGTTGGAAGGTCTTGTTTACTATTACAAACTCCGGAATCAAGAGTAATGCTTGATTGCGGTATTAACGTAGCTGCACCTGAAGATTCAGCTTATCCTTATTTAGATGCACCTGAATTTAATCTTAAAGAGTTAGATGCAATTATTGTATCTCACGCACACTTAGATCACGTTGGATTAGTTCCATATTTATACAAAATGGGCTATGAAGGTCCATGTTATATGACAAGACCCACAAGAGATGTAGGTTCACTACTATGTTTAGATTTTATTAGCATAGCACAAAAAGAAAATAAAAAAGCTTTATACTCAAGCACAGATGTAAAGAATATGGTTAAACATACAATTTGTTTAGATTATGAAGAAGTTTCTGATATAACCCCTGATGTTAGACTTACATTATACAATGCAGGTCACAACTTAGGAAGTTCTTTATGCCACTTACATATTGGTAATGGTTTACACAACTATCTATACTCAGGAGACTTTAATTATGAAACTTCAAATTTACTAGGCGCAGCACACACTAAGTTCCCTAGACTAGAAACCGTTTCTATTGAAGGTACTTATGGTGGAAAAGAAGATATTCCTCCATCAAGAAGAGAATGTGAAGAATATTTAATAAATATAATCAAAGATACTGTTACAAGAAAAGGTAAAATACTTATGCCTGTTCTAGGAGTAGGAAGATCTCAAGAAATAATGGTTATAATTGAAAAAGCAATTAGAGAAGGAACAATCCCTGAGATACCAATCTTTGTTCAAGGAATGGTTTGGGATGTTACCGCAATTCACACAGCTTACCCGGATTTCTTTAATTCAAAAATAAGAAAAGATATTTTCCATAAAGATCAAAATCCTTTCTTAAATAAGATCTTCAGACAAGTTGGTTCAAGAACAGAGATGAATCAAGTATTAGAAGATACTGGCCCCTGTGTAATTTTAGCTACATCAGGTATGATGGTAGGTGGTCCTTCAGTTGAATACTTTAAAGCTTTAGCAGATAATAAGAAAAACTCTTTAGTTTTAACTTGTTACCAAGGTCCTGGTTCTTTAGGTAGAAGACTACAAGATGGAGAAACAGATATAATCTTACAAGACGGAGGAAAACCTGAACAAGTTAAAGTTAATATGGCAGTTCATGTAATCAAAGGTTTCTCAGGTCACTCAAACAGAAATCAATTAATCAACTTCGTTTATAGATTAGATCCAAAACCTAAGAAAATAATCATAAACCACGGAGAAAGTTCAAAATGTTTAGAACTAGCTTCTACATTACATAAACTAAACAGAGTAGAAACCACAGCTCCGAAGAACTTAGAAACAGTTAGGTTGAAGTAACTTAAAATAAATAAATTATTACTATTTGAATCAAAGCTAATAATAGAGTAATCCCTGCTAAAATTCTATGAATCTTCAAAGGTTTATTTGTAGCACCTGCATAGATAGTAATCAATAAACTAATCAAAAAAGCAATACTAACTCCTTGTAATAAACTTAGCATACAATTATAGAACTCTAATCCCTTTTAAATCTTTCCAATATATTTATATATCTTAAAAATAAACTATATCATAGAGGTGATAAAGATAGATCAAACAAAACTGACTTATTGGGTAGATATCGGCTTAGCAATTTCTTTCATACTCTGTGGTTTAACAGGAATTATAAAATTTAGATTATTTACCAATTACTTTGATTTTATATTCCGGGCATTAGGTATAAGGTTAATCAGTTTAATCCATGATTGGTCAGGTATAGTTCTAGCTTTATTAGTTTTAGTTCATCTAATCATTCACTGGAGATGGTTAATTACTGAAACAAAAGACTTATTTAAAAAATGAAACTTAAAATATTTTTAATAATCCTGCTTATTTTTTTACTAGGTTGTAAATCCGAAAACCCTATGGAATATGATTCTCCAATTATAACAGAACTAGAAGCAGTAGAAATTCAAGAATATGAAGGAATTAATTTAGATACTATGGAGGACATAAGAGATCTCTCAATAAAAGGTCCTCAATTCATAGACATAAAAAACTACACCCTAGAAATAACCGGTTTAGTAGAAGAAGAAAAATCCTTAACTTACGAAGAAGTTCTTCAAAACAATAAATATTCAAAAGTAATAACTTTATATTGTGTAACAGGCTGGGATGCAACAGTTCTCTGGGAAGGAGTTCTAGTAAAAGATTTATTTGAACCAACAGAAGAAGCAAACACAGTAATATTTCACGCAGTAGATGGCTACACAACTTCTTTACCATTAGATTATATAATAAACAACAACATCATGTTAGCCTACAAAGTTAACAATGTAACTCTAATTCCAGAAAGAGGTTTTCCATTCCAAGTTGTAGCAGAAGACAAACTAGGTTACAAATGGATTAAGTGGGTAACCAAAATAGAGCTTTCAAATGATGAAAATTATGAAGGTTATTGGGAATCTAGAGGTTATTCTAACGAAGCAGATATTTAACCACTAAACAAAGGTAACAAAAACAAAACCTTTATATACTATAAACTCCATATTATATTATAGATTTTGATCTAAGAGGAGGCTACTAAAAATGGAATCAACATGTAAAAACTGCGGAATGGTATATGAAGGTGAATTACCTGAAGGTATGATCTGCTTTTGTAGAGCAAATGAATTCGAAGTACAATGAACGAAACCCTAAAAGAAGAGGTAGAACCTATTAAAGAGTTTGTAGGAGAAATTACAGATTTACTACAAGGAAGAAAAATTACTTCTATTCAAGATTCTGAAGATCAACAAGCTGTTATTGAAATAACAAAAAAATATTACCCTGATCCCCCAAGTTTTGAGTTCTGTGCATCAATGTATTTAACTGCTTATATTGCATCAGCTTTAGTAAATAGAGAAGTAATGGCTCATGTTAGAGAAGAAGTAAATTACGAACTAACTAGTCGAAGAATACCTTTTAGATTAAAACAGAAATCAACAACCCAATAAAACAACCTGCTGAAATAAAAGGCATAGCAGGATAGAATTTTTTCTTATCAGCCATCATAAACAATATAAAAAGGGCTATAGCAGAACAAAAACTAGTAATAACTGCTTCTAATAAACCAAAACTAAACATAATTACACCAGCAAACAACAAAGCAAAACCAATATCGCCTCCACCAAGAATTGCTTCTTTCTTACCATACGGAATAACCATCCCCGCAAATATTTTCAATTTAGCCTGATACTTAGCCATTTTAATCATATGTTTAGTTTTCCAAACAGCAATCATATCATATATAGATATTAATACTAAAAGTACAGAAACAGAAAATAGATTCAAGATAGGAACAAATATCGCTGCCAATCCTCCATAAACAAAAACTTCAGTGAAATTATGTACAATAACATTATTCTTAAATAATCTCCACGAAGTTAAAATAAAAGCTAAGACTAAAGCAACCCACTGATTTAAAAAGCTTCCAAAGGAAATCATTAAAGTAAATAACACACTTAAGAAAAACCAAGTCCTCCATAACTTATCAGCTTTAAAATAAGTTAAGACTAAAGCTAAACCTGCAGCAAATAATATAACAATAAACAAAGAAACATAACTTACCTCTTCCTGAAACTCAGGTCTTTGAACTCCAAAAGGTAATTCTTGACCATAATATGCATTTAACACTCCTAATCCAATAAACTGAGCAATTAAGAATAAACAAATTAGTATCACCACCACTTTCATATTATGTTTCATGATTCAAAAAAGAATCCTTCAAGTATATAACACTTCCGAAAATTATCGATAAGTTTAAAAATAAGTTCATCATCACAAATACCAATGAAGTTTATTGAATCAAAAGGGGTTACCAAAAGATTTGGAAAAAATGGGGTGTTAAGTAGTTTAGACTTAGATATTCCAGAAGGAGAAATCTTTGGTATTCTAGGAATTAATGGTTCTGGTAAAACAACTTTACTAAAAATCCTTATAGGTTTTCAAAAACCAGAAAAAGGTTCAATTTACTTTAGAGGCCAAGATATAGAAAAGATCTCAAAAAATGTAAGAAATCTTTTTGGCTTCTCAACACAGGAAACTTGTTTTTATCCAAAACTTTCAGTTTATGAAAATTTAAAATATTTTGCAGATTTATACTCATTAGATAAAAAGACAAGAGAAAAAAACATCAAAGATCTTTTACAACTAGTAAGACTGGCAGATGCTAGAGATAGATTAGCAGAAAACTTAAGTAACGGAATGAAAAGAAGGTTAGAAATGGCTTGCGCTTTAATTCACAACCCTCAAGTTCTGATCCTAGACGAACCAACCGAAGACTTAGATGTAGGACTAAGAAAAGAAATCTGTGAACTAATAAAGAAGATCAACAAAACCGGAACAACTATTATTCTAACTTCACACTTACTAGGAGAAATTGAACCAATGTGTGATAGTATTGCAATCCTTCACAAAGGAAAAATTATCCAACAAGGAAGAGTAACTGATGTAATTAGTAGATACGCAACTTCCGAAGAGATTCATGTTACTACAAAACAACAAAATTACGAAGAATTAGCACAATGCTTGAGAAGAGCAGATCTTAAGATAGATAAAATAGAAAGAGAAAAAAATAAGTTAATCATACACACTCCGGCAGGAGAATATGTACTTCATTATATTCTACACTACTTAGAGCGAACCAAAGAAGAACTAATAGATATTGAAGTTAAAAAACCAAGTCTATCAGAAATATTTGAGGAGCTCACTAAGAAAATATGAAAATCTTATCAATAATACAAAAAAATCTAAAATTATTGCTTAGATCTAAAACCAGTGCTTTAATTGTAATCCTAGGGCCATTACTAGTTATTCTATTAGTTGCAGCATCTTTCAACACCGGTTCTTTATACGGAATTAAGATAGGTGTGTTTGCAAACTCCTACTCAACTTTAACAGAAGAAGTTATTACTCAAATGGAAGATGATTCTTTCTTAGTTGAAAAAGCAGAATCAGAAGAACTCTGTAAAGAGGGTATTAAAATAGGTCAATACCATGTATGTGCGATCTTCCCAGATAACATGAATGTCAATACTCAGGGAAACATCAGATTCTTTGTTGATTATAGCAGAGTAAACTTGGTATATATTATATTAGAAAGTGTTTCTGATAAAATCTCAACTAAAAGTGGAGAGATCTCAGAAGAATTAACTAATGTATTATTAGGATCAATCACAACTGTAGAATCACAATTATCTGGAAAAGAAACTTTATTATCTAACTTAATCGCTGATAATGGAAATACCAAAATAGAAATGAGTAACATAGAAGGAAACATCGCTAATATTAACATTGCATATAATTCAGCAAACTTTAACTATACTGAGAAAGTTAAAGATGATCTTAAAGAATGTAACGCTTCTCTTGATAATCTTAATGTTTTAATCTTAGAAATCAACGCAGTTAAAGAAAACCTAAATAATGCAAAAACTGCTGTAGATGCAAGTCTTTCATCAATTAGCGTAGTAAAAGGAAAATTAGATACCAACAAAAATGATTTATCTAGTCTACAATCAAGTATTTCAACAATTCAATCAAGTTTATCAGGTATTAAAGTAAGAGATGCAGAGAACATCGTTTCACCTATTACAACCTCAATTGAACCAGTTACTTCAGAGAAAGGTACTCACCTTAATCACTTATTCCCTACTCTACTAGTGTTAGTAGTAATGTTTATCTGTGTATTACTTTCAAGCACAGTAGTTATAAGAGAAAAAACAACTTCAGTATTCTTTAGGAATTCAATCTCACCAACAGGTAATGCAACTTTCATAATTGGACACTACTTAACTAACTTAGTAATAGTTTCTTTACAATTAACTATTATTCTTGCCGTTTCTTCATACTTCTTTAAATCAGAAATTTTAGGTGTTCTTGGATGGTTAGCTATTGGATTATTAGTTGTTTGTACAATGTTTATCTTCTTAGGAATGCTTATTGGTTACTTATTCAGAAGCGAAGAAACTTCAACCTTAGCAGCAATCTCAGTTTCAGCAATATTCCTATTCTTCTCAAACACAGTATTGCCTATTGAAAGTTTACCTACTGCAATTGTTAGAATCGTTAAATATAACCCATTCATCTTAGGGGAAACTGTAATAAGAAAATTAATTATCTTCAAATTAGGTATTATGGATGTTTGGATAGACTTAGTTATCATGTTAGGTTTGGCTTTAGCTTTCTTAATTTTAATCTATGCAAGCAAAGGTTTCACTTCAGAAGTTTATAGAATAAAAAGAAAAAGAGAAAACAGACCTAAAAAGATTAAGTTAAAGAAATAAAAACCTTTTTATATATATTAAAAAACATATTCTACTATGAAAGTTACACCTTGGGAAGTTAGTCAGGATATTAACTATGATAAACTAATCAAAGATTTCGGGCTAACCCCTATGAAAGATCTTCCTAACATATTTAATAAAAACTTATTATTTAGAAGAAAAAAGATTTATGCTCATAGAGACTTCCCTAAAATTCTAGATGCTATCAAAAATAAAAAACCTTTTGTAATGATGACAGGTTTAATGCCAACTGGGAAATTTCACATTGGTCACGCAATCTTAGCACAACAAATGATTTTCTATCAAAACTTAGGAGCAAAGATTTACATTGCAGTTGCAGACATTGAAGCATATAATGCAAGAAACCAATCTCTAGAAGATTCAAGAAAAATAGCTTTAGATCAATACATAAAAAATTACATCGCTCTAGGATTAAAACCTAAAAACCTAGACTTATACTTCCAAAGTGATAGATCAAAAGATTCTAAAAAATCAAATGCTTACTACAGATTACAAAATCAATTAGCAAATCATGCAACTTTTAATGAATTCAAAGCAGTTTATGGTGAAATAACACCAGGAAAGATGTTAGCAGCTTTACTTCAATCAGCAGATATGCTTCACCCACAACTAAAAGAATTTGAAGGACCTTTACCAGTTATAGTTCCAGTTGGTTCTGATCAAGATCCGCATCTAAGATTAGCAAGAGACATTTCACAAAGAATCAAAGCTTACAAATTCCAACAATTATGTTCAACTTATCATGTATTTGTTCCAGGATTAAATGGCGGAAAAATGTCTGCTTCAGATCCTACCTCATACATCGCACTAACAGATACACCAGAAGAAGTAGAAAAGAAAGTTAAAAAATATGCTTTCTCTGGAGGAAGAGATACTCTAGAAAAACACAGAAAACTAGGTGGTCAACCAGAAATAGATGTTAGCTACCAATGGTTAACTTTCTTCGAAGAAGATGATAAAAAACTAGAAGATATCTATAACAAGTACAAATCAGGAGAAATGCTTACCTCAGAACTAAAACAAATCTTAATCAATAAACTAAACGCTTTCTTAAAAGAACATCAAAAACAAAGAAAACTAGCTGATAAACAACTGGATAAATATTTGTAACTAAACAGTAATAACAAAACAAAAGTTTTATATACTAGTAAGTCTTAGTATTCTATAGAAATTACTTAAAAAGGAGGCGACTAAAAATGACAACTTTAGAAGATACACAACCTATGAAAGCTTTATCAGAAAGAGACGAAGTAACTACATATGTAACAAAGAGTGGAGCATTATATTCTGTTTTTAAAGATTCAAATAAGATGCTAGCAACCAACCCTCTAGTAGATGGTCAAAGATTTAGTTTTTTAGGTGGGAAAGGAGAAACCTACACAGAAACCCCAGAAAAAGGCCAAAGATTAGTAATTTTTATGGGTTCAGATGAGGATGCTAACGGAATTATTACTTCAGATATTGCTTACATAGCTAAAACTGAGTTATAATTCAAGAGTAGTAACAAACCGAAACATTTATAAATAGATAAATCAAGAAATATACTACTAAATAATAACAAATTAAAGGAGATATGATAATAATGATAGTTCAAGAAGACTTCCTAAAAAAATTGAGGTCAGCATTTGACTTAAATATATATGAGGTGAAGATTTGGACAGCTTTGCTTTCAAGAGGAATCGCTACAGCTGGAGAATTATCAGATATTTCTAATGTTCCTAGATCAAGATCATATGATGTTTTAGAATCCCTAGAAAAGAAAGGATTCATCATAATGAAGTTAGGTAAACCAATTAAATACATTGCAGTTCAACCTACTGAAATTATAAAGAGAGTTAAGAAAAACATCCTTACAGAGTCAGACAGACAATTAAAATCACTAGAAAAGATCAAAACAGAAAAAGTATACTCTGAATTAGAGTTATTATACAAACAAGGTATCGATCATGTAGACCCTACAAACCTTAGTGGAGCTCTAAGAGGAAGAGATAACTTATATGGTCATTTCCAAGGTTTAGTATCAAATGCTAAATCTTCAGTTACTATAGTTACAAGCACAGAAGGCTTTGTAAGAAAAGCTGAGATGCTAAAAAACACTTTCAAAAAAGCAAAAGCAAATGGCGTTAAAATAAAAATCGCAGCTCCTATCACTACAGATGAAGCTAAAAAAGCAGCTAAAGATCTGAAAGGTGTTGCCGAAGTTAGAAATGTTAACAGAATAAACGCAAGATTTGTTATTGTTGACAGAGAAAACTTAATGTTCATGATTGCAAATGATCAAGATATTCACGAAAGTTATGATTGTGGTGTTTGGGTAAATTCCCCTTACTTCGCAAATGCTTTAGATATGCTTTTCGGAATAACTTGGCAAAATTTACAACAAATTAAATGATCACCTCTTTTTTCCCCAGAAGGAAGGCTCATCCCATGCTTTTTAAGTTCGGGTTGAGTCTCCTTCCAGGGTTTAATCATTTCAATTCTTTATGAGAGTAGTCTATTTTTCGTTCATCATCAAACTCTCTGACAAATCTATAACTCTTCATAATAGCATTCAAATATCTAGAACGAATCTGCTGATTAGCTAAAATAAACTTAGCAGGTGGAAGTGATAAAATTACACCAACAAATCTATTCAATAACTCATTAGTCCACAAATCAAAATTATCAAATAAATAATTCTGTAGTTTACCCTGCTCAATAGCACTTATAACTATTCTTTCAAAAGTGTCTTTAGGAACAAACTTTGTTTCTTTACGTCTTTCCATCAACAAAGCTTTAGAACCACAGAATCTTGAACAAACTCCACATCCAATACAATTATCTTCATTTACTTTTATCTTGCCCTTTACAATTTTAATAGCATCTACAGGACATTTCTTAACACAAACCTTACACATAACACATTTATCATAATCCACTCTAGAAACAAAATTGGTATTAATCTTAGGATTATGGCCTAATTTTTTATACGCCAATAAAGCTTCACAACAACAACCACAACAGTTACATATCCAAGAAACACTATCTTGTACATTATCACCTATCTGAACTAAACCTCTTGAGATACAATCATTCAATATTTCTTTAGCTTTTTTCTTACTTACTCGCTTAGCAATACCATGCCTAGCCAAACTCTTAGCAGGCTTATTAAAAGTCATACAAACCATTTGCGGCTGATTACAAGCCTTACCCTTATGCTCCATCTTGTGCCGGCAGTAGCATCTTCCGATTGTTATAAAATCAGCATCCTCAATAACCTTAGAAGCTCTTTCATAATCTAAAATAATCTTCTCATCCTTTTCTTGGATTCTATCTTCCTGAATAAAAGTTCTAGCAATTGAAGGGTGAGCGAATAAAACTTTCTTAGCAAATTTATTTTCTACATTAATATACTGATAAAACAACTCAGACAAAACTTTAGTATCAAACTTTCCATCAGTTCTCATTAAGGAGAATTCAAAAAAACCAGCCATAGTTGGAGCTAAAACATAAATCATTCCATTCTTATATTTAAAATCTAATAATAATCCTTTATCTGCTAATTTCTTTAAAATCTTTTTAGTTTCATCAAGATCTTTATTCCATCTTTTAGCAGCAGCTTTAGGGGTAAAGATTTTCAAAGGTAACTTAGACGTTAATTCAGCTTCCTCTTCAGTAAATAGAATCTTCAAAATCTTAAACAAAGCTTCAGACTCAGGAGCTCCTTGAACAGATCTATCCAACCTCTTTTGTAAATCATGGTAATTCTTAGATGTAATATGTCCCATTAAAAAAAAGAAGACTCAACTCATTTATTTACTTTTCGTTATCAAAACTTTTAAATACTCTTTTTTCTACAAACTATTTATGGAAAACACAATTTTCAAAACAGAATTTTTCCAATTTTTTAACTAAACAGGGTTCTATAAATTTTCTTTAGAACTCAATCATAACAAACTAGAAAGAAAACCAAAAAAACAATAAATATTTAAACAAACAAGGAGACTAAAACTACAATGGATATCAAAAAACTAGGTGAATCACTACATCCTTTAGAAAGAAAGGTTTTACCTAATTTGAAAAATATCAAAGAATTCTTAGAACTAACTAAAGCTTCAAATCTTTCAGAAGTAGAAACTATGCGAGCTTTGCAATGGTTAGAAAACAGAGATGCTCTAAAAATAAAAAAAGAAGTTCAAGAAGTAATAGAATTAGATAAAAATGGAACAACTTATCTTAAAGAAGGACTTCCAGAAAAAAGATTACTAAAATCACTTACCAAAAAACCGTTATCTCTACAAGATGCTCAAAAACTTCTAGATAAAAACGAATTAAATATCTCAATAGGTTTACTAAAAAGAAAGTCAGCAATTACTTTCGATAAAGGAATAATCACCATAACAGATCAAGGAAAAAAACTTCTAACAAAAGATTCTCTAGAAGAAATTTTTCTTAAAAAATTACCAACAACCACAGATAAACTAGAAGACCAAGACAAATTCGCTCTAAATGAACTAAAATCAAGAAAAGAAATAATAAAACTAGATACAAAGAAAATAGTTACAATAGAACTAACAGACCTAGGAAAGAAACTAACAAGTATGAAATTAGATCCAAACCTAGTAGATTCTTTAACTCCAGCAATTATAAGATCAGGAAAACCTGTAAAATTCAGAAGATATGATGTAAAAATCAATGTACCTGCTATCTCAGGTGGAAAACGTCATTATGTAAGACAAGCTATTGATTATGCAAGATCTATCTGGACTGACTTAGGCTTCAAAGAAATGGAAGGTCCTTTACTTAACACATCCTTCTGGAACTTCGATGCTTTATTCACAGCACAAGATCATCCAGTTAGAGACCTACAAGATACTTTCTATATTAAAAACCCTAAAGCAGGCTCTCTACCCAATCCAAAACTAGTTCAACAAGTAAAAAAAGCTCATGAAGGTGGAATAGCAAACTCAAAAGGTTGGCAATATTCCTGGAATCCTGAAGAAGCAATGAAAAATGTTTTAAGAACTCATACTTCAGTGTTAAGTGCAAGAACACTAGCACAAATTAAAAAAGATCAAATTCCTGCTAAATACTTTGCAGTAGGAAGATGTTTTAGAAACGAAACAGTTGACTGGTCTCACTTATTTGAATTCAACCAAACAGAAGGTATTGTAGTAGATAAAGATGCAAACTTCAGAAATCTACTAGGCTATCTAAAAGAATTCTTCAATAAAATGGGTTATGATAAAGTTAGATTCAGACCCGCCCACTTCCCGTATACAGAGCCAAGTTGTGAGATGGATATCTTCCACCCTATTCATAAAAAATGGGTAGAACTAGGAGGGGCAGGAGTATTCAGACCAGAATTAGTTATTCCTTTACTAGGAGAAGACATTCCAGTTCTAGCTTGGGGACCTGGTTTTGATAGAATCATTATGGAATATTACAAAATTACCGATTTAAGAGATTTATATTCATCAGACTTAAAGAAATTAAGAGATATGAAATGCTGGATAAAATAAAATGCCTACAATAAACTTAAACAAGAAAGAATTCGACAAACTCTTAGGAAAGAAACTACCAGATGAAGAGTTAAAAGATAGAATCTCTATGCTAGGCACGGACTTAGAAGATTTAAACAACGAACTTATCTCAGTAGAAATATTCCCTAACAGACCAGATATGTTAAGCATGCAAGGTTTTGTTAGAGCTTTACAAACTTTCATAGGCATAAAGAAAGGTTTAGCAAACTACAAAATTAAAAAATCAAATGAAAAAGTAATTGTAGATGCTTCAGTTAAAAATGTAAGACCTTACACCGCTTGTGCAATAGTTAAAAATCTTAAATTCACAGATGAAAGAATAAAAGAGATTATTGATATTCAAGAAAAACTTCACGGAACTTATGGAAGAAACAGAAGAAAAGCAGCAATTGGTATTTATCCTTTTGAAAAAATTACTTTACCAATCACATTCTTTGCAGAAGATCCTAAAAAAGTAAAATTCCAACCTCTAGAGTTCCCTAGAGAAATTACTGCTCAACAAATACTATCTCAACATCCAACAGGAAGAGAATATGGTCACTTGCTAGAAGGTCATAAAAAATATCCTTTCTTTAAAGATGCTAAAGGTAAAATCCTATCAATGCCACCAATTATTAACTCACATGATGTTGGTAAAATAACAGACTCAACAAAAGATGTTTTCGTAGAATGTTCAGGTTTTGATTTAAGAATTCTTAAAAAATGCTTAAACATGATAGTAACTGCTCTAGCAGATATGGGCGGAGAAATTTACTCAATGGATGTTATGTACGGAAAAACAAAAGAAACTACTCCTAACTTAACACCAGAAGAAATGAAGCTAGATCTAGATTATTGTAACAAAAGATTAGGCTTAGAACTAAAAGAAGCAGATGTTAAAAAACTTCTAGAAAAAATGGGTTATGATTACAAAAACAAGAAAGTTATCATTCCAGCTTACAGAGCAGATATTATGCACCAAGTAGATATTTTCGAAGATATAGCAATTGCTTATGGTTTTGAAAACTTTGTAGAAGAAATACCCAAAGTAGCTACAATAGGTGAAGAATCAAAAATAACAATCTTACAAAGAAAAATAGCACAAATTTTGACAGGTTTAAACTTGCTAGAACTTAATACTTATAACATCTCAAATAACACCAAACAAAACACTCTAATGAAACAAACTTTAGATCTCGTAGAACTAGAAAGCTCAGTTTCAAAAGATTACACTCACTTAAGAGGATCTATGCTACCTTCACTACTAGAAGTATTCTCATCTAACAGACATAATGAATTCCCTCAAAAAATCTTTGACATGGGGACTGTGTTCATTAAAGATAATTCTCAAGAAACTAAAGTTAGAGAAGACATCAAGTTAGGTTTAGCTTTATCTGATTCAAATGTTGATTTCACTCAAATTAAACAAATCCTAGACTATTTACTAAGAATGTTAGATTTAAACTATGAAATAGAAGAATTAGATCATCCATCATTCATAGAAGGAAGAGTAGGAAAAATAATAATCAATAATCAAGAAGTTGGTATCATAGGAGAACTTTCTCCAGACGTTTTAAGAAACTGGGATTTAGAATTCCCCGTCTCAACTTTTGAATTAAATATCTCAAGGATAAAAGATGAAATCCTTTAAGAAAAAAGGGCAAGTAGTAGATATGGAAGAAACCCCTGTAGAAGAAGGAGCAAGTATATTTGTTATAATTCTTATTGCTGCTTTAATTATCTTAGGTTTATTAGCAATTTATAACATTCTAAAAGGTGGCTCAACCATGGACATCTTTGCATTTTTGAGATAAAAACATTTTTATACTTAAACAATAATTAAAAAACAAAAAGAGGTCAAAATGATACCAATTCCAGTAGAACTTACATTACAAGAAGGCTTAACAATTATAAGACCTTTATCAATATTTGTAGCAGGAATGGTTATTTATTCTATTTTTATTTTCATGTTTTACCGATTTATTGCAAGAAGAGAAATATTCGACCTAGACTTAGATCAATACAACAGAGTAGAGCATCCATTTTTAGATAAAAGTCTCATGGTAATCTTCTACATCATAGAATACTTAATGTTATTTCCTATTTTTACAATATTCTGGTTTGGTATCTTAGTAGTATTACTATCTTTCTTAGCTAAAGAACAAACAATTGATAATATCTTATTAGTTTCAGTAGCTTTAATAGGGACAGTTAGAGTAACAGCTTATTACAATGAAGATCTTTCAAAAGATTTAGCGAAGATGCTTCCATTTGCTTTATTAGGTATCTTCTTAGTTGACATTTCCTTCTTCTCATTTCAGGGTTCAATGACTTTAATCTCTCAAATACCTTCTTTTTATAAAAGTATCATTTATTATTTCTTATTTGTAGTTTGTTTAGAATTCATATTAAGAATAGGTAATTCAGTTATAAGTCCTTTAAGAGCACCAGAAAAAGAATAAAAAAATTATTCCCAATAATCAGTAGTAGGTTCTTCAGGAGATCTTACTTGAACATTTCTAGGGGTTTCTATTTTTTCTGGACCAAGATACTCAGAACACTTTCTTTCTAAATAAGCAATAAACTTTCCAACATATTTTGAATCAGAATGTTTTGATCTTCTTTCAACAGTTTCAAGTAAACAAGCATAAAAAGGAGCCATATCTCTTCCATACTCTTCTAATTGTTCAATTATTGCTAAACCTGCAAGAGGATCTTTTCTTATTAATCCTGTTAATTCTGTTGCTTCATCTGCCATTTTTTCTAAAGAAAGTTCAGAATCCCACTCGATTTCCTCGCCATTTACAAATTCAAGTTGTCCCATTTTCATTTCTCCTTATGTACGCTTTGTATCACCACTTAGCATCACTTCATCAGCCAGTTTTCTCGGACAAAGCAATTGATTATAAATGTGCGCCCTGCCTCACCACTAGACGTGGCATATGTGGGATAACCCATAGGGCGCAACAATAGTAACAACTAAGAAGTGGTATATAAACCTTTCGATTTGTCATAAAAACCTTTATAAAACCCTTAAAATTGAATATTTAGATGGTATTATACAAATTAATAGGCCTTAATCGATGTCCTTACAGAAGAGAATGTAAACAAAGACTAAATGATGATTTTCCTCACTTGATGGAACCAATGTGTTTCACAGGAGATCATCAAAAGTGCCTCACTTATAGCGAGAAGGAAGAAGTTTCAAGTGTAGATACAATAGTTGCCAAAGCAACACATCTTCGTTTACTGGACTAATGGAAACTTATAATCTAGAACTGGAAAAAGCTGTAAAAGAAATAAAAGCACAAAAAGCTAAACTAGTTTGTATTCAATTACCTGATGGTCTTAAACCAAAAGCTACAGAGATAGCACAACACTTAGAAAAGAACACAGAAGCTCAAATTCTTATCTGGGGAGAAACCTGCTATGGTGCATGTGATACACCCATAGGTTTAGAACAATTAAATATTGACCTACTAATCCATTTTGGCCATAATCAATTAGTCATATAATGTGGAAAATCAGTGCCAGTTTGATACCTAACAACTTTCTCACTTCTAGACCAATCTGCTAAATGTAGTTTTTCATGGTCAATAACTCTATAAAAGAAATCAGAATCTCCAATGTGAGGACTATCTCCATTTACAAAAACAAAATCCTTCTTCTCTCTATTAACAAAAGCAACCAAATTTTCTGAACCTTTTCCTAAACTATACTTACTCAATTTAACAATTTTAACACCATAATCAGAATACAATACTTCAACACCTTCATCCTTCTCTCCTGAAGGAACATCTCTCTGTTTATACAAATCATGCTCTCTTAACATATCTAAAACATTTTCATCTAACATACTAATAGAAACACTTATAAGGCCTTAAATATCTTTCGAAACTATGACAGAACAACCATCAAAAGATGAACAAATAGGATTTCATAAAGGTGCTTTAGCAACTTTAGCAAAAGAACGTAATGAAATTATTAAGATAATTCAAATTACTGAACAATTAATGCAAGCTCATATTAAAGCTTTGAAAGACCTTGGCATCGATTTAGAAGCAGAAGCTAGAAAAGCACAAGAAGCAGCAAAAAAGAAGTAATAACACTTTTTCTAAGAAGCATGATTAATTTAGTGAGAACAATAAAAACGCCGGAGGGGGGATTTGAACCCCCAAATCCTTGCGGAAACAGGATACCTGGGATACGTTCCAGTCCTGCGCACTACCAGGTTATGCGACCCCGGCGTAATATAAAATAAGAATAATTTCTTTTTATAAATGTTCCTAAAAACATAAATCTTTATATAAAATCACTTCTTCTCAAACTAAATGACAAAATATTCTCACTCTAAACTAAATACTTTCAAACAGTGTAAACTAAAATATAAATATCAATACATAGATAAACTAACACCCGATATACCAAATACCATAGAAGCTTTCATGGGATCAATGGTTCATGAAACTCTAGAAAAACTTTACAGAGATATGAAAGAAACAGGAAAGGTAAATTCTAAAGAACAACTACTACTTTTCTACAACACCCAATGGGAAAAACAATACACAGACGATATTTTAATAGTTAAACAACATATGACAAAAGAACAATACAAAGAAACAGGAAAAATTTTCCTAATTCAATACTATGACACATTCTTCCCATTCAATCAAACTCAAACAGTGGGTGTAGAAACAGAAGACTTCCTAAACTTAAACGACGATAAACAATATCACATAAGAATAGATAGACTAAGTACAGATAACCAAGGAACTTACTATATCCAAGACTTTAAAACATCTTCAAGATTAAAAACTCAACAACAAATAGATGAAGATGCTCAATTAGCAATGTATTCCTTATGGGTTAAACAAAATTTCGAGGATTGTAAATCTGTAAAACTTATCTGGAATTTCTTAGCTCATAATCAAACTCTAATATCTCAAAGGACAGACGAACAATTAGAAATACTAAAACAAGATACAGAAGCTTTAATCGAAGAAATAGAAGCTACAGACTCATTCCCAGCAACACAATCAATCTTATGTAGATGGTGTGGTTTCCAGAACACATGTCCTCACTATAAACCATATTAAGGAATATAGTAATCTTAATAAAGAAAATACAATCTTCACTTCTATGGAAGACTCCGGAGTAAAACTTTATCATTATTATGCATTATATTCAAAAAGGAATTTAGCTAATGCAATCGATAAACTTGAATATTATATCCGAGGACAATCATATGGTTTTAGATGGGAACCTCCTGATAAAGATGAAGCAAAACTAATTGTAATAGTTAAAACATTAACTCTTTTAGAAGAATCAGTTTTAAAAGAAATAAATAGTATCAAAAAAACTTCTATCGTGTACGAAGGAAAAAAACCTTTCTATAAAAAAAGAAAAAAATAAAACTAATACTCCATCTCAATTCTAAGTTCCATTAAACAGAAGATAAACTTACTAATCTTCATGAAATGCCTTCTAATAGAATTTACATCCTTATTAGTTGCTTCTTTCCAATGGAAATGATCATTATAAATCTTTGAATCATTATTTCCAAAAGCTCCAACTCCATCAGGATCAAATTTATAGAATAATTTATAATACATCTCAAAATGTTCCTTTACTTTTTCTACAAAAGGAAGAATTTCATCAACATTCTTCTTGGATTTTGCAAGATGCATCCCCACATACTTAAACTCATCTCCTAATAACTCTAATAAAAACAAACTAGAGAACATAGCTTGCTTATTCTTTTGGAAAGTAGAATCATTTATTTTATTATTAATTCTGCAACAATAATCAATAAACCTATCCACATTAATATCCATTGTGTGTAGCTGTTTACAAACTCCAATATCTCCAACTTTATTCTTTTTAATTAGATCTATTACAGTATCAAATAATTCATTTAACAATAAAAAGATTCTTCTTAAACTATTATCAAATTCTTTACTTGAAGCATCTCCCATCTCTCTAATTACACAATAATCCTCTCCATGATCAATAATAGCTAGACCAATAAACCTATTCACAATTTCATTAATAAGGTCTAGTCCATATTTGCTACTTGTCTTCTCACCCATTTTTTTCCATTCTACCTGGCTAGCATAATAATTGTAAGCACTTTCATATTTTTTATTAGGGTCAAAACAGATCTTTATCTCATCATAACCCTCTCTATACGCAGACTGGAAAAACCTCCATAACATAGGCACAGTTAACCCATTGATATGGATTGTAGTACTCTTTAATTCATCATTTTGCTTACCATAGATATTTAAAATACCAGAATTTTCTAAAACATTAACTTCATCACCAGCTTTTAAATTTAACTTCCTAACCCAATCAGAGGGTAAAGTCATAGTCAAAGTATTATAGCCCTGTTTTATGATTTTTCTTTTCATATTCTGGAATATATGAAATAATATATATAAAAAGGTTTCTAATATATACAATATACTAAATATACGGTTATATATTATACAAGGCTTAATATTATATACCTAATATTCTATCACAATAGTATGAAAACAGATCAAATAGCAATACCACGTGAAGAGTTCGATAAGATGGAAACAATTGAGAGTTGCTTTGCAGCTGTGGATCTAGAGAATATAAGAATTAAAGCTCCAAAAGGCTATGTAGTTGTAAATCTTATCCGTGAAGAACCAGAAAGAATTCCTGGTGAATTTTATTACAATTGAACTCTAATGTGGAATATAACCCAATATAGTAACTTTTATAAAGCTCTGTTTAGAGAGTCAGTTTAATGACAACCAAACTTTGGCAACCCGGAGCAAGTATTAAAAGTATTTCAAATTTAGAGCTTTTAGCAGAAGAGTTTGATTTCTTAGAGTTAAATATGAAAGCTTGTACAGATGAGTATCATTTAGACATAGTTATGGCAGAATCTGTTCATTATGCAGACAAGATAAGAACAGTTCATCTTGTTTATGATAGACAATCAGATTTTCAGAATAGAAGAGTTATCCGGAATAGTTTAAGAGCATTTTTAAATAATCCTCATGCAAGAGATATGAAAATTGATCTTTTTGTTGTACATTTAAGTTATGTAACTACCCCATCAAAGTTTGAAGAAGATTTGGAAGAAATTGCTAAAATCGCAGAGGGTCATGAAGTAATGATTGCAGCTGAAAACCTAACAAACCGGAAAGGACTTCTTAATGGGTTCACAGCACCAGTAAACCCACAAGAATTAGCTGTTTATTTAGCAAGATTAAATAGTTCTTATCTAGGTATGACTCTTGATACAGGTCATGCTATATGCAATTCAGAAAGAGCAGATACACTAAAATGGGATACCCAAGAACTTAAAGAGGTAATAAGACATATTCATCTACATGACTCAATACCTGGAAATGATCTACATAATCCTATTTCACTTAAAACAAGCCCAAGGGTTATCTATAATTTTAATAGATTAACCGTAGGTTCAACTTACAAAGGAATAGTGGTATTTGAGCATAGTGATCCTAAAAAAGCAATAGAAACTAAACGATATTTTGAGGCTAACCCAAATATTCTAGCATATCATCTATTGTAATAGTCTAATATATTCTAAAATAATAAATATATCGCTTAATTATAAAAGAGCTTCAAACTCTAACCTCTCTTATGAAAAATTTAATAAAAGCAGGAATTTTAAGTCTCTCATTATTATGCAATCAAGCAAAAGCTATAGACTTAGGATTTTTTTATAAAATTACAGGAGGAATTACTTACGAAGCCCCTATAACCAAAAGAATAGATAATGTGCCTCAAGAGATAAGAGATGTTAATCATGTTTTGATTGAAGAAGACAGTGTAACTTTATACGATCGTTTAAATATTGCAGATTTTATGCTTGGAGTGGGAGCAAAAACTGATTATTTTAATATAGCTACAGGCTTAGGTTTAGAAACTTGTTTAGATTTAACTCAAGATCAATTTAAAGCTAAAAGTGAAAGATCTAATGGTGCAGGGAATAAACCTCACTCTAATTATTATTCAGCTTATCCTCGTTACGGTCCTAACTGGAACTCATTTTTAAGACCCTCTGTATTTGCCCAAGCAGAAATCACCCCAATAGAACAATTAGGCTTAGTTTTAGGTTACAGAGTTCATCAAGAAAAGCTAATGATAGAAGCAGGAATGGATAAAGAATGGCGGGGGGAGCAGGTATGGGAGCGGTATGAACTCTCCTCTTCAGTTGTAGGAACAACTTATGCATCTTTAAGATTCTATCCAGAGGAAGAGGGTGATCTAGAAGATTGGAGAGGATTTGTAGGATTAGAAGCAGCTGTTTCAGATGTACTTAATCAAAATGTCTCTAAGCTGGGAGAAGAATGCGATCTTAAACAACAAACAAACTTTAGCATAGGTCTTGTCGGCGGAATTACCTTCTAGTTTTCAAAACAAAAACCTTTAAAAACCCCTCAAACACCATTATTCTTAATTAAATTATAGGAGTTAAAATTAAAATGGAAGGAACAGTTAAATGGTTTAATGGACGAAACGGATATGGTTTCATTATAGGCGAAGACGGAAAAGAGTATTTTGTACACAAAACTTTTCTAAAAGAAGGTAAATTCTTACGTGAGAACGACAGAGTATCTTTTGAACCTGATGAAGGTGAAAAAGGACCTATCGCAAAAGATGTTGTTCTTTTACAAAAAGGAAGCGAAATCGCTCCTAGATCAGAAGAATCACAAGAAGTTAGTGCTGAATTATCTGACGAACCTGTTGAAGAACAAACTGAAGAAGATCAGGAAGAATAAATTTCTTCTTTTCTTTTTTTAATTTAAAACCATCTTGTAAACTTTCTAGCTAAATAATATTTAACCTTACCACCATAATTCTTAGCTTCAATTTTAATCAAATCTTTAGTATACATCTCACCTAATTTAGTAGAAATATCTTCAGAATTAATAATCTCCTCTAATTCTTCTTCACTCAAATAAACTACATAATTAGGGTCCTTTAATCCACCTTTAACAAAATCTTTAACTCTATTTCCTGCAACTACAAAACCATAAACCTCTCCATCTACATCAATATTAATTCTAGGTTTACCAAGAATAAACTTCAAAACCTTAGGCAATTCACTTAAATCAACATCATCTAAATGCTCTTCTATCTCAGCATCACTCATCTCTAAAGCACTTGCAATAGGACAACACAATAAAATCATCACCAAAATAAATATTTTCATAATATAAACAACACTTCAAACTATAAAAACCTTTCTTAAGATCTATAATCAATACTCAATCTCTCAAACATCTCTACATAATATTCTAAATTAGGATAAAGCCTAGTAGATTCAAAATCCTTTGTATCAGGATTTTTATCATATTGTTTATATAAAAAATGAGCAACATAATCTGCCATATTAATTAATGGAACAGTAGAATCTCCATGGAATACAGGTAAGACATTAGGTAGATCTCCTCTTTTAAACCCTTCTTCTTCAAGAATAGAATAAACATCAGGCACCACACCCTTCTTTATTTCTCCATCAACATGCACCCCACACAAATTAGGAAAATATTCACTATAATAAGAAATGAACTCCGTTAAAACAACAACACTTATCCCCCCTGGGCCTAATCTTTTTTTAAATTCTTCCTCTATCAAGAGGTGCCTATAATGTCTTCCACGCAACAGATACCCAATCATATTATTTTTCCATTCACCCTTCCTTTTTTTAAATATTCTTTCTCCATCAGGATTTACAGGTAGAATATCTCCAAAATGTTGATAACCTACGCTTACAAAAACTTCAGGAAAACGACCATGATTAGATTCTTCTATCGCGATATGATCCCCTCTTTTATTAGAATAACTCATATAACAACAACAATTTCAGAACTAATATAAAAACATTAATAATTTAGAAAATATATTTTGAAAACTCACTTTCTTTTCTTTCTAAAGAATAAAATATAAACAATCTCTAATATTCCTAAGGTATTTAGTAAGAATAAAACAACAAACCAAACAATCTGATTATTTCTTCCAGCTTTCCACAAAGCAATTCCTTTCCAAACAGCACTCCAAACAATTGCAATTAATATCAAAGAAGTAAATAAAGGAGTAGTAAACAATTCAGGACTAATCATTCCATAACCTCGATGCTGATATTAACACCATCAGGGATAGGTACTCTCATAACTAATCTTAAAGCTCTTTCATCTACACCTAAATCGATTAATCTTTTGTGTACTCTCATCTCATATCTTTCCCAGGAAGCTTTTCCATCTCCACAAGGACTTTTACGAGTGGTTAACTTTAATTTCTTTGTAGGCATAGTAACAGGTCCAGATAACTTAACTTTAGTTTTTTTAGAAATCTCTTTAATAGAATCACAGATCTCATTTATCTTGCCGATATCTGTACTTGCTAATTTTATTCTTGCTCTTTGTACCATTTTATATCATAATTGAAAAAAATAGTGTTTATAAAGCTTACGCATTAATAATCTCGCTCATGACTCCTGCAGAACTTAGGAGGATGAATATGTTTATACTGAGGGTTCTTTTCTTTATATTCCCCTAAGAATAGATCAATTAAGGATTTTGGACCAAAAATAACTTTTACAGAATTTAAAACACCCCAACTCATCTCAGTAATAACATCAAGTGCAATTTTAGCACCTTCTTTAATCTCTTTATCTACAAACCACGGAACATATTCTACTGCGTCATTCATATAAATTTTAAGAGAATAAGGCTTTAAAAAGATTATTGTTCAACAAAAATTGCTAAGATCCTTTTTTCATCTCCAGGACCGCCCAAATCAATACAATGGGGATGAAATAATGATTCTAGCTTTTTTCGTTCTTTTGTATTTTTTAAAGAACACCCTAGGAGTTTATAAACATGGGCTTCATTAACTTCTTCTATCAAAGCTTTATACAAATCTTGGGTAGGGTTATTATTTGCTTCACCTATCCCTCTCTCTGTTAAATATAATTCTTTCAACACTCCAAAAGTTAAACCTTCATAAAATCCGATAGCTACACCAACTATATCTCCTGGAACCTGAAAATCTCCCTCTTGTGCAAGAGGTTGACCAACTTTTTCAACTAAATAAGCGGTTTCCCATTCACCAGCAGTTCTACTTTCTCTATCAAAGAATTCTTCAAATTTTTTAAAGTATTTTTTTGCTTCTGTATCCATTTTGTTATCTCTATATTTAAAAATTAAAAAAAAGAAGAAAGGGTTTATTCTTTCTTAACTAAATCAATGCACATACCTGCAGCAACAGTTTGTCCAGCATCTCTAATTGCGAATCTAGACATATGTGGAATTTCAGATTGCTTCTCAATTACTAAAGGTTTTGCAGGAATTACTCTAACAATAGCTGCATCTCCATTCTTTAAGAAGTCTGGATTTTCTTCCTTAGGTTGACCTGTTGCAGGATCCAACTTGCTTTCAATAGCTTCAATCTTACAAGCTACTTGTGCAGTATGAATGTGGAATACAGGTGTATAACCAACAGTCATAACAGTTGGGTGGTTCAAAACAACGATTTGTGCTTTGAATTCTTTAGCTACAGTAGGTGGATTATCTACATGACCGATTACATCTCCTCTAGCAATGTCTTTCTTACCCATTCCTCTAACGTTGAAACCAATGTTATCACCAGGAATAGCTTCTTGTACTTGCTCGTGATGCATCTCTATAGTTTTAATTTCACCTTCAATACCTTTACCATCTCTTCCAGGTACAGCGATTACTTTATCGCCAACTTTAACTTTTCCTGTTTCTACTCTACCTACAGGAACTACACCAATACCTGTGATGTTATATACATCTTGTAAAGGAAGTCTTAATGGCAAATTAACTGGTTTCTCTGGTTCTTTGAAATTATCTAATTGCTCTAAAACAGTAGGACCTTTGTACCATTCCATATTTGTGCTTTTCTTAGCAACATTGTCGCCTTGTAAAGCTGAAATAGGGATAAATTGTACTTCATCAGGTTTGTACCCAACAGTCTTAAGCAAAGTTTTCAAATCATTAACCAAAGCGTCGAATTTGCCTTGATCGTAATTTACTGCATCCATTTTATTAACTAAAATAGATATTTGATCAACACCTAGTGTTCTACATAAGAAAACATGTTCCTTTGTTTGAGCCATGATACCATCAGATGCAGCTACAACTAAGAATCCAACATCTGCTTGGGAAGCTCCAGTAATCATATTTTTAATGAAGTCCTTGTGTCCAGGAGCATCGATTACAGTATATTCATACTTGCTTGTCATAAATTTCTTATGTGCTAAATCGATTGTTACTCCTCTTTCTCTCTCTTCTTTCAAGTTATCCATAACGAATGCAAACTCGAATCCACCTTTTCCAAGCTCTTCAGCTTTTTCTTTCAGTTTCCTCATAGCTTGCTCATCAATATTACCTGAATCATATAGTAATCTACCTACTGATGTAGATTTACCGTGGTCTACGTGACCTACGAATACAACATTCATGTGCGGTTTTTCTTTTGCCATATTAAATTCCTCCGATTAGTATTATTATGAATAAACCTATAAAAATTCAGTTTATAAAGTTTTTGGTTATTTTTTGATAAATTTGGCATTATTCTATCAAACTCTTTCCCAACAAACTACAAGGCACTCCAAAACAACTAACTCTAACATCTTTTTCATCTATTTTTCCAGCTAACACAGAAAAACCTAGAAATTCATCAGGTGCTTTCTCTTTCATTTCTCTAAATAATTCAAATACTTCTTTAGGAACAATATAAACAAACAAATTATCTTTAGTTTCATTAACAATAAAATAATCTTCTTTTTCTTCTATTCCTTCTTTAAACACAAATTCAGAATTTTTAATTTTTTGAACAGTTTCAGAAAAGATTTTCGTATATTTTTCTTTGTTTTTAAGATCTACTTGAGAAAGTTTATTCCAAATATTCATTTTTAACATAAACCCCCCTTCCTCATCTCCAAAGTCGGAACAACAATCTCTCCTTCACCATAAGTTTTAGTTCCAACTATCACATATCCCTTTCTTTCATAAAAACCAGAAGAACTTTCAAAAGAATACAAAACAAATTCATGCCAACCTTTACTCATAGCTTCAGTTTCTAAATGACTAAGTAATTTAGTACCAATGCCCTTTCCTTGAACATTAGGATCAACGTAAAGTTTTTTGATAACATTATCCATTACAGCACCCATCGCTAAAATAACATCTTCTTCATAAACAAAAAAAGGATATTCTTCAGACTTAGATTCTAAATAACCTTGTTCGGTAAACCTTTCTATAACAAATCTTTTAGCTCTTTCATCTAAACTAACAGATTTTTCAAAACAACTTCGGATTATTTCTCTGCATCTTGTTACGTCACTATGCGAAAAAGGTCTTATCATAATTACTTAAGAATTACTTCATTTATAACATTTTCTACTAAAATCGATACTTTTATTAAACATTTAATGTAAATAAAACTTATGAGATACCTATTATTTGGAGCAAGTTCAACTTTTGGAGAAACTGACTATGAAAATGGTGGCTGGCAAAATCATCTAAGAAAATATCTAGATACTAAAGAAAAACATAGGTTTTTTCATAATCTAGCTATTTCTGGTAATACTTCAAGAGATATCTTAACCAGAATTGAAGCAGAGTCAAAAGCTAGAATGAGAAATAAACCGAAAGAAGAATGGACCATAATCTTAACTCTTGGAGGAAATGACTCTAGATTAGAGAATGGGAAACCAAATGTTCCTGAAGAAGAATATAAAGAAAATATAATAAAAATTATTAAGATTTCCAAAGAATTAGTTGGTCAAGTAATCACAATCAGCGGACATCCTGTAATTGAAGAAAGATGCAATCCCTGGAAAGGAAGAGATTGTTATTTTTTAAATGAAAGAACAAAAATTTATGGAAAAATCATGAAAGAGATTGCTGATAAAGAAGGGATTCCATTTATTGATATTTTTTCTGCTCTGGAAAATCATGAAAACATAAACTCTCTTTATGATGATGGTTTACATCCTAATAAAGAAGGACATTTAGTTATTTTTGAAACAATTAAAAAATTCTTTGAAGATAAACTTCCACAAACATTATAAACATCAAAAACATAATAACTTCTAAAGGGAGGAAAACTAAAAATGTTATCAAATATACCATTAGACTTATCTAAAGTTTCAAAAGAAAACATAGACAAAGAAATCTTAAGAGTAGGGATTATCGCAGAACTTGACGCAGTAAGTTTATACGAACAATTAGCTTCTATGACAAATGACAATGATCTTAAAAAAATACTTCTAGACATTGCAAAAGAAGAAAAAACTCATGTTGGAGAATTCCAAGCTTTATTATTAGCAAGAGATTCACAACAAGTAGAAGAATTAGAAGCTGGTAAAAAAGAAGTAGAGGAGGAATTAGGAAAATGACCAAAATCGGAGAAACCTACAAATGTATGATCTGCGGAAATGTAGTTAAAGTAATGGAAGAAGGTGCAGGTGTACTAGTTTGCTGTGAAAAAGCCATGGAACTAATCAAAGAATGACTGAATTCAAACAAATATATAAGTGTGAAATTTGTGGGAATATAACTGAAGTTTTACATACTGGCCAAGGAGAACTAGTTTGTTGTGGACAACCTATGAAATTACAAACAGAAAAACTAGAAGAAGAAGGCACAGAAAAACACAAACCAGTAATAGAAAACAACAAAGTAAAAGTAGGTTCTGTACCCCATCCAATGGAAGAAACCCACTACATTGAATGGATAGAAGCTGATAACTGTAAAACTTTCTTAAAACCTTCAGACAAACCAGAAGCAGAATTTTCAAAACAACCTAAACAAGCAAGAGCTTACTGTAATGTTCATGGTTTATGGAAATCTTAACTTCTCATTTTATATTTTTCAGATAAAGAAGGATCAATTCTTATTCTAACATCAACAGGTCTGGGATCATAAAGAGTTTTACCTTCACTATCTAAAGGTGCCAATAAAGTATTAACAGGACTCATAAACCTATTTCCATTTTCATCAATACAGTTAATTCCAAAAATATTAAAAGTTAGATTATCTCTTCTTAATGAATCAACTTCTGAAATACTGGCTTTATTTTGTTGAATGGCTAAAGGAATGTAAAAACTATCATAATCTCCTACCGGAGTAGAACCAAAAAGTAAATGTTCTTGTGGTGTGAAATAATCTATGCTCATCTTAATTATAATAGAAAAGCGCTTTATAAACCTTTTCACATATTTTATAAACTCTTATATTTATCTATTTTTATATGAATCCAGAACAACAGTTCAAATTATTATTAAAAGAATATAAACAACATAGGAAGCCGACTCTAAGAAGAACTTCTGAATACGTTACCCCTTTCCAAGTCTTAATCTCATGTTTACTTTCACTAAGAACTCAAGATAAAAACACAGAAAAAGCTTCTAACTCTTTGTATGCAGTAGCTAAAACACCAGAAGAAATATTAAAATTACCCTTGCCTAAGCTAGAAAAATTAATTTTTAGTTCAGGCCACTACAAGAAAAAAGCTAGAACAATAAAAGAAGTTTCAAAAGTAATTCTAAATGATTTCAACAACAAAGTACCAAAAACTAAAGAAGAATTATTATCAATAAAAGGTGTAGGACCAAAAACAACAAATATCGTATTAAGCTTCGCTTATGGAAAGAATGTTATCGCAATCGATTCCCATTGTCATCGTCTTCCGAATAGAATGGGCTGGATTAAAACTAAAACTCCAGAACAAACAGAAGAACAATTAATGAAAATACTTCCAAAAAACCTATGGCCAGAAGTAAACACAACTCTAATTCTTTTCGGAAAAACAATATGTCAACCTATCTCCCCTCATTGTTCTAAATGTATATTAAATAATACTTGCCCAAAAATAAATGTAAAAAAATCAAGATAATTTATTCTTCACCAATCTTCAAATCACTTTCTTTCAAACCCTTTCTTTCACGAATTTGCTTAACAACTTTATCTTGTAAAGACATAGGTAATTTCTCAAAAGCTTGATCTAATACAAAGAATGAACCTCTACCACCTGTAGCTGATCTTAAATCAGAAGTTAATCCAAACATCTCAGCAACAGGTAATTTAGCTTTTACAGTTAATTGTTCTCCTTCTTGGTTCATCTCAAGTAATTGTCCTCTCTTGTTCTGAACTAAAGTGCTTAAGCTACTCATATACTCAGCAGGAGCTTCAATTTGTAAAATTTGTAATGGTTCGAAAATAACAGCACCAGCATCCAACATTGCTGCTCTAATAGAATCTCTAACAGCAGGATAAATTTGTGCAGGACCTCTGTGAATAGCATCTTCGTGAAGTTTACAATCCATAAGACGAACTTTAATTTTAACACCAGGATCTCTAGCTAAAGGACCTTCATTAATTACTTCTTCAAAAGCATCCATTACCATTTCAATAACTTCACCAATATGTACAATACCTCTAGTATCATCAATTAAAACACAATTCTTGTAAAATTCTCTGTAATTAGTAGCTTCTTTAGCATCTACACCTAAAGCCATTAATTTCTTTTGAGTTTCTTGATCTTTCTTCTTAATTCTCATTTCATGAAGTTCACCATCTTTAATAGCTTGGTAAATCTTATCATCTAAAGGTTCAACAATAAAATAGAATCTGTTGTGTTTATTAGGGGATTTACCTTCTGCTTCCCTTGATTTCTTCTCAACAGTCTCTCTATATACTACGATAGGAGGTGAAGTAATAACTTGGCATCCCTTTTCTTTCATAATTCTGTTTTCAATAACTTCTAAGTGTAACTCTCCCATTCCGCTCATCAAGTTTTCACCAGTTTCTTCATTAATTTCAATCTTAATAGTAGGATCTTCTTTACCAACTTGTCTTAATACTTCAATTAATTTAGTTAAATCTGCAGAGCTCTTAGCCTCAATAGACTTAGTAACTACAGGTTCAAAAATATGAGTAATAGCTTCAAACGGTTCTATCGGACTAGTTGAAACAGTTTCTCCAGAGAATACTCCTTTCAAACCAACCAAACCAATAATATTACCAGCAGGTACTTCATCAATTTGTAATCTCTGAGCACCTTTGTAAATAGAAACTTGTTGTAATCTTACAGCTTTCTTAGCCATATTCATGTAAACATCTTGACCTTGTTTAATTGTTCCAGAGAATAATCTTCCAGCAGCAACTTCTCCAGCATGCGGATCAACAACAATCTTAGTACAAACAAAACCAACAGGACCCTTAGGATCACAGTTAACTAATGCTTTACCCTCTACAGATTCTAAATCTCCATGCCAGATATTTGGAACTCTATACTTTTGAGCTTCAATAGGATTAGGATGATGTCTAATTACCATATTCAAAACAACTTCGTGAATAGGTGCTTTAATAGCTAATTCTTTATATTTATCAGATTGTTCACTTTGATAAGCTTCAATAACATCTTTAAAAGTAATATTTTTTCTTTGCATATAAGGTATTGATAAAGCCCAGTTATGGAATGCAGATCCAAATGCAACTGAACCATCTTGAACATTAACTTTCCAAATTTGTTTATATTCTTCAGGAGCAATTTGCTCAATTAATTTATTAACATCAGCGATAATTTTAATGAATTTTTCCTGCATCTTTTCAGGAGTTAGTTTTACTTCTTTGATTAACCTATCTACTTTATTGATAAATAGTACAGGTCTAACTTTTTCTTTTAAAGCCTGCCTTAATACAGTTTCAGTTTGTGGCATGATACCTTCAACAGCACAGGATAATACAATTGCACCATCTACAGCCCTCATTGCTCTAGTTACATCTCCACCAAAGTCAACGTGACCAGGAGTATCAATTAGATTAATTAAATATGAATCACCATCAAAAGTATGAACCATGGAAACGTTTGCAGAATCAATTGTAATACCTCTCTCTTGCTCATCTTCATGGAAATCTAAAGCGCAAGCTTTACCAGCTAATTCAGTTGATAACATTCCTGCACCAGCTAAAAGATTGTCAGAGAAAGTGGTTTTACCGTGATCAATATGTGCACAAACACCAATATTTCTGATGTTACTAGGTTTATTCATTAGCTCTTTTACTCTTTCAGTTGATTTATCCATTGCCATAAATAATTCTTCAAAAATATGGTTTATAAATGTTTCGGAGAATTATAAAAAAAGAATTAATAATTAGGTATACTCTCTAAATACATCCCATCAAGACTTTGAACAGCTTCTTCATGGTTTAATCCTAACTTTAAAATTTCCTTAGATATTCTACTAACAAGTATATGGGTTGTTTTCTCACATGAACAATTCATTAAACTTGTATAAAGTTCAAGAAGTCCATTTGAATCTAAAATTCTTCTCACGTCTCCATCTTCTATATTTCCAATTGCTTCCATTTTACATTAACCTTTATTTATCCTTATCTACTAGAATCAGATTGTCTCTCTAACTCTAACTTCTTAGATAGAGCAGTACTCTTTTGATCTAAATTACAAGCAGCAATTATTTCATCAGCCAAACATTCAGAAATTTTTTTCTTAGAATCAAATGACTTAGCATACGCACCTTGAGTCATTTGTCTTAAAGCGATATCAATTCTCCTTTGAGGTGAACAATCTACAGCTTGAGGATATCTAGCTCCACCGTATTCAATAGTTGTAATCTCTTCTCTAGGAGCAGCATTTTCAATAGCCTTAACTAAAACTTCAACAGGATTCTTTTTAGTTCTTGTTTCAATCAATTCTAAAGTTTCTTTCATGATTTTATAAACAGTATTACCTTTTCCAGCAAAAACACCAGAAGAAATCTTATGTTTTTTACCTCTATGACCTGGAACCATAATTTTATTCATAAATCTCTCAACAATATGTTGTTTTGATTTCCAGAATCTATATTTAGCAAATCTTCCTTGTGTTCTAGGAACGATAATAGGATTTAAATTAATATAATCTCTTAACGCAATATCCGTAACAACAATGTCCTTAGTTTCCCATTTATCAAACAGTTTCATCTTCTACCCTTCTCGATCTTTCCCCTAACTAAAGCATTTAAGGACTGATCATTAACTTTAATTACTTGCCATCTAACTGCAGGAATATCTCCTTTAGCTCTTCCTTTGGTTCCACCAATACATTCAACAACAACTTCATCGTGTTCATTAACAAATTTAATAGCATTATAACCAGGAACAAAAGCAGTGATTTGTTTACCATTCTTACTCAACTGAACCTTAACACACTTTCTCATAGCTGAGTTTGGCTGCTTTGCTTCTAATTGTACTTTTTCTAAAACAATACCAGTAGCTTGTGGTGAACCTTTTAAAGGATCAGATTTGATTTTTAGATTAAAAGCTCTTCTAACAAATTTAGGATCCATCTTTCTAGATACAATCCTTCTTTTCTTCAATTTCTTACCAGCATTTAAGCCTCTGGATTTGTTTCCCATAGATAAATAACTCAAATAATCTATTTATAAAGTTGTCGTTTTTTAATAAGATTGTGTAGTCTGGTGACATATGTCACCTGACTACACACATTTAACAGATCAGTAAAATATTTAAATCTAAAAATATCCCTAATCTTAACAAAAAGAGGTTCAAATGAAAAAAAGAGATAAAAAACTTTTAGAACAATTACAAACTAAACAAAAATCTTCATTCTCACTAAAAAGTTTAATTATTTTCTTAATTGGTGCATTATGGTATGCTGTAGAGTCAAACTATATACCTTTTGAACCAAGAATCTATTTTCCAATTGGAGTAGTTATCTTAGGTATATTATTACTTATTCTGAAATTATAAACCAAAAACCTTAAAAACCGACTTATATACTCTAGAATATACTTCTAAGAAAGATGATAACATATCAGAAAACCCCTTTCAAAGACGAAGAAATTTACAAGAATTTACATCCAATTGTAGCAGATTGGTTTAGGGAAACCTTCAAAACTTTTTCCTTGCCCCAAAAATATGCAATACCTAATATTCATAATAACAACAATATTCTAGTCAGTGCAGCAACAGGTTCTGGTAAGACTCTAACTGCATTTACTTCCATTCTTAGCGAACTAATCAACCTACAAGAACAAGATCAACTAAAAGATCAAGTATACTGTATTTACATCTCACCACTAAAAGCACTAAATAATGATATTGAAATCAATCTTAAACAACCTTTAAAAGAAATGGAAAAACAATCAAAAACAAAACTTAAACTTAGAGTTGCAGTAAGAACCGGAGACACAACTTCTTATCAAAAATCTAAAATGACTCAAACACCTCCACATATCTTAATTACAACTCCAGAATCTTTAGCAATAGTTCTTAGTTCCTACAAACTTAAAGAACATCTAAAAAATGTAAGATATGTAATAGTAGATGAATTACACTCATTAGCAGAAAACAAAAGAGGAACAGACTTAGCAATCTCTTTAGAAAGACTTCAATTCTACAACGAAAAAGAAATCACAAGAATAGGCTTAAGCGCAACAGCAGAACCAATTGAAGAAATAGCCCAGTTCTTAGTAGGTTCCAAAAGAGACTGTAAAATAGCAAGACTAGATACAACCAAAAAGATGGATCTTAAAGTAATCTCACCAGTCAAGGATCTAATCAACACTTCACATGAAGAAACACAACATAAACTCTACAACCAACTAGATAACTTAATTCAAGAACACAAAACAACTTTAATATTCACTAACACAAGAGCAGCAACAGAGAGAATAGTTCACTATCTAAAATCTAAATTTCCAAAAAAGTACACAGAAAACATCGGAGCTCATCACGGAAGTTTATCTAAAGAATTAAGATTAAACATAGAAGAAAGATTAAGAGAAGGTAAACTAAAATGTATTGTCTGCTCAACTTCTTTAGAACTAGGAATAGATATAGGTTATATTGACTTAGTAATATTAATTGGATCTCCAAAAAGTGTTGCAAGAGGTATGCAAAGAATAGGTAGATCCGGTCACGCCTTACATGAAACAATAAAAGGAAGAATTATAGTTTTAGATAGAGATGATTTAATCGAATGCGCAGTTCTAACAAAACACGCAATAGAAAAAAACATAGATAGAATTCACATTCCAAAAAACTGTTTAGACGTTCTATCCCAACACATCTATGGAATAGCAATAGCACACAAAATAAATTACAATGATCTAAAGAATCTAATAAAACAAGCTTACCCTTACAAAGATCTAAGAGACACTGACTTTCATGATGTAATCGAATACCTATCAGGGAGATACATCAGCTTAGAAGACAGACATATTTACGCTAAAATCTGGTATGATGAAAACACAAATGAAATAGGTAAGAAAGGAAAGCTAGCAAGAGTATTATATATGACTAACATCGGAACAATTCCAGACGAGACAAGAATCATAGTTAAAATTCAAGATCAAAAGTTAGGTTCAATAGAAGAAGCCTTCTTAGAAAGACTAAAGCGAGGAGATGTTTTCGTTTTAGGTGGACAAACTTACGAGTTCTTATACTCAAGAGGCATGACTGCCCAGGTAAGAACCTCCGCAGGCAGACCTCCAACAGTTCCAGCTTGGTTCAGTGAAATGCTACCTTTAAACTTTGACTTAGCAATGGCAATTGGTCACTTCAGAAAACTTCTAGAACAACAATTAAAAAATAAAAGCAAAGAAGAGATAATAGAATTCATAAATAAATACTTATATGTAGACAATAACGCAGCAGAAGCAATCTATAGTTATTTTCATTATCAATATTTATACACAAATGAAATCCCTCATAAAGATAAAATTCTAGTAGAACAATATATAGATCATGACAGAGATAAAAAATATGTTATTTTCCACGCATTATATGGAAGAAGAGTTAATGATGTTCTTTCAAGAGCAGTAGCTTACGCAATATCAAGAACAGAACATAAAGATATTGAGATAGGTATTAATGATAATGGTTTCTATATTTCATATAAAGGAAAACTTAACGTAATGAAAGCTTTTGATTTAATAAAATCAGAAGATATCTACGGCATCATGAAAAATGCAATAGAAGATTCAGAAATTCTAAAGAGGAGATTCAGACACTGTGCAACAAGAGCCTTAATGATTCTAAGATCTTACAAAGGTAGAAGAAAACATGTTGGCCGTCAACAAGTTTCAAGTATGATTCTCATAAACGCACTAAGAAGAATCTCAAATGAATTTAGTATTCTAAAAGAAGCAAGAAGAGAAGTACTTCAAGATTTCATGGACTTAGATAATGCAAAATTAATCTTAAACAAAATAGAGAAAAAAGAAATAAAAATAAAAGAAATAACAACTACCATACCCTCACCTTTTGCATTCAATTTAATACTCGAAGGATACATTGATATCTTAAAGATGGAAGATAGACAAGAATTCCTTAGAAAAATGCACAACATGGTTAAAGCAAGGATAGGACAAAAACATGCAGATATTGAATAATATTGAAATAGTAGATTTAGGATTATATCTTAAAAAACAAAAAACTCTAATCCTCTCAGATATCCACATTGGTATAGAAGAAGCTATGAACAAACAAGGTTACCTTATCCCAAGATTTCAATTCAAAGATCTAATAAAAAGACTAGAAATAATTTTAAAAAAAACAAAACCTAAAACAATAATCATTAACGGAGATCTTAAACACGAGTTTGGTTCAATCTCAGATCAAGAATGGAAACACACTTTAAAACTAATAGATTTCTTACAAGATAAAGCAGAAGTAATTCTAATCAAAGGTAATCATGATAAGATCTTAAAACCAATAGCAGAAAAAAGAGATATTAAAATCCAAGACTTTTACGAAATAGATAACATAGCAATCTTCCATGGTCACAAAGAAATTAAAACAGATAAAGATATCTTAATCATAGGTCATTATCATCCAGCAATAACCTTGACAGAAGGAATAAGATCAGAAAAATACAAATGCTTCCTTAAAGGAAAGTACAAAAATAAAACTTTAATAGTAATGCCTTCTTTAAATCTTCTAACAGAAGGAACAGATATTTCAAAAGAACACCTGCTCTCCCCTTACCTAAAACAAAATCTAGATAATTTTGAAGTTTACATAGTTTCAGATCAAGTTTACAACTTCGGAACTTTAAAAAATATCAACAAAAACATTAATAAACCCCTATTTCCTTAATTCTGATCATAATGACAGACTATCGTAGTGATCCTAATGAATTTTGTATGGACGGTCATGTTCATAGTTCTCCAGCAAATATAGAACCAGTAATAGCTTCAGCGAGAACTAAGGGTTTAGATGCAATTGTTCTAACAGACATGAATCACACAGATACTTTTGATACTTTAGATGTTTCCAGGTCTGGAAATAGATCTTTAATTCTTCCTCCAGACTATTTCATAACCAAATTAGGTGAAACTACCATTTTAGTAGATATTCCAAAAGACGAATATAATCAATTAATAATTGAAAAGGGTGAAGAAATAAGAACAGATAGAGGAGATATCTTAGCATGGGGATTAGAAAAGAAAGTTGAAGGGGGTAGACCAATTACATACACTTTACTTAGAATTTTTGAACAAGGTGCAATAGCAGGATTTCCTCACATAGATGCAAGAATCTTTAATGGGGTAGGTGAAGAGAAATTATATGAATTACTCAAATTGAGTAACATGATGCAAGAATCAGAATCTCTAGATCTTAGAGAGAATCCACTATTCCTAGAAACTAATGGACAATGTGATCCAAGATTAGATATAATCCACCATGATTCCGATGCTTCTAGATTAGCAAATTACTGGGGTTTTGCATTATTCGCAAACTCCGATGCACATTGTAATTATTATTTCCAAGCTAGAAATGTAGGCAAGTATTACTCAGCAATTCCTAAAGGATTAATTAATCCATTGGTATTTAAAGAATCTTTAAAAGAGGTAATCTTATACCATAGAAATCAAATTAAGATCGGCGGAGAAAAAAATAATTTTCTATCAACCGGATGCTGGATGACTGAAATGAAAATAAGACAGTTATTATCTAAGCTTTCAAAACATTAATAAACCCTCATTTCCTTAACTAAAACAATGAAAACAATAATCTTTTTAACAATTCTATTATTACTAGCTGGCTGTTCTACTGAAGAAACATCATTAGGAGGGACAGGAGTAAACACAAATATTAAGATTGGTTCAGATGCAGATAAAGAAATAATGGAGCAATGCATAGAACTTTGTAATGATTATCAGCAGGACAAAAGCAATGGTCCTTGTTTAGGAGATCCAATGATTGCTGATTACGTTTGTGATATTGCACATGTTCCAAGACAAGATATTGATAATGATATTAATAACCAATGCCAAAGTTTTAATACAGGAGAAGCAAAACACTTTATAGAAGTAGATGAAAATTGTGGATTTTTGAGGATGAAATGACAGATAAAAAGAAAATCAATGTAATGCTAGATCATGGAGACGTATTTTTCACAGATGGATTAACCACTTCATTTAATCCAAACAAGTTTATTTTGGATTTTAAACAAGGTGTACCAAGAACAGATCCTTCTCCGGATGGAGATCAAAGAACTATTGTCATAAAGCACAATGTAATAATAATGGATGTTCAATTAGCAAAACTGTTTTCTGAATATTTGGTTAAAAACATCCAGAATTATGAAGAACAATTTGGTGAAATTAAACTTCCTAAACAGAAAAAGACCAAAGCTAGTAAAAAAACCGAGTTAGAAAAAAGTTATATTGGTTAATTAATAATAATTTTTCCTTTCATACTAGGATGATACTTACAATGATATTCAAAAGTTCCTTCTTTTCCAAAGGTGTGAGAATAAACTCTATCTCTACCTATATCGCCTGAATCAAATCCTTCAGAAACAATCCTATAATCAATATCATCTTCATTTCTAAATATCACCATATCTCCCTTATTTATCTCCAAGATATAAGGAATAAACTGTTCTCTATCCATTCTTATAAGATGGGTTTGAGGTTCAAATATCTCTACCGGAACTTCAACATCATCATCTACCGAATCCTCAACAACAACTTCTTCAGAACATCCTACAATCATTAATAATAAACATACAAAAATAATCTTAATTAATTTCATTTTTTAACTTCAATAATTCTATATTTCCCTGGTAATCTAGGAGTTGCTTTTCTAAGAGCAGCTTTTCCCATCTCAATTTTATCGCTTTCTAAATCAAGATTTAAAACAGCTTGACCCTTCTTAACTCTAGCAGCTATACCCACAGCTTTGCCAAAAGCACGCTGCATTCCTGTCTGCATTCTATCTGCTCCAGCTCCTGCCAACATTTTATTTTCTCTTAATACATGATGAGGAAATACCATAATTTTTAAGAAATAATCTAAACCTAAATTAGTATGTAAGTGTCTATTAACAATCTGTCTTACAGACTCAATAGCATTATGTCTTAATTGAATATCTTGATTAGAAACTAAACTTAATCTAGTAGGGTATACTTTTTTAGCATCGCCCATTTGATATCTTGAAATCTTAGAGTTAGGAACTGCTTTAATAAAACCTAATTTTCTGAACTTTGACTTTCTAGTATAAGGTCTTTTTACTGTACTATAACATCTTCCTTTTCTTAATGAAGCCATTTTACGCTTTAACCTCTATCTTGGTTCCTACAGATTGGCCAGGCATACCCTTTTCAAAAATAACTCTAATAGCACCAGTATTGCCATGTTCAGAAGCAACTTTACCTTTGATTTCTTTTCCTGAAGGAGTCTTCCAAACTACCTGTTTTCCAACTAATTTCTTAGCAGCCTCTCTAGTATCAACTCCCTTAGCTTTAAGGACCATATGGTTATCATACTTAGTACGAAAACTTCCTCTAAAGTTAATTATTGTAGCTTCCATAAGGAAAAAAATGAGAAAAAGGGTTTAAAAACTTTACTATCTAAATTTATAAGTTATATCCCTTCAATTGGGGAACTTAACCTCAATTGAGGAATTTATTCATACATTTTATTGACTCATCTTCCATTCTCTTTGCTAAAGAATCTGCTTGCTGCTGTGTTCTTCCTATAGCAAGTGGTTTTTGATCCCCTGCACAAATTAAAAATCTTACTGGTTTGCCTTCAAAAATCCCGGTGTATTCACGAGGTCCCCCTGGGCAATAATTTGGTCTACTAACTGTACTTCTTTGTAATATTCTTTTGCCATCTTCTATTCCTCCTAAGTCATCTTTTAATAAGAAACTAAAACTTCAACATCATTACCAAATAATTTACGCAAATCCTCAAAGATCTTTTCTTTAATAAATACTCTATGTGGAATCTTAGTTTCAGAAACATGTTTCTCCATTTCTTCAACACTACTATCACTTACTTTCTTAAGTCCACCAGTTTTGGTTATTTCTGCTTTCTGAACTTTTTTATCTTGAGTATCAATATCAGGAATTATAAATGCAACATCATCTAACAACAACACTTCACCAAACTTATCACTATACTTAACTCTAATCTTAGCTCTATCTAATTCAAAGCCTCTCTTACGTTGAACATGTTCAACTAAGATTTTAATAAACAGAGAAGCCTCCCTTCTTATTTTTTCTAATTCTTGTCTTGTTAACTTATTTTTCTTATAATCTTCCAAAGCTTGATCAACATTCTTCAAAGTGGCCATTACTTTAGCAGGCAATTTATTTTTCTTAATAATTTCAGTTTCAAAAGTCTTAACTAATTTTGATTCAGCAACATTCTCAATACCTTCAGATTTCAAAACATCTTTAACAACAGCATAACAAGTATTCCTAACTTCAACAATAGTATTACTTTCAGATTTCTTCAATATCTGATTAAATAGTTTTTGTATCCTCTTCAAATAGTCTTCAGCTTCTTTCAATAAACTATCAATTTCAGTACCACTAACATCCTTCATTTTACCATGTTCAATATCTTTATAGTATTTTCTTACTTTCTCTAAGATATCGACATATTTTTTCTCTAACAATTTTTCTTTCTTAACGAAGATTTCATTTAGAATCTTAACAGATTCCTTAGGAGTAGGTGGCGGTAAACCATATAACATAATAGCTGCTTGAGCAGGATTTAATAAAGCATAATACAAATCTTCTCCAACTACAGATAACAATTTATGACGAACTCTTTGAATTAATTTATCTCCAATATCCATCTGCATATCAATTGCTTCTTGAGAAGGTTTAATTCTACCCATCTCTAATAACAATTTCCAAGGCATAAAAACACCCCTATCATATAATGGAACACCATCTCTCAAGAAAGTATAGATAACTGGATTTGCATCTTTTACAGAATCCCAGAAATCAGTTAAAATATAAGTTTGAATATGGAATTGTTTTTTGATACCAGTAATCATTGATGCTTCAGCACCCATTGAACGAATAATAGCACCTAACTTATCTTTCAACTCAGCTCTGCTCATTCTCTTAACATCAGTATCATCTACAATTATATATACATCAATATCATGAGACTTCTCCCCTCTAAATAATGAACCTGCAGCAACATAACTTACAATATATTTCTCAAACTTTTTCAAAGTCATGGATTTATGAATCTCAGAAATTCTCAAAGCAGCTAATAAATCAGAAGGATCATAAACTGATGCAGAAGTAGCAATCAATTGTAACAAATCATACTTAGCATCATAACACGCTTCACGAAGTTCTGCAGTTAACATAACTTGAGGTTTGATATCTTTGTTTACATCCTCAGCAACTTTATTAATTAAAAGAACTTTTTTATCTTTTACCTGATATCGGGTCTTTTCATCATTAGGATCTTTAACAATAACTAAAACATGAATCTCTTTTTCATTAGCCTTCTCTTTTGGAGGGGGTAATAAAGCAATAGAAACAATTTCATCTTTCTCAGTTTTTTTCAAAATATCTTTTTTAAATTTCTCTAAATCATTTTTTATTTTTTCTAATTTCTTTTTAACATCAGGAGTAATTTCAGGAATTATAGGTGAAGAACTCATTCCAGGAATAGAGGATCCTAATGAAGATAATGAAGGCATCTTAGTAACATCAGGAGGGACTTTATTTTCAGTCATATATTTTACATCGCTATTTTAGTTTTTAAATGTTTTGGTAATATTTATATACTCAAAAGCAATAATTAACCACATGAAAAAAGACTTAATCCTAAAATATGCTCTACAAAACGCTGTTAACTTCAAAGGTAAAGCAAATCCTGGAGCAGTAATAGGAAAAGTTCTAGCTGAATCTAAATCAGATCCAAAAGAAGTTGCAATAGAAGTAAATAAAATAATCAAAGAAGTTAATTCAATGAAACTAGAAGATCAAATAACAAAATTAAAATCTTTAGATCCAAAACTTCTAGAAAAAAAGAAAGCAGAAAAAAAAGACTTACCTGAACTAGAAGGAGCAAAACCAGGAAAAGTAGTAACAAGAATCCCACCAGAACCATCAAAATATAATCACATAGGTCATGCTTTAAGTTTCTTAATAAATTATATTTACGCAAAAAGATACAAAGGAAAAGCAATTCTAAGATTTGAAGATACTAATCCTGCAAAGGCTGAACAAGAATATGTAGATGCAATGAAAAAAGATGTTCTAAAATATTTAGATATTAAGCCTGATAAAATAGTTTTTGTTTCTGATGACATGCCTAAATTCTATAAATTAGCAGAACAGACCATAAAAGAGAATAAATCATACGTCTGTTTTTGTAATAGGGATACAATGCAAGACTTAAGACATAAGGGAGAAGAGTGCTCATGTAGAACTAAAGATCAGAAAACAAACCTTAAAGATTGGAAAGACATGCTTACAGGAAAATACAAAGAAGGAGAAGCTACTCTAAGATTAAAGATAGATATGCAAGCAGATAATCAAGTGATGAGAGATCCAGTAATTATGAGGATATGCACAATTAAACATTACAGACAAAAAAACAAATATAAAGTCTGGCCAATGTATGATTTTGAAAACGCAGTTGAAGAACATTTTTGTGGTATAACCCACATTCTAAGAAGTAATGAATTTGGAACGATGAGAGCAGAACTCCAGGAGTATATAAAAGATCTTTTCAGCTTCAAAAAACAAATTATCAGAGATTATGGAAGGTTTAATATTACCGGAGCTACCACCCAAGGAAGAGAAATAAGAGAATTAATAGAACAAAAAAAAGTTTCTGGTTGGGATGATCCAAGACTAGTAACCCTAAAAGCACTAAAGAGAAGGGGAATTATAAAAGAAGCCTATTATGAACTAGTAAAAGAAGTAGGATTAAGTCCAAGTCCTTCAAATATAGATTTCACAAGAATTGCAGCAATTAATAGGAGGTTATTAGATCCTAAAGCTTATAGATACTTTTTCGTAAAAGACCCAATAAAAATAAAAGTAGAAAATGCTCCATCTAAAAAAGTAGAATTAGATCTTCACCCAGAGAATAAGAAAGGCGGAAGAAAATTCCAAACAGAAGATGAATTTTTAATAACAAAAGAAGACTTTAATAAAATCCAATCAGGCAAATTAATCAGATTAATGGAAGTTCTAAACTTTACTAAAAAAAGAAATAAATTAATATATGATTCAAATGATGTTGAAACTTATAGAAAAAACGGAACTGCAATAATTCATTGGTTAACTCCTAAGGACACTATTAATATAGAAGTTCTTATGGATGATGGAAAGTTAATTCAAGGTTTAGGCGAAAAAACTTTATCTCAAGTAAAAGAGGGAGAGGTTATTCAATTCGAAAGATTTGGTTTCTGTAGACTAGACAAAAAGACTAAAGATAAACTTACTTTTTGGTTCACACATAGATAAATTTATATAAGAAAACCACCCGTATTTTATTTAGTTATGAAAAAGAGGGGCATTAAAAAAGAGCAATTAGCAATTCTAATACTAACTTTAATAGTTTTTACTACTTTAGTTATCTATTTAAGACCTGAATCAACTGGATTAAGTACTTTCGAAACACAAGCAGCCTGCGGAAATCCTGCTAACGGAAGTGACTGGTATATTACTAATGATCAAGTTTGTCAAGATCAGGTTATAACTTTATTCAATACTACTAGTGTACAAGTTAAAGGAAACTTAACTTTACAGAATGTAACATTAATCATGAACGTAACCGCAAATGGAAGTGTAGGTATTCACGTTCACCCATGAGGTAAATTAATCATTAATCACACAGCAGGGGATGGTTCACTAATCAATTCTACAACAAGGAGATTAAGATACACCTTTAAATCAGAAGGAATCTTAGAAATTTGGAATTCAAGCATAGATGAATGTGGTTACTATATTTTTGGAAATTCCGCAATCGCAGGAATTTATATTAACAGTACAGAAAGCACAAAAATAATAAACACTACTTTTTACAATAATTATGCATGCATAAGTATAGATAGTATAGCGAGTAATTTCAACATTAATGAAAGTACCTTTTATCCTCTAGAATATCCTGCTGCTATTGGAGGGAGTAATGGTTGGATACACCAAAATCAAATAAAAGGAGAAGGATGGGGTATAACAGGTAGTAATCTAACAATACAATACAATAATTTCTCACAATACGGGATAGGTGAGGGATTTTATAATTCCATATTTAGATATAATAATGTTACTTCCTTAACTGGAACTACGCTTCTTTTTATAAATAATAACACTATATCAGATAATAATATAGAGCTCACAGCATCTAATGCAGTAGGCATAACCGCATCAGGAGAAAACAACACAATCCTTAGAAATAATGTCACTGTAACAGACTCTGCAGGAGCTCAATATGGGATTTCAGTTACAGGGAACCACACAACAGTAGATTACAATAATGTCAGATGCAGTGCAGCAAGTACAAATAATTATGGACTTTATATGGGCTCATTAGCTGAAATGTATTCAAATGCAACCTTCAGGTATAACAATGTATCTAATTGTTATGTTGGCGGTATAAGTTTTGGGGAAAATGTCTCCTTCTTATATAACAACTTTTCAGCAAACACTGTGGGGATTGCCACCATCAATTTTGTTGCAGGAAATGTTTATCCTCAAGGATTAAAAGTAAGAGGCGGGACATTAGATCTAAACACTTATGGATTTTATTTAGCTTCTAATAAATCAAACTTTAATACAGATATAATACAAGACTTGAACATTACAAATACAGTAACCTCAGATCTACTAGTAAATGGAGTTGGAAACTACACATTTGTTAATGTTACATACTCCACTTCATCTTTTAATGATAAAGCAAAGATAAGAGTGCAATGGCCTCTAGATTTAACAATGTTAGGTGTAAATTCAGGACTTCTACAAGGAGCAGGAGTAGGTCTAACAATGAATAATAACTCTTTAGTTCAATCAAAAGTTTCTGATCAATCAGGAAAAGCAATTTTTAATGTAACAGAGTATGATATTAACTCAACTCAAAAGTATTTCTACACAAATTATACTATTAGTGCTACAGCACCAAACTATTTACCTTACTCCCTTCAAAGGAATATAACCAGCAGCACTCAACTTAGCCTTCAAATGTCTTATATTTATTCTGGAAGTGGAAGTGGAAGCAGAGTAGGATCTTCATCATCATCATCTTCAACAACTACAACACCAGGATCAGAACCTGCAGAACAATTAGTATATGGAACTGTTTACGAGAACACACCAATTGAAACACCAGGTGTTAAGAAGGGAGGATCAGTTTCATTCACAGTTAACAAAGAATCTCATAAAATCGAAGTCTTAAGTATAAATGGAAATCAAGTCACACTACAAATATCTTCAGATCCAATTGAAGTAACCTTAATCAAAGGAGCTAGCACAACTTTAGATTTAAATGAAGATGGTTTCAAAGAAACAAAGATTACCTTAGAAAATATTATTGCTTACAAAGCTTATCTAAAAATAGAGTTATTAGCACATCCTGTACAAGAAGAACCAGAAGAAATAATAGAGGTTATAGAAACTCCTACAGAAGAACCAGAACCTGCACCAGAGATGCCTAAAGACCAGTTAATTGCGGGTGGAATAGCTTTACTAGTACTAATTATCATTGCAATAACAACTTACTTTATACATCACAAAAAACCAAAGAAAAAACACTAACAGAAAACCTTATAAACCAATTTTTTCTTATTTTTCATAACCAATGACATATCATTAGGAGGTTAATATGGCAGAAAATCAAGATAAAGCTTATGAAATAATTGAAATCGCTAGGAAAACTGGCAAAATAAAGAAAGGGGTTAATGAAGTTACAAAGTCTGTTGAAAGAGTTTCAGCAAAGTTTGTAGCAGTTGCAGAGGATGTAAATCCTAAAGAAGTGATTATGCACTTAGAACCTTTATGCAACGAAAAACAAATTCCTATTCTAAAAGTACCAAGTAGAGAAGATTTAGGCGCAGCAGCAGGTTTACAAGTTGGTACTGCAAGTGTTTCTGTAGTAGTTGAAGGTGAAGCTAAAGATTTAATTGCAAGCTTAACAAAAGCTCCAGCAAAAGAAGCAGCACCTAAAGAAACTAAAAAGAAAGTTAAAGAAGAATAAAAATGACAGATAAAAATCCTTCAAAAAAACCAGTAAAAGAAGTAAAACAAGAGAAGTCACTATTTACTCATGCAGTTCCTGCACAAGTAGAAGAGATAGTTGGAAGAACAGGAACTAGAGGAGAGATAACTCAAGTAAGATGTAAGGTTCTAGAAGGTAGAGATTCTAATAAAATTATCAGAAGGAATGTTAAAGGTCCTATTAAAGAAAAAGATTATCTTATGCTTAGAGAAACAGAAATTGAAGCTAGAAGATTAACACAAACTAGACGAGGATAAAAATGGTTAAATGTACATTTTGTGGAGAGGATATTGAAAAAGGAACTGGAAAGAAATATGTTTCCAACGCAGGTAAAGAGTTTAATTTCTGTTCAAGAAAATGTGAAAAAAATCAATTAAAATTAAAGAGGAAAGCAATCCATATTAAATGGACAAAAAATTATAAAAAATGATTGAACAATCATTAGTTTTATTAAAACCAGATGCAGTTAAAAGGTGTTTAGTTGGTGAGATTATAAAAAGATTTGAACAAAAAGGTCTTAGAATCACCGGAATGAAACTTATCTGGGCTGATGAAGATTTAGCTTCTAAACATTATGGTGATCTAGATGTTAGAGTTTCTAAAGAAGTAAAAGATAGAATGGTTCAATTCTTAACAGAAGGTCCAGTAGTTGCTTTAGTTCTAGAAGGTGTTGAAGCTGTTGAAGTTGTAAGAAAAATTGTAGGAGCAACAGAACCTAAAACTGCACTTCCAGGAACAATCAGAGGAGATTATGCTCATGTTAGTATCAAACACGCTGATGCTCAAAATAAGGGTGTTATGAACTTAATTCACGCTTCAGGAAAACCAGAAGAAGCAAAAGTAGAGATTGATTTATGGTTTAAAGATGAAGAATTACATTCATACGAACTAGTAAACAAAGCTTATGCTCAGTAAAGTTTAAATATAACAACTGCTTCTTAGATATAAATCCCACAAAGAGGTGTTGCAAATGATAATAAAATATGTCGGTCTTAGAAACCTAAATAAGATAGAGGTTGCAAATATTAAAGAATTAGTTCTTAAGTATTCAAAGAAATTAGACATTAAACTAAAAAATTCAACTTTGGTGTTTGATGTTAAAAAATATGAACATGAAAATGCCAAAACTAAATATTCTGTACATGCAAGGGTAGACAGTCCTCACACAATGTTAGCAGTTAAAAGATCTGGCTGGGATTTAAGAAGAACTTTACATGGGTTACTCCAAGCATTAGAAAAACAAATGCAACATAAAATTAAAGGGATTGAGAGAGGTTTTACAAAAGACTACGAGAAAAGTCCTAAACCTAAAACAATGTAGAAGTATTAAATACATAAGGCATACTTCTTACATTTTTAACTAAGAAATTTTGTAAATCAAACTCATCTTTAACTTCTACTTCAGCAATAATATTATACTCCCCTTTAGAAATATTAACATTCCTTACCTGAGGCAATAAAGAAAGCAAACTAGCTACTTTCTCTTCTTTCCCCTCTTCTGTATTAATTAAGATATAAGCCATGTTAAATAAAAGTGTCTATGAAAATCAAAGATTACAAAGAGATTAGTCAAGCTTCGTTAAAGCCATGCATAAAACCAGCTTCAAAACTATCAATCTCATCATCTTCTAAAAACTTCTCCTCAGCACCCTCGGAGTAAATGTCGTCTTCATCAAAGTTTCCTTCTTCATACTCTTCATCTTCAAACCTTTTTCGGATTCGTTTTTTTGGTATTTTAATCCCCCCAGATTTTTTTCACCAATCACGGAAATCTTCCGTTATTTAATATGAAGAACACAGCCTATATAAAACTGTGTTGTCTACCTTATCACAACACTTTTAAAGGATTAAATTTATAGAAATAATATGGAAACAAAAATCTTAGAAGAACTTGGTTTAAGTCCTAATGAATCAAAAGTTTATTTGGCCTTACTTGAGTCAGGACAATCTACAGCGGGTAAAATTTCAAAGATCGCAAATATTCATAGGACCAATGTTTATGATACTTTAAATAGATTAAAAGAAAAACGTTTAGTAACATATATAATCAACAAAAATAAAAAAACTTTCAAAGCAGAAGATCCAAAGAAATTACTTTTCTTATTAAAACTTAAAGAAGAATCTTTCAAAACAATACTTCCAAACTTAATCTCTAAACATGATCAACATAAAAGAAAAGAAAATGCAAGAATCTTTGAAGGTATAGAAGGGATTAAAGCAATAACCGATGAAATAATTGCCACAAATAAAAAGATTTTCGCTTTTGGAATCCCTAAAGATGTATCTGCAAAGATGAAACCTTTCTTAGCTTCCTATCACAGAAAAAGATTATCTAATAAACAATGGATGTTCCATATTTACAACGAAAATGCAAGAGATCGTATCAAATACCTAAACACATTGAAATATACTAAAGCTACTTATCTTCCAAAGGAATACGATAGTCCAGCTACAACAACCATTTACGGGAATAAATTAGCTTTCTACATTTGGTCAGAAAACCCTTTCTCCGTTGTTATTGAAAGTGATAGAATGGCCCAATCTTATAGAAATTATTTTAAGCTTTTATGGAAAATCGCTACAGGCGAAGAATTAAAATTTGATAATTATCGGTGAGATTCTCTATAGTTTTTAGTAAACTGTAACATATCCCGGTAGATAGTAATTGCTTTTTTTCTTTCTGTTGGTAAAAGGTTAAATCCTTTTCCAGGTAAAACTAATTTTTTCTCTGGATCATAATGTCCTACTCCTGAAAAATATGTTGAAGTTTTACCTTTAAAATCAACTTTGATTGCTTTGATAATGTCTTCTATTTCGATAAGGGTATAATCCTCAGAATGTGTTTCAGTATCGAATCCAGGTGCTTGAGTTAAGTCTTGATGTAATGAGACATTTAGACTATGTCCTGCAATTAAATCATCAATTACCATCTGAACTGCTTCTGAAGTCAATCTCCTGCTTGATTTATATTTCACAAGTCTTTTGTCTCCAAACTCAATCATATTGTTTTCCAGATCTTCGATATCTTGATTAACTCTTTTTTCAGCATCATCATAATCTTTATATCTTTTAACAATAAAATTTAACAAACTTTCATCATCAACTTGAGAACCTACTAAAGTAAGTCTTGGTTGAGGATGGGTACCATATACTGCCGGTTTAATTCTATGTTGATCAGTTCCATATTTCTCTGCTATTACAGTCCTTATTGTAAGGATATCATTCCCCATTAATCCAATAATCTGATTTGGGTGCACGCCTGAATGATCTAAGAAAGGAATACTAACTTTTTCTGGAGGATTTGTAATCATCAACACTAATCCTTCTAAACCTCTAAGTTCTATCCCTATTTTTTCCATCAAAGGTCCATTCTTTTGATAAAGCTCTTCTTTAGGTAATTTTTTCCCATCCTCTTCATGACCATCTAAACATAGAATTGTTAAATCAGGTTTAAGATCAACAATCTCACTTTTATGATTAACAAGAATAACATAATCTTGGATATCTCCTCGTGGTAACTGTTCACGCACACCTGCTAGAATATTAAGGTCTATTGCAGCTAAACTATCATAAGTGCTTCTTGTATTTACTAGAATCCTTTCAATTTTTGAACTTTCATATTTAGCTAAATCTCTAAGAAGTTCTGATCCAATATCCCCCAGACCTATTATCGCTACTGTTATAGGTGTTTCTATTCGTCCCATTGTTACTATTTTTAAGGCGTAATTTCGATTTATAAAGCTTTCTAAACACCGGTTATGTCCGGAATAAAAGAAAAATAAATAAAGTCCAAGTTTTTTGTTTAAAG
>CAYUTI010000007.1:0-2793 GCA_964447685.1 Candidatus Woesearchaeota archaeon
TAAGATTACTTCTTTAATCTTATTGAGGTTTTTACCTCAATCCGGACACAACCAAAAAATATAATGCTTTATTAAGAGGGGCTTTATTAGGTTTAGTTGTAGGTTTTTCTTTATATATTGCTACAAACTTTTTAGATACTCCTGGTTTTTTAATGAATATTTTTTATGGGGTTATTATAGATTATAGTGTTAGTAAGTATGGAGAATGAAAAAATTAACCATTATTTGAATTAATTTGGGAGGAAATTCAAAAATATATTTTCTACTATAACTTTTTTTATAAACTTCAAACACAAATTCTTAGCTATGAAGTTTGCTCACTTTGCTGATTGTCATGTTGGAGGCTGGAGAGAACCAGAAATGAAGGAGTTAGGTATATTAAGTTTTGAAAAAGCTGTCGATATTTGTATTTCTAGGCATGTTGGTTTTGTTTTAATTGCTGGAGATTTGTTTAATACTGCTATCCCTGATATTGATTTGTTGAAAAGAGTTGCTGGTATTTTAAGACGTTTAAGAAGCAAGAATATTTCTGTTTATGTTATTGCAGGTTCACATGATTTTGCAGCTTCTGGTAAAACTATGTTGGATGTTTTGGAGAAAGCTGGATTGATTAAGAATGTTGTTAAATTTAGAAATGGTAAATTGAGGTTTTTTGAAGATAAGACTGGAGTTAATATTACAGGTTTTCTAGGGAAAAAAGGTGGATTAGAAGTTGAAGCATATAAAGATCTTAGTTTGGAGGAAAAACCTGAAGGATTTAAGATTTTTATGTTTCATACTACTTTAGATGAATTTAAACCTAAAGAGATGGAGCCGGTTGATGGTTTGAAAGTTACTGCTTTGCCTGAGGGTTTTAATTATTATGCTGGGGGACATGTGCATTATTTATTTGATACTTCATATTCTGGCGGAAAGTTGTGTTATCCAGGGGCTACTTTTCCTAATAATTTTAAAGAGTTAGAAGAGTTTAAGCATGGAAGTTTTTGTATTGTTGATGATAATATAGAAATTGAAAGAGTTGCTGTTAAGTTGAAAGATGTTTTATCTTTTAATTTTGATGTTACTGGTAAGGAACCTGATAAGGTTGCTAAAGAGATTGTTGAGACATTAAGAAGACATCTTGTTAAAGATAAGATTTTAACTATTAGGGTTTTTGGTGTTTTAGGAAGTGGAAAGCCTTCTGATGTTAACTTTAAGGATATTTTTAAGAAGTTTGAAGATGCTTATTGTATTTTGAAGAATGTTAATAAGTTAAGTTCTAAAGAGTTTGAGGAGTTACAGGTTGAATTAAAAGGAAGTAATATTGAAGAAGTTGAGGATGTTTTAGTTAAAGAACATTTGTCTAATATTCCTTTTGATTTTGATGAAGAGAAGATGACTAAGGAATTAATTCATGCTCTTGATATAGAGAAAGAAGATGGTGAGAAAAATGTGGATTTTGAAAAAAGAGTTTTGAAATCTTGTTTGAAAACTTTGGAAATGGAGGATGTTTGGGATGGATAATCGTGGTTATTTTTTTGAAGAGGATGGTTTTGAAGAGGATAGTTCTGATACTGAAGCTTTTGAAGTTACTGGATCTCAATTAAAAGATCAGGCTAAGGAGACGATAGAGCATTATAGGTTTGTTCCTTCTGAAAATTTTAAATCATATTTTTTAGATGAAACTAATTATTTAGGAGAAGCTGATATAAATATGTTACTTGCTTCAGCTTTATATCTCCATTATTATAGGAGTTCAGGAGATTTAGAAGGTTTATCAGAGAAATTTAATATTGCTTATTACGTTATGAAAAAGGGTTCACCCCAAGCTCAGAATATTTTTTATTTTATGCTTGATTCGTTAGATAGAGAAACGGCTATTGCGGTTTCAGAGATGTATCTTTGTTCTGAGGATATCTTTGTAGGTATAGAAATTTTAAATTATCTTGGTGAGCATGAATTAGCCCTTGAGACTTTAATTTCAGAAAGAGAAACTTTGAAAAGGGGTTATAGAGAACTTCAATGTTATAAGGATCTTGGTGAATCTGTGATTGAAAATCTTTTACAAGAGCATTTTTCTAGCGATATTAATATGGCTGGTGAAGGTATTGATTTTGCTGTAAAGGAAGCTTTAAATTCTATAAGTTCCAGCATAAAAAAATTTGAGGACGCTATTCAAAATTTAAGGGAATTAGGTTTTAAAAGTGATAATACAGAAGATTAAATTAGAAAACATTAGAAGTTATGTATTTCAGGAGATTGATTTTATAGAAGGGTCTACTTTGTTATCTGGAGATATTGGTTCTGGTAAATCTACTGTGTTGTTAGCAATTGATTTTGCCTTGTTTGGTGTTAGAAGAACTGGTTTATCAGGTGGTTCTTTGTTAAGAAATGGAGCTGATTCTGGCTCGGTTGAGTTGCATTTTAGTTTGGATGATGTTCAGGTTGTTATTAAACGAGGATTAAGTCGGAGTAAAGATTCTGTTAAGCAGGGTTCTGGATTTATTATGGTGAATGGTGTTAAAGAAGATTTAAGTGCTGTTGAGTTGAAGGAGAGAATTTTAACTTTGTTGAATTATCCTAAAGAATTGTTAACTAAATCTAAATCTTTAGTCTATAGATATACAGTCTATACTCCTCAAGAACAGATGAAACATATTTTATTAGGTGATCCAGAATTAAGATTGGATACTTTACGTAAGGTTTTTGGTGTTGATAAGTATAAAAGAATTAAAGAGAATTCTAAAACTTTTTTACAAGCTTTGAAAGGTAAAAGAAAAGTGTTGGAGAGTTCTGTTGCTGATTTGGAAAATA
>CAYUTI010000007.1:2803-38531 GCA_964447685.1 Candidatus Woesearchaeota archaeon
TTGCAAAACGGCAACAAAATAAGAAATTAGAGAAAGGAAAAGTTGTTGTTGAGATTTCTGAGCTTGAAAGCAGGAGTTTAGAAGTTAATCCTTTGTTAAATGAAGTTAAGAATAAGATTAGTGTTAAGGATTCTGAAGTTTTGGAAGTTGAGAGTCGGATAAAAGAAGTTCAAGATTTGAAAAGGGATTTAGATGTTAAGAATTCTGAAATTTTGAATAAAGAGAGTTTGTTAAAGAGCAATTTAGAGAGAATTTTTAATTATTCTAAAGAGATTAGTTCTTTTAAAGTTGAAGAGGGTTATAATCCGGAGATTATTTCTGAGAACATTTCTAAATGTGAGATTCTTTTAAAAGAGAAGGTTAAGAAGTTAGAAGAGGTTAATCAGAAGATAGCTAGTGTTTATGCTAAGAAATTACATAGTGAAGAAATTGTTGGTAAGATTAAGGATTTAAATAATTGTCCTACTTGTCAACAGCCTGTTAGTGCTATATATAAAGAACAGGTTATTAGGGATTCTAATCTTAAAACTGAGACTTTGAATAATTCTTTGATTACTCTTGAAAGGGAGAAAATTGTTTTGAATAAAGAAATTGAAGAGCTTAGAGTTAAGAATGAAGAGTTGAAGAAGAAGAAAGTTGAATATGATATGTACAAGATGAAATTGGATAGGTATAATCAAAATAAAAAAGAAGTTTTAGTTTTGGAAGAAGAAAATGCTAAGATAAATAGTGATGTGATAATTCTCCGTAAGGATGTTTCTGCTATTGGTTTGCAGGTTGCTAATTTTTCTAATTTAGAAGTTAAGCTTAAGAGTTTACGTAATGAGATTAATGTTCTTAGGGCTGAAGAAAGAGATTTAGAGATTAAAAAAGCTGGTTTTGAGAGTGAGATTAAAGCTCGTAAAGAGATTGTTGGTTTTCTTGATAAAGAAATATTGGTTAAAGAAATGGCTAGAGAGAAGTTGGCGTATTTAGTTAAGTTGCAAGGTTGGTTGGAAGAACATTTTGTTAACTTGATGGATTTGATGGAGAAGAATATTATGCTGAGAGCACATAGTGATTTTAATTCTCTTTTTGAGAAGTGGAGTGGTTTGTTGTTAGATAATGAGAATATTATTATGAAATTAGATCATGGTTTTAGTCCTTCGATTGAACAGAATGGTCATGATATTGAGTATGAATATTTGTCTGGCGGAGAGAAAACTGCTGGTGCTTTGGCTTATAGATTAGCTTTGAATCAGGTTATTAATAATTTGATGGTGGATATTAAAACTAAAGATTTGATTATATTGGATGAACCTACTGATGGGTTTTCAAGAGAACAGTTGGAAAGGATGAGGCTTGTGTTGGAAGAGTTATCTATTAAACAAGTTATAATTGTTAGTCACGAGTTAGCTATTGAGTCTTTTGTTGATAATGTTGTTAGGGTAAATAAGAAAGGACACGTAAGTAGTGTTAGAGTTTAGAAAAGTATAAAAGTGGTTATTCTTTTTATTAATATATGGAAGTTGTTAATTACTATGATATGGATGTTCGTAAAGTTAAAAAGTTTATTAAAGAAGGAATAGTTGTTTATCCTACTGACACTATATATGGTATTGGTTGTAATGCTTTAGATTCTGAATTAGTTTCTAGAATTAGAGAATTGAAGAAAAGGGATGAAAAACCTTTTTCAGTTATTGCACCTTCTAAGAAATGGATTTTTGATAATTTTGTAGTATATAATAAGAATCATATTAAGGAAGGACCTTTTACTTTTATCTTGAAAATGAAAAAGAAGGTTGTTTGTTCTGAGGTAAATAATGGTATGAAAACTGTAGGAGTTAGGTTACCTAATCATCCTTTTATGAAAGTAATTCAAGGATCTAATGTACCTTTTGTTACAACTTCTGTAAATGTTTCTGGTAAAAGGCCGATTTTTGAGGTTAAAGAGATTCCTCGAGGTATTCGTAAAGGTATTGATTTAGTGATTGATGCAGGTAAGATTGAAGGAAGTAGTTCTGTTTTGATTGATTTGACCTCAGAAGTGCCTAAAATTGTGAGAAGGTAATATATTCTTAGTAAAATACAAATCTTTATATATTTCTAGTGCGAATATTAAGTGTAATGAAAAAATGGGTGTTTTTGATTGTTTTTGTAATGCTAAGTAGCTTTGTTCTAGCTTCGGATCCTTTAGAACTGGAGGTTGTTGATTCTACTAGCGGTGCTTTTCCAACTGAAGAAGCTGTTTTTATAATCAAGGTTTCAAATAATATGGGTAAGGCTGATAAATTTAGAGTTTATGTTGATCCTGTAGGTGTTGCACCTTTCTCTGAGATCTTTGATGCTGCTACTTTTAATAAATCAGATTTAGAGTTAAATGCTTTTAGTTCTGAATTAGTAGAATTAAGAGTTAAAACTTCTGAGAATGTTGTACCCTCTGTGAGTTATGGGTTAACTTTGTTTGCTAAGTCTACAATTGATTCTTCTATACGTGCTGAAAAAGATTTAACTATTAGAGTTATTAAACCTGAGAGTGTTGTTAAGATTGAAGCTTTTGATTTTAAAATTAAACCTAAGGATGAGATTGAATTAAAATTCAGTTTTAAAAATTTATTAAAGAATGATTTTCCTAAGGCTGAAGTTTATGTAAGTTCTGATTTTTTGGAATATAGAACAAGTATGAGAATTGCTCCTCATCAATCTAGAGAAGATGTTTTTACAATTCCTATGGATACAAGTGCTGTTGCGGGTAAACATACAGTCTCTGTTAGAGTTTATGATGGTCAAACTGTGATTGGAATTTTAGAATATGAAGTTGCTATTGTGGAGAGTGAAAGTGTTGGTGAAAATGTAAAGCATTCTACATTTATTTTAGATAGAGTTACTACAGTTGTTAAATCTAATGATGGAAATGTTCCTGTTGAAGAGGTATACCAGTTTAGATTAAATCCTATTAAAAGATTAATTACTGGTTTTGATCCTGAACCTGATGTAAAAGGAAAGAATACAATCTGGAGATTTAATTTAAAACCTGGTGAAGAAGAAGTTATTGTTATTACTGAAAGATATAATTATATGGCTTTAGTAGTATTAGTTCTTGCACTTTTAGCTGGTTTGGTTCATTATTGGACTAAGAAAGATATTGAAGTAACTAAGAAAGTATTTAGATTTAAAGATGATAAAGGAATTGGTGAAGTTAAAGTAATGATTAGTATTCATAATAAAAGTAGAAATGTGTTTAGAAATGTTAAGATTATTGAAGTTATTCCTGGTTTGATTAAACCAACTGGTGATTTTGGAACTTTGAAACCAAGTAAGAATATGGTAGGTGATAAGATTAGATCTTTAATTTGGACTTTACCTATTTTAGATAAAGGTGAAGAAAGGATATTGACTTATAAGATTAAACCTTCTTTGAATATAGTTGGAAGAGTTGTGTTACCGGCTACTTTGATTAAGTTTGTTAAGAAAAATAAAAATTATGAAGTTCGTTCTAATGTTTTAGGTTTAGAGAGTGAGTAAAGTTTATAAAGCTTAAGTTGGTTCTTATTTCTATCCCACCTTAGCTCAACGGCAGAGCGGTCGGCTGTAGATGTTGTTCGACTATGCACGTTGCTAGGGATGAAAAACAACCAGCCGTGACCGACAGGTTCCCAGTTCAAATCTGGGAGGTGGGATTTTTTTTTAAAATGAATATAAATGACTTTGAGCGGTTTTTAGTAACTATTGAGGAAGGATCTGTTCTTGGGTTCTTAGATAGAAAAAAATATGTTGTTATGAATTATGAAGGTTTTGAGCGTAAATCACATCATATAATTTTGAAAGGTAGGATTGTTGAAATTAGTGAAGGTGGATGTTGTTTGTTAAAAAATTATCAAATTGATGAGGTTAATTCTGAAATAAGTCATTGTGTTTGTGGTTATGGAGATCTTGATGAAAGATTAAAACATGTACTTAAGAAAAAAGGTTATTCTGATAAATTTGACAGTAGATAGGAATGTAAAGTAATTCTTTGATTAGGGAAGTTATATTTTTATTATTTTTAATTTGGTTCCCATCTGTTTTTTAAAAATATTTTCAGAATGCAAAATTTAAGTTGTAATTTTTGAGAAATAACAAGAAAATAAAATAAGTTTATCTAGAACATTTCTATAAAATAATAGAAATAACGCTATGTAGGAGGATCTTCACACGTGAGAGTATATAACACTACTGCGAAAAGTTTTGCTGTTATAATTGGTTTATGAGGCAATCTGCCGTTTAATTTTAAGGAGATACAAATGTTTACTAGGATCCATAAATTGTATAAACAAACTGAGAATAAAAAGTAAAATAATCTGATGTGATAGTTAGTTGTTGTAGTTCGTGCTTTGAAATCATGATCCAATTGTCTATAGCTAGTTTCAATTCCCCAACGTTTTGAATACCATGTATAGAGGTAATGTGTTAATTGTAAAGGCAAATGGAAATTTGTAATAAATGCTCTTTGAAAACCTTCTTGATCATTTACTAGAATTAAATTTACTGTTGTTTCTTTGCCTATTTCAAAATTTTCAATAATTCTTGTTTCACAACCTTCACTTATCATGCATTACATATTTAACACTTATCCCGCGATTCTCTGCTTTAAGTCAAAGTTTGCTTACAGCTTTTTTTATGATTCCTGTTTCATATATTATAACAAAATATATTTTTGAATCAAAGAAGAACGAACGTTGGAGAAAAATAAGAAATTTTGTTTTATTTTCATTGAATAAACAATTAATTGGGCTGTTTATAGATTTATCAAATTGGTGTGGATTTGATACTTCTTTTTCCTTAGATAAGGATTTATCAAAAAAAGAGTGGGTTTCTTTAGAGAAAAAAATATTATCAAAACAATTAAAAAAATTAAGTAAAATAGGAGGGTTAAAAATAAGAGATGGAAGGAAAGAATTAATATTAAGTGGAGCATATGGCAATATTTTTAAAAAAAGAGAAATCTATCTAAACGAATTTCAAACAAAGTATCTTGAATATTTAGATGCCGAAATAATAATTAATTTAATAGCGATTCAAGAAAGTTTACATCTAATCAATCAAGATATAATCATAAGGAATAAAGAAATAACCAATAATTGGATAAGAACACTTAGTGATGATAGGATCATAAAAGAGATAGAAAGATATTTGGAAATAATAATTATTAATCTACAAAAATTAAAAGAGCTTAATTTTTTCCATTATTGATATTCGGTTTTGTTTTTCAGCATACTTTAGTTTATTACTTCTTAATAGTTCAAGAAAGTTTATATATAAGTTAGGTTATTAAGTTTCATAAGGGGGATTTAAAATTAAAAGAAGGGGAAATTATAAAAGCGCAATAGCACTTTTTTTCTTTTTATTAATTTTTATTCCAAATGTTATTGCTCCAGCAGCAGACCCATTAAATCCAGATTGCTTTCCACCAGGTATTTGTAAAAAAGAAGTTACTCGTGGACCTAATTGGGTAGAAACCACTGTTGGAAATAAACACTATCGTGAGATAAGTTCTTATAATCTTAACATGGAACAGGAAGATGGTTTATATCATCCAATGGAAAATGTTACTAACTTTACTGAGAAAGGTGGTGGTGATAAGATGGAAAATCAATATGAAGCATTTGGAGGGGGTAATTATCCTGTAACCTTAGGAAGACAAGTTACTGGAACCCAAGATTGGTATCATTTTAATGGTTTCATCGATGAAGTTAAAATATGGAATTATACTAGGACCCCTTCACAGATACAAAATGATATGAATTAATAATCAAGGGAAAATTATGAAAATAAAACTTAATACAAAAGATCCAATAAATATTTTAAAGAGATTGGTAAGTTTCGGGTTTTTTTTATTTGTATTACCAATCATTCTTTTAGTATTTAAGGATTATTTAAAATCACCCCTTTCATTATTATTTTTATTACTTCTCTTTATTTTAATTAATTATTTTACACAAAAAGAGCATAATAACCCACTCCGATCAAATGTTATAGCTTCTGGATATTTAATTAGTTTATTCCTCCCAGTTATAGGTACCTTACTTCTTTTTTTAGAGTATAAAAAAGAAAACTATTGGGTAATTACGTATTCTCTGATTCTTATAATACAAGGTTTTGTTACATTATTATACATTTTTAAATCTAAGAACTATGAACTTTATATAAAATCAAAAAATAAGATTTATCCAAAACATTTAAATAAATCCTAATCTTTCTGCTCTAAATGCCAAAATGCGCACACTGCAATTATGAACTAGTACTACTTTCATCTAGACCGAAGTATAAATGTGCTATTTGTTCTAAGTTATATTCTAAAAAAGAAATAGAAGGTAAGGAATTTAGAAGACAAAACCAATTTCAAAAACAATTAAATATTCAAGAAATAAATCAAGAATTAGAAAAGAATTGGAGTGAAATAAGAGAATTGCAAAAAGGGATTAAGTTATTGTTTAATTGGTCACCTAAAACTTATTCTGAGGAGTTTAAAGCAATTATGAGAATAAAAAATAGAGAATGGAGACTAAAGAATAGGGATTATGATTTGAAGCGTAAAAAGCAATATTATGAGGAAAATAAGAAGAAAATTAATTTGAAAGCTAAGAAAAGAAGAAAAAATAACTTAGAGTTACATAATCAGAGAAAAAAAGAATGGAGAGAGAAGAATATAGATCAGAATAGAATAAATGGGCAAATTAGTTTTTGGCGGAATCGGCAGAAGGAATTGGCTTTGGAGATGTTTGGAACATCTCAAGAAGAATAGAAAATATATATTACAAAACAATATTCTTTAAAATATATATCACCCTTTAAGCATATTTATTAAGGACCTACAACTTCTAGTATTACTGGAGAGTAATAAGAATTAGAAAAATGACACTTGAAGAAGATATTAAAGCATTATTTGAAACTAATATTAGTTTAATAGCGATTGGTTTAATTTTTTGGGTTACAAACCAATCAATTAACGGTTTTATTGTAAATTATGCAGATCAAATAAGTATGGGTTACTTATACCTTCTTTTATTTGCTATATCGGATATGCTTTTTAGACAAATTTATTCTTCTATGAAAAATGGAATTAAAAATTTAATCAATAGGAGTGCGGATTTACTTAACTTAATCCCAAAGATAGAATACTTTCTTACTTTTTCTATAGCTGTGGGAATTATTACCTTTTTAAATATCTTACTTTATGCTCCTTTATCTAATTTTATTCAAAACTACAAATATCCGTGGTTGATTGTTTTAGGAATGTTTACAATTTTATATTTAATTGTTATGTACTATTTTTATCCAAGATTTTATGAATCATTAGGCATTAGATAAGATTAATAAATGCTTTACAGTAAGTATATTTGAAAACGGAGGGTATGTGGCTCCTATTATAGAATTAGAAGCTTCAGTTCCCACCTATGCACTTTCCTATCTACTGTCTTTTTGAAAAGATTTATAAAGTCAAAATTACCATTCTTTCTTTATGCCCTGATGGTGTAGCGGCCTATCATCTGGCCCTGTCGAGCTTAAGTGCAGTCAGGCCAGGACCCGGGTTCGAGTCCCGGTCAGGGCGTATTTATTTTTAGTAATAGAAAGGACTTAAGAAAGATGACAAAAAATATATTGTTTATTGATAAAAAATGGCAAGTAAGTACGATGGGCATTGTTTTAGAACACAATTTGGATTTACATTATAATATTATAGATTCTTTGGAAGATGCTATGAAATCTTTGAAAAAAATAGAATATGATTGTGTTATTATTGAACCTTTGAATTATACTCCTCCTAGGGAAGAATGTGATGTTCCTTTTTTAAATTTTGTTCGAACCCTAACAGAACTAAGAATCCCTTTAATTATTGGTTCAGCTTATACAGAAAAAGATTTTAATGAACGTTTTAATGTAGTTAGAGGAGATTATATTGGTTATCAACAAAAACCCTGGTCTACTAGAGAATTTACTCAAGAAATTGAAAGAGTTCTGAGAGAAGGTGGAACTTATCGTGCTATAGAAGAATTACTTTCCCCTGAATAAATAAAAGCTTTGAACCATTTGAAATTTAATTATCATAATCTTTATATAGTCATTTCTATTAAAAGTTTAATATGAAACAACTTAATTATGATGAAGATGGATTTTATTTTACTTATTCTAATTCGAATGCAATAGATAGAATATCCTTTAGTGAATTACCCGAAGATCTTGATAGAGGTACAAAAGTTCATTTTGATAAAGGTGGATGTATACAACTCAGACTCCCTTTACCAAGAGAGGAGTTTATTGAAGAATGTGAGAGTATATATTATAGCCCTTTAGAAGATATACTTACTCCTGAGCAAATATATGCTTTAAAGGTATTACCTTTAATAAGAACTTGTGGGCCAATTGAAATTTAATTATCATAATCTTTATATATCATTTATTTCTAAAAAGTTCTTATGAAAAAATTATTAATTTTATTTTTGTTAGTCTTAATAGTAGGATGTGGTTCTGAGACTACTGAAAAAACTGAAGGAGGAATGAGTAGTATGGCAAATAGACATGCAGTTATTGAAACAAGTATGGGTGTTATGGAGTTAGAATTATTTGAGGATAAAGCCCCTGTAACTACAAAGAATTTTATTGATTTAGTTGAAAAAGGATTTTATAATGGTTTAATATTTCACAGAGTTATTGAGGATTTTATGATTCAAGGAGGATGCCCTAAAGGAGATGGGACTGGTGGTCCTGGTTATGAGATTAAAGATGAGTTTCATCCTGATTTAAAACATAGTAGTGCTGGAATATTATCAATGGCAAATGCTGGACCTAATACTGGTGGAAGTCAGTTTTTTATTACTTTGAAAGCAACACCTTGGTTAGATGGATATCATGCTGTATTTGGTAAAGTAGTTGAAGGAGAAGATGTTCTTAATGAAATAGGTTCTGTAGAAACTGGTGCTAATGATAAACCTGTTGAAGATGTTGTTATAAATAAAATCACAATAAAGGAGGTGTAAAAATGGCTTTAGGTGGAATACTTGGAATAATTGGTTTGATCTGTATGATCTGGGTTATTTATGATGTAGTTGCTGTGAATAGAAAATTGAGTAGTACTGCTAAAGTAATCTGGATAATCTGTGCTGTTTTATTTAGTGTAATCACAGCGATTATATATTATTTTGTTGAGAAAAGATAAATTCTTTTCTTATTCTTCTACAAAAACTAGAGGACCTTTCATTTTAGGCTCCGGACCTTGAAGTATAGGTTCTAGTCCACTAATAATTTCTTCTCTTAAACTTTCATATTTAGAAGAAACTTCAAGGTAACATGCATCACTAAATCTATGTAATGCTTGTGTTACAACTATTTCTTTATCTCCGATATTTAATACCACATGCATTGGTCTTTTGTATTCTTCGATTTCCATTTTTATCCTCCTAAAACATAGTCTAGAGTTGCTTTTAATTTATCAAAATTAAAATCCTTGCTGGTTACTAGACTAAATTTTTCTTTTATAGTATCACTTAGATCGGGATCACAGGATGTTAGTATTCTTGGAATATTTGGATTTAATCTTAAAAGAGATTCATTGGTTTCTAGTCCATCAATATCCCCTTCAACTGTTTTATCTACAAAAACAACGCAATAAGGTTTATTTTCTTCAATAGCAAGAGTATAAGCTTGAATAGTTTCTCTTCCTGTTGGAAAAGTATCTACTTCATAACCCATATGTTCTAGCATTTTGCTAAATCCGTGAGCAACACATTCATTATCTTCCAGAATTAGTACTCTCTTCTTAGAACTATTATTTACTTCACTTTTTGCTAATGTTGTTGTCTCTGTCATTGTGTATACTATAAAATATATATAGAATTAATAGTATTTAAAATTATCTCTAATCAAAAAAAGAAAAAAATTACTGTTCTTTAAGAACAGCTTGTGCAGCAGCTAATCTTGCTATCGGAACCCTGAAAGGTGAACAGGATACATAGCTCAAACCTAACTTGTGACAGAATTCAACTGTTGCAGGATCTCCACCATGTTCACCACAGATACCTAGTTTGATTTCTGGTCTTGTAGCCTTACCTGCTTGAACTGCAATCTCCATAAGCTTACCAACACCTGTTTGATCTAGGGATTGGAATGGATCTTGTTTGTAAATTCCTAGTTTAACATATTCTTCTAAGAATTTAGCAGCGTCATCTCTTGAGAAACCACAAGTCATTTGAGTTAGGTCGTTTGTTCCGAATGAAAAGAACTCTGCATGTTTTGCAATTTCATCTGCAGTTAGTGCACCTCTAGGAACTTCGATCATTGTACCTAGTTTGTAGTTTAGTTCTATAGCTTGTTCTTCTTGAACTTGTTTTGCTGTTGCTTGAATAACTGCTTTTTGGTTTTCAAATTCTGAAATATGACCAACTAAAGGTACCATAATTTCTGGTTGAACTGGTTTACCTTCTTTTTGTAGTTCAGCTGCAGCTTCTAAGATTGCTCTTGTTTGCATCTCTGCAATTTCTGGATAAGTAATAGCTAATCTACAACCTCTATGACCTAACATCGGATTCATTTCATGTAAATCTTCTATTTTTTGTTTTATAGTTTCTGAAGTAGTTCCCATTTCTTGTGCTAAGATATCTATTTCTCTATCTTCTCTTGGCAAGAACTCATGTAAAGGTGGATCAAGTAATCTTATGGTTACTGGTTTGTCAGCCATTGCTTCGAAGATTGCTTTGAAATCTGATTTTTGCATTGGTAAGATTTTTGCTAAAGCTTTTTCTCTACCTTCTTTAGTATCTGCTAAAATCATTTCTCTAACTGCTTTGATTCTAGTTTCTTCAAAGAACATATGTTCTGTTCTACATAAACCAATACCTTCTGCTCCGAATTCTATAGCTTGTTTTGAATCTTTTGGAGTATCTGCATTAGTTCTTACTTTTAGTTTTCTGAATTCATCAGACCATTGCATGATCTTTCCGAAGTTACCTGAAAGTTCTGGTTCTGTTAATGCTATCTCTCCGATGAAAACTTCTCCAGTTGTACCATCTAGAGTTATTATATCTCCTTCTCTAATTGTTTGACCTTTAACTTCTATAACTTTTTCTCTTTCGCTAATATTTAATTCTGAACAGCCTGCTACACAGCATTTACCCATACCTCTTGCTACTACAGCTGCATGGCTTGTCATTCCACCTCTTGCAGTTAGGATTCCTTTAGCTGCATTCATACCTTCGATATCTTCTGGGGAGGTTTCTACTCTTACTAGAATTACTGATTCTCCTTTTTGAGTTTCGTCATGAGCTTCTTCTGCTGTGAAAACAACTTTTCCAACTGCTGCTCCAGGTGATGCTGGTAAACCTTTTGTAACTGCTGTTTTTTCAGCTTTAGCTTTTTGGTCTAGTTGTTTGTGAAGTAGTTGGTTTAGAGAATTTGGATCTATTTTTAGTAAAGCTTCTTGTTTAGTTACTAAACCTTCTTCAACAGTTTCTGCTGCGATTCTTATTGCTGCATGTGCAGTTCTTTTTCCATTTCTTGTTTGTAGGATGTAAAGTTTACCTTGTTGGATTGTAAATTCTAAATCCTGCATGTCTTTGTAGTGTTGTTCTAGAGTTGTCCTTATATTTACTAATTCTTGATAAATAGTTGGCATTTGCTCATTTAATTGATCTAGTTTGTTTGGAGTTCTTATTCCTGCTACTACATCTTCGCCTTGTGCATTCATTAAGTATTCTCCATAGAATTTGTTTTCTCCGGTTGATGGATTTCTTGTGAAAGCTACACCTGTTCCTGAATCATTACCCATGTTTCCGAAAACCATTGTTTGAACATTAACTGCTGTTCCGATTAAGCCATGGATGTTATTTAATCTTCTATAAGTTATTGCTCTTGGATTATTCCATGAACCGAAAACTGCATTGATTGCTAAGGCTAATTGTTCTATTGGATTATTAGGGAATAGTTTACCTGCATGTTCTTGAATTGTAGCTTTGTATAATTCTATTACCTTCTTTAGGTCTGCTGTTTCTAATTCAGTATCAAATTCTACTCCTTTTTCTTGTTTAACTTGTGTTAGAGCGTGTTCGAAGTGTTCGTGTTTAACTCCCATTACTACATCTCCAAACATTTGAATAAATCTTCTGTAGGAATCATAAGCAAATCTCTCATTATTTGTTTCTGTTGCTAGAGCTTGAACTGTTTCATCATTTAAACCTAGGTTTAGAACTGTGTCCATCATACCTGGCATTGAAACTGCTGCTCCTGATCTTACTGAAACTAGTAAAGGTTTACTTTGATCTCCTAGTTTTCTTTGCATTTGAGTTTCTAGTTCTTGTAGTTTTTCTTGAATTTGTTGTTTGATTTCTTCGGGTAGAGATTTGTTGTTATTATAATATTCTTGACAAGCTTCTGTTGAAATTGTGAAGCCTGGAGGTACTGGTAAATTTATAGTTGTCATATCTGCTAGGTTAGCACCTTTTCCACCTAGAATTTCCTTCATATCTCTACGTCCTTCTTTAAATGAGTATACATATTTTTTAGATTCCATTGTAAGAAGAATTTCTTTAGAAAGTGTTTATAAGAATTGTTGTTGTTTAGTAGATATTATTCCTTTTATAGAGTAAATTTGGTTTTCTTTTAGGTTTAGTTCTTTGAAAGCTTTTTCATCTAATTCAGAAACTAGCTTGTTTAATTCTGCTTCTTTTTTACATTCTTCTTTTATATCACATTGTTCACAAACAGAGTCAAAATCTTTTACATATTGAAATTTTAAATTTGGATTGTTATGAAGATGTTCTAGAAAATGTTTCCAGTAAAGGATGAAATCTTCTTTGTGGTATTGTTTGTTTTTCTTTCTAAACTTCTCAATATATTCTTCATCTGAAAGTAAAAATGTTTTTTTGGACTCAAAAATTAAAAAGAATTTAATATGATGTGGACGAAGTTTGATCATTTTAAGCCAGTACTTCCAAATCCACCTTTGCCACGTTCTGAATCTTCTAATTCTTCTACTTCTATTATTTCTTTAGATTCAACTGGTTGGATTAACATCTGTGCTATTTTCATGCCTTTTTCTATCTGGAAAGTTTCTTTGCTAAGGTTATGTAGTGCTATCTTTACTTCTCCTCTGTAACCTGAATCTACTACACCGGCCATGGTTTTAATTCCGAACTTAGTTGCTATGCCTGATTTGTCCCAGACTAAACCGACATAACCTTCTGGAATTTGCATTGCAATACCTGTTGAAACTAGAATTCTTTGATTTGGTTCTAGCGTTAAGTTTTCATTTGAGAATAAATCTAAACCTGCGTCACCTTGTTTAGCATATTTTGGCAAAGTTGCTTCTTTGTCTAGTTTTTTTATTTTTAGTGTCATAGTAAGATTTATATAAAACCTTGAGTATTTAATTGTTATGAAAAAGGGGATCTTAGTTTTGTTTATATTATTATCTTTGTCAGCTGGAATAATTGGTTCTATATTTACTGATGTTGGTGATTGGTATGATAACTTAGAGAAACCTGTGTTTAATCCTCCTTCTTGGGTGTTTGGTCCGGTTTGGACTACGTTATATATACTAATAGGTATTGCTGGTTATTTGGTTTATAAGAATAAATTAGCTTTAGGATTATTTATCTCACAGTTAGTGTTGAATTCATTATGGTCTATTTTGTTTTTTGGTATGCAAAATATTTTGTTTGCTTTGATTGAGATTTTCGTTTTGTGGTTGGTAATAGTTTCTTGTGCTGTTGTATTTTATAAAGTTGATAAAAGAGCTACTTATTTATTTGTGCCTTATATATTATGGGTAAGTTTTGCTATGGTGTTGAATTATAGTTTGTTTATGTTAAATTAAGACCATCTTGTAAACTATAACCGGTTCTATAGGTAAGTGTTTCTGCTGCTTCCATAACCTTTGAGTTATTTTTAGTTTCTGTATTGAGACATAACCAACCTCCTTCTTTGTGGTAAGCTGAAGATTGAACTATGTCTTGGAAACTAGTCAGATATATGGGCGTGAATATTTTAACTTTAACTTTTCCTGGTTTGAAAAATCCGGGGTTTTTACCACAAACATTTTCAATTCCATATTGTATTACCGGGATAATTGGTGCATTAAAAAATAAGGATACTTGTCCAATACCCGTTCTCCATCCACTTGGTTCACCTAAATTAAGAGCTCTAGTTCCTAACAAATAAAAACCTAATAAACGATCTGCTTCGATAAGTTCTTTAAAACAATTACGTGTTAAGTCCCCTAGCCTATTATAATATTGATTATGGTATTCTACAAAACTTGGAATATCATCAAAATCTTCTTTTCCTTCTATAGAGATGTGGCTTTCTGCGAACTGAGAAATATTATCTGTTTTACCATCGACTACTTCTTTTAGTTGACGATAAAATTCCCCTTGTAAGACATAAGGTGTTCTTTCCCAATAATCTGATCTAACTACATCGCCCATTGTAGCAATAGGAACTTGGTAAACATTTCTTAAGAAAAAAGAAAAGGATGAGTCTATTAACTTTTTTGTAAAGTTGTGTTTAGGATCTACAAAACAGGAATCCCATAATCTCGGTTTACCACAGATACTTATCTTTTTATCTATAGGCATTTGCAAAGTAAAAGCATCTAAACCCCAGTGAGGAAATGGACATAATATACCTTTTTCAATGTTTTCTAAGTTTTCTAATCCTTCTACACTTATTTCAACATTTCTTACTATAAATTTTACAAAAGCAAAAAGAGGATGGTAAAGAAGGGAGGTAGTAGTAGGCATATTTTTTTCAAATAATTTTACTAAATGTTTGGTTTCTAATCTTTCTTCAAGAGTTTTTGACATACAAATTGGTGAAACTTGAGATATTATAAAAATTGTTGTTTTTCAAAATATCCTTAAAAAACCGATAACTTTATAAACCCCTTTTCAAGATTTTTATTAAAATCATGATAATAATATCAGACTGGCCTATCCAAAATGTTCACAAAAAAAATCATAATCATTCTGACTCATTGATATTTTTTTAATTAGAAATATCTTTACTAGTCAGGATTTTTTGGACCGGTGGCGCAGTCTGGTAGCGCACCTGGCTTTTAACCAGGTGGTCGCGGGTTCGAAAACTCAAGAAAAAAAGAGTACGAAAGTCCCGTCCGGTCCAAATTTTACCCGAGAGAAAAAAAAATGAAAAAAAGCTTTGATCCACAGGTCCATGTTTACGTTCCTAAACATGAAATACTAAAAGAAGAAGAAGCGATTAAACTCTTAAAACGATATAATATTTCTAAAAAACAATTACCAAGGATGGCTAAATCTGATCCGGTTGTTAAGTTCATTGGAGCTAAAATCGGAGATGTTATTAAAATTACAAGAAAAAGTCCAACAACTGTTGAGGCTGAAACATATAGGGTGGTAGTCAATGCCTGATAAAAATCTATTAATTAAAAAGTACTTTGAAACTCATACTTTTATTGATTCAGATATAGAGTCTTTTAATAATTTTGTAGATAAAGAGATGCAAAAGGTTATTACTGAAATAGGGGATATTGTACCTACTATTATTCCTCCTGATGTTTCAGATTTTAAAATTAGATTTGATAAGATCTGGATTGAAAAACCTCAAATTATTGAAGCTGATGGTTCTAAACGTGATGTTTATCCGTCTGAAGCTCGATTGAGACAACTTACTTATTCTGCTCCTGTTTTCCTTGAAGTTTCTGTTCATGTTGATGGTATACAAAGAGAAAACTTTACAACACAAATTGGTAAAATGCCGGTTATGTTAAGAAGTAAATACTGCCACTTACATGGTTTAAAGGAAGAAGAATTAATTGAAAAAGGAGAAGATCCATATGATCCTGGTGGTTATTTTATCTTAAATGGTAATGAGAGAGTATTAATTACTGTTGAAGATTTGGCACCTAACAAAGTATTTATTCATGAGAGTTCTATTGGACCTAGTCGGTTTACAGCTAAGATGTTTTCTGAAAAAGGTTCTTACAGAGTTCCTCATACAGTTGAACAAATGAAAGATGGAATCTTATATGTTACTTTTACTAGATTTAAGAGAGTCCCTATTATCGCATTGATTAAGGCTTTGGGTTTAACTAAAGATCAAGAGATAATGCAATTGGTATCTGAAGAAAAAGAATATGATGATGTTTATATTAACTTATTTAATTCAGCTGATTTAAAATCACAAGAAGATGCTTTAGAGTATGTTGGTAAGAAGATGGGTATTTCTCAACCTTCTGAAGAACATTATGCAAAGGTTAAAGATAATCTAGATAAATATTTATTACCTCATGTTGGAATTAGTGAGAAGGAAAGAATTGCTAAGGCTCAAAACTTATGTAAACTTGTAAAGAGATTCTTACAAGTAGCTAAAGATGGTATTGAACCTAATGATAAAGATCACTATATGAACAAGAGATTAAAATTATCTGGTGATATGTTAGAGGATTTATTCAGAGTGAATATGAGGGTTTTAGTTAATGATATTCTATATAACTTCCAGAGATTAGTTAAGAGAGGTAAGTTTAGTTCAGTTAAAATCATAATTAGAGATAAATTATTAACACAAAGAATCAAGAGTTCAATGGCTACAGGTGTTTGGGTAGGTGGAAGAAAAGGTATCAGCCAGAATATTGATAGAACTAATCAATTGGCTAGTATGAGCCATCTACAAAGAGTTGTATCCTTATTATCTGCTTCCCAAGAGAATTTTGAAGCAAGAGCTTTACACTCTACTCATTGGGGAAGACTAGGGCCTATTGAAACTCCAGAAGGTACATCCATTGGTTTAAGAAAGAATTTGGCTTTATTATGTAATATTTCAAAAGATGATGCATCTGAGGAAAAAGTTAAAAAAGCTTTGGAAGAGGCAGGACTGAAAAAATGATTGATGTATTTTTAGATGAGAGATATATTGGAAAAGTAGAAAATGCTCAGGCTTTCTTAGATGGAATTAAAAAGAGCAGAAGAGAAGGAACTATTTCTAAGAGTGTAGGTATTTCTTATAATGATAATCTTAATGAAATCCATGTTGAAACTGATAAAGGTAGAGCTAGAAGACCTTTGATTGTTGTTGAGAAGGGAGCAAGTAAACTAACTAAAGAATTAATAGATAAATTAAATAAAAATGAACTTGGTTGGGATGATTTAGTTAAAAAAGGTGTAATTGAATACTTAGATTCTGCTGAAGAAGAAAATGCTTTAGTTGCTTTAGATGAATCTGAGGTTACTGATAAACATAATTATTTAGAGATTAGTCCTGTTGTTATTTTAGGATTAACCACTTCTTTAGTTCCATTTGGAAACTATGGTCAGGCACCTAGAGTTAGTATTGGTTCAAAGAGTCAAAAGCAGGCTTTAGGATTTTATTCTGCTAACTATTTATTGAGGATGGATACTGATGTAAGTATTTTACAATATCCACAAATGCCTCTTGTAAAAACTTTTGCTCATGATATTTCTAGATATGATGCTCATCCAGCAGGTCAAAATGTTATTGTTGCTGTAATGAGCTATGAAGGATATAACATGGAAGATGCAATTATCCTAAATAAAGGTTCAATTGATAGAGGTTTAGCAAGAAGTTTCTACTTTAGACCTTATGCTGTTGAAGAATTAAGATATGCAGGTGGTTTAGTTGATGAGATTGGATTGCCTGATAAAGAAGTTAAAGGATATAAAAGTGAAGAAGAATATAAATTCTTAGAAGATGATGGTATTGTTTATCCTGAAGCTGAATTAAAAGAAGATGATGTTATTATTGGTAAGACTTCACCTCCTAGATTCTTAGGAGAGATGGAAGATTTCAGTTTAGCTGCAAATATCAGAAGAGAAAGTTCTGTTACTGTTAAACATGGTGAAACTGGAATTGTAGATATGATTGTTTTAACTGAAAATGAAGAGGGTAATAAACTAGTTCAAGTAAGATTAAGAGATCAAAGAGTTCCTGAAATTGGGGATAAATTTGCTTCAAGACATGGTCAAAAGGGAGTTATTGGTATGATTGTTCCTCAAGAGAATATGCCATTTACTGCTTCTGGTATTGTTCCAGATATTATATTCAGTCCACACTCAGTTCCAGGTAGAATGACTGTATCACATTTATTAGAGTGTTTAGCAGGTAAGGTTGGAGCTTTATCTGGAAGATATATTGATTCTACTGCATTCAGTTCTGAAAAAGAAAAAGATCTTAGAGAAGAATTATTAAGAATGGGCTTCAGAGAGAATGGTCAAGAAAAATTATATAATGGTATTACTGGTGAAGAATTTAGTGCTACTATATTTATTGGAAGTATGTATTACTTAAAATTAAGGCACATGGTTGCTAATAAATTACATGCTAGAGCATCAGGTAGAATCCAGTTATTAACTAGACAACCTATTGAAGGTAGAAGTAAGGGTGGAGGTCTAAGACTGGGAGAGATGGAGAAAGATTGTTTTGTAGCTCATGGTGCATCTCTATTATTAAAAGAAAGATTTGACTCAGATAAGGCTATTGTTTACATTTGTGAAGAATGTGGAATGTTAGCTATACATGATGAATTCAATAACAAACAGTTCTGTCCTAAGTGTGGAAATAATGTTGAAATTACAGCTATTGAATTAAGTTATGCTTTCAAATTGTTATTGGATGAGTTGAAATCATTATGCTTATATCCAAAACTAAACTTAAAGAGTAAATACTAAAATGGTGGATTACGTATATAAACAAGTGGAATCATTGAAGTTCGGTGTACTTAGTCCGAAGGTTATCAAAAAGATGGCTACTGCTAAAGTAGTTACTGCTGAACTTTATGATAAAGAAGGTTATCCAGTAGATGGTGGATTAATGGATGTAAGATTAGGAGTTATTGATCCTGGATTGAGATGTAAAACATGTTCTGGTAAATTAAAAGAGTGTTTAGGTCACTTTGGTTATATTGAATTTGCTAGACCGGTTATTCATATTAAATATATTAAAGTTATTTATGATTTATTAAAATCAACATGTAATGATTGTGGAAGAGTGTTGGTTGATGACGCTTCAATTGCTAAATTATTAGATAAGAAAGAAAGAAAATTATTCTTAAAACGTAAAAAAATGAAAGATTATATTAATTCTATTAAGAACATTAAGAAATGTCCTCATTGTAATGCTAAACAAAAGACAATCAAATTTGAAAAACCTTCAACTTTCTATGAAGGTGATAAAAGATTAAGTCCTGTTCAAATTAGAGAAAGATTTGAAAGAGTTCCTGATACTGATTTAAAAGTTTTAGGAATTAACCCTGAAACTGCAAGACCTGAATGGTTTATTTTAACTGTATTACCTATTCCACCAGTAACTGTTAGACCATCTATTACTTTGGAATCTGGTGAGAGATCTGAAGATGATTTAACTCACAAGTTAGGTGATATCGTAAGAATCAATCAAAGGCTATTTGAAAATATTAATGCAGGAGCTCCAGAAATCATTGTTGAAGATTTATGGGATTTATTACAATATCATGTTACTACATACTTTGATAATACTTTAGCACAAGTTCCACCTGCTAGACATAGATCTGGTCAGCCTTTGAAAACTATTACTGAAAGAATTAAATCTAAAGAAGGTAGATTTAGACATAACTTAGCTGGTAAGAGAGTTAACTATTCCGCAAGAACTGTTATTAGTCCTGATCCTAAAATTAAATTAAATGAAGTTGGTGTTCCATATATTGTTGCTATGGAATTAACTGTTCCTGAAAGAGTAACTGAATGGAATCTTGAATACTTAAAAGAATTCATTAAGAATGGTCCTAAAATTTATCCTGGTGCAAATTATGTTATGAGGCCTGATGGTAAAAAGAAAAAGATTACTGCTGAGACTCAAGAAACTTTGTTAGAAGAATTAGAACCTGGATTCATTGTTGAAAGACATGTTTTAGATGGAGATATTGCAATCTTTAACAGACAACCTTCTCTACACAGAATGAGTATCATGAGTCATAAGGTAAGAGTACTTCCTGGAAGATCCTTTAGATTAAATCCAGCGGTTTGTGCACCTTATAACGCAGATTTCGATGGTGATGAGATGAACTTACATATTCCTCAAACTGAAGAAGCAAGAGCTGAAGCTGAAATTTTAATGCAAGTACAAACACAAATCATGACACCTAAACATGGTTCAAATGTTATTGGATGCATTCATGATTCAGTATCTGGAAGTTATCTATTAACTAATAATAATGTTGAAATGAGCAAAGAAGAAGCTGTTCAATTATTAGTTTCTGCAGGTGTTTATGATTTAGCTAAATTCAAGAAATTAAAAAATAAAGTTACAGGTAAAGATATATTTTCAGTATTAATGCCTGATGATTTCAACTTTATTGGGCACTCAAAAGGTTGCCAAAGATGTGATAAATGTTTATCTGGAAAATGTAAACATGATTATTATGTTCAAGTTAAGAAAGGTCAATTAATCTCTGGTTTGATTGATAGCGCAACTATTGGTGAAGGTCAAGGAGATTTAATCAGAGCTCTACATAGAGAAGTTGGAGAAGATAGTACCTTAGAAATCTTAAATAATATTTCAAGATTAGGTATTGCTTATTTACTTAAGAGAGGATTTACAACTGGTATTCAAGATACTGATTTACCTTCAAATATCACTGATATGATTATTAGTGAATTAAAATCTGCTGGTACAAGTGTTGAGAGTTATATTGCTAAATATCAATCAGGAAGTTTAGAAGCTTTACCTGGTAAGTCTGTTCAAGAAACTTTAGAATTGAACTTATTAAAAGTATTAAATGTTGTAAGAAATAAAATTGGAGATTTAATCTTAGAACATGCTGCTAGAAATAATCCTACTGTAATAATGGCTAGCTCTGGAGCTAGAGGTAACTTCTTAAACTTAGTACAGATGGCTGCTTGTGTAGGTCAGCAGGCTTTAAGAGGTAAAAGAATTGAAAGAGGGTATAGGAATAGAACTTTATCTAACTTTAAAGAACATGATTTAAGTCCTAGAGCTAGAGGTTTTATTGAACATGGATTCAAACATGGACTTACTCCTGTGGAATTCTTCTTTGGTAGTATGACTGGAAGAGATAGTCTGATGGATACTGCTTTAAGAACACCTAAATCAGGTTACTTATATAGAAGATTGGCAAATGCTCTACAAGATTTAAAGATTGAGTATGATTTAACTGTAAGAGATGCTAATAAGAGAATCATACAATTTAAGTATGGTGATGATAATATTGATGTTTCAAAATCAGAAAAAGGAACAATTGTTGTTTCAAAAATAATTAAGGATGTGTTAGGAGAATGAACCCGATAGTAAAAGAATATGAAGGTAAGATACCTAGGAAATTACTAGAAGATGCTGATAGAGAGTTTAGTAATTCTAAATTAACTCAAGCACAAATGAAAAAGGTTATGGAAGAATTAGAAGTAAGATATGTTCACTCTCAAATTAGTCCTGGAGAAGCTATTGGTATAATTACTGCTGAAAGCTTTGGTGAACCAGGTACACAGATGACATTAAACACATTCCACTTTGCAGGAGTAGCTGAAGTAAACGTAACATTAGGTTTACCTAGATTAATTGAAATTTTTGATGCTCGTAAAAATATTTCAACTCCTATGATGGAGATTTATATTGATAAAGCTCATAATAAAGATGAGAATAAAGTTCGTAAAATAGCAGGTAAGATTAAAGAGACTACTTTAGAAGAAGTTGCTTCTGAGTTTTCTATTAATTTAATTGATAATACTGTTGAAGTTGAATTAAGTAAAACTAAAATGAAAGTATTAGGTTTAAATGAAGAGGATGTTAGTAAATTAGTTTCTGCTAATCTTAAAGATGTTAAAGTAAGTAGAAGTAAAACTACTTTGAAATTTACTTTTAATAAAGAAAAAGATGTTTCTGTTATTGAGGTTTACAAACTTAAAGAATCTTTGAAAAGTATGTTTATTGGCGGTGTTAAAGGAATAAAGCAAGTATTACCTGTAAAAGGAGATAATGGTTTTATGATTTTAACTGCTGGATCAAATCTTAAAGAGATATTACAAATGAAAGAAATTGATATCTCTAAAACTAGATCTAATGATATATTTGAAACTCAAAAAGTATTAGGAATTGAAGCTGCTAGACAAGCTATTATTACTGAAGCTTCTAAAGTTATTACAGATCAAGGTTTAGATGTAGATATAAGACATATCATGTTTATTGCAGACTTAATGACTTCCGGTGGTGCTGTTAAAGGTATTACAAGATCTGGAATTACTGGAGAAAAGCAATCTATTTTGGCAAGAGCTTCTTTCGAAACTCCTATTAAACACTTAGTTAATGCTTCTTTGAAAGGAGAGATTGATGAATTAAACTCAGTTATTGAGAATGTAATGTTAAATCAAGCAGTTCCATTAGGTACTGGTTTACCGGATCTGGTTGCAAGAATGGACGAACAAAAAAAGGAGAAAGGAGTTAAAAAATGAGTGAAAAATTATTAAAAGAAGCACTTAAGAAAGAGAACTTAAATTTTGGAACAGATATAACCCTTAAAAAATTAAAAAAAGGTAATCTGAAAAAGGTATTTCTAGCTCAAAATTGTGCTGAAACTGTTAGAGAAGATATCAAACATTATGCTAAATTAGCTGATGTTGATGTAATTGAACTAAAAATTGATAATGAAGAAGTAGGCGCTTTATGTAAAAAGCCTTTTGCTGTTTCAGTGTTGAGTTATTAAAATGAAGTTAGATATGAAGCATATTGCGTACATAAACACTTTTGAAAGACTTACTAGAGCCTCTGTAAAAGATGTTTATGAAGAAGGGGATAATATAGTCTTTGTTATTAAACAGGGTGAAATAGGTAAAGCTGTTGGTAAGCAGGGTTCTAATATCCGTAAAATGGAGAGTGTGTTTAAGAAAAAGATTAGGTTGATAGAGTTTAATGCTGATCCTTGTAAGTTTCTATTGAATTTGATATATCCTATTAAAGTTGATGTTGAGCTTTTAGATGGAAAAGTTGTTGTTAAAACTGATGATACTAAATTAAAAGGTAAGATTTATGGTCGTGAGAGGTCAAATTTAGTTCGTATTAATGCTTTAATGAAGAAATATTTTCCTGTTGAAGTTGTAATTGAGTGATTGTTTGGGATTAAGTTTATATACTTCTAATTTACTATAATTTAAAAAGAGGATGGAATTTAAAAAAGATTTTAAGAGATTGGAAGAGATTGTACTAGTTTTCTTTGAAGAGGGTTTAGATTATTATATTAAAAGAACTAAACTTAAACAACATTTACCATTCCATAAAAAACTTAAAATTTCTAGACCTGTTAATGATAAAGAGGAACAAGCTATAAGATTAAGGAGAGCTTTTGTAAGATTAGGCCCTACATTTGTTAAGTTTGGGCAGTTATTATCTTTAAGACCGGACTTAGTTCCTATTGAGTATTCTAAAGAGTTTGAAAAGTTACAGGATAAAGTAAAACCCTTCCCTTATTCAGAAGTGAAGAAGATTATTGAATTAGAATTGGATAAAGATATGAGTAAAATCTTCAAGAGTTTTGATAAAAAACCTATTGCTTCTGCATCTATTGCTCAAGTTCATAAAGCTGTTTTGAAAAATGGTAAAAAGGTAGCTGTCAAGGTTCAAAGACCTGGGATAAAAGATAAAATTGATTCTGATTTAGATATCTTATTTTTTATAGCTAATCAATTAGAGAAGCATATCAAGAAATTAAAATATTATCATCCTACATTAATTGTTAAAGAATTTGCATTAACTACAAGGAGAGAGTTAGACTTTGGAATTGAAGCTAATAATGCTAGAGCAATTGGGGAGATTCTTAAACATAATAAGAATGTGAGAGTTCCTAAAATTTATGATGAGTACTCTTCTAAGAAAGTTTTAACCATGGAATTTATTGATGGTGTGAGAGTAGATGATATTGCCTTTTTAGAGAAAAATAAGATTGATAAAAGGAAGGTAGTTATGAATTATGTTAATTCTATCTTAGAACAGGGGATATTCCATAGTGTATTCCATGCAGATCCACATCCTGCGAATATCTTTGTACAAAAAAATGGGAAATTAGTTTATTTAGACTTTGGAATTACGGGTCAATTAACTGAAGATCAGAGAAGTAAAATCCAGAAATTTATTGCCTCATTAAATGATAGAAATCCTGAGAAGACAATGGAGATTATTATTTCTATGGTTTCTGATTTTGAGAATGGAGAGATTGAAGATTTTAAGAAAGAGTGCTTAGAAATTTTAACAGAAACTTACCATCAATCAATAGAGGAAGCAAGTACGGGTAAGGCATTTTATAAAATTGTTTCTTTGGGTGCAAAGTATGGTGTTAAATTTGATCCGGAGTATGTATTAATTGCTAAAGGATTCTACCAAGCTGAAGGGACAGGCTTGAAAATATTGCCTTCCTTTAAACTTTCCGAGGGACTTGAAGAATTTGCAATGAAATATCTTAAAGAGACTTATTCTCCTACGAAAATAATAAAACAGAATATTAAATCTCTTATTGAACATAAAGACTTAATATTGGATTTACCTGAACATATTGCTAAGATTGTGGAGAACCTAGAAAAACCTGATGTGCATCAAGAAGTCGACATGCATGAAGTTGAGAAGATGGTAAAGCATATAGAAAGGGTAAATCAGAAAAGAGGCAGATTAATTGCTTTATTATTTGTAATTTTTTTAATTTTATTTTATATCCAAGAATGGAAAGCTTTATTAGGGATGCCGTTTGATATAATTGTATTCAGTGTGTTATCACTAATGATCATATACCTTATATTTATGAGAAAGGGAGGAAATTAAAATGGATGAGATGATTAAAAAAGTAATAAAAACTGGTTATGGTTTAGGACTATTGTCTATGGTTGAGGCTAAGAAAGTAGCGTCTAAGATTAAAAAAGATTTAGGTCTAAATGATCAAGAGTCTATGAAATTAGCTAAAGAATTAGTTAAAACCTCTGAAAAAACTAGTAAAGAAGTTGCTAAAACTGTAGGTGGTAATCTTGGTAGAGCTTTAGTTAAAAGTGGAGTTGTTAAGAAAGAAGATTTAAAGAAAGCTAAAGAGAAAGTTAAAAGTAAAATGATGTGTAAAAAAGCTGCTAAGAAAAAAACTACTAAAAAGAAAAAATAATTATTTTTTTATTACTTCTTTTCAACTGGTTTTTCTTTTGATTTAAATTCACAATAACCACATTTACCACAAGTTGCTCTGTCTTTATGTTGTGCTAGAAAAGTACCTGGTCCACACTTTGGACAATTAGGTTTTCTTTTGATATCATTACCGGAAACTTCATAGTGTTCCCATTTTTTACTTGATTGTTTATTCTTTATTCCCTTCTTTGCCATTTTCTTTTGTTTCCTCTGCTTTTTCTACAGGAGCTTCTTCTTTAGGAGCTTCAGCTTGTTGTTGAGCTTGTGCAGCAGCTTCTTTTGCAGCTTTCTTTTCTGCAGCAGCTTTTTCAGCTTCAGCTTTTAATACTTTTTGCTTTAATATTTTTTCAGTTTTGGTTAGTGTTTCTTTATCAGCATAAATTTTAGCTTTTACTTTTGCTTTAGAACCACCAAATAATTGGAATATTTGTTCGATTGAAATTGAATCTTCTTTTGCTTTTGTTTTTGAAGCTATTTCTTTCTTTACTTCATCTTTTGAAGGTGTGTGTTTAATATCAGAAGCATAAGCTACTATTTCTTTCCTTTTGAATAAAGGATTCTCTTTCTCATAAGTTATTTCTAGTTTCATCTTACTTTAATTGCATATTCTCCTTTTGTGTGTACACCTATCTTTTTACCTATTTCAGATTTTTCGGGATTAGCAATATAGATTCTGCCTTTCCAGCTATCTGTGAAATTATTACCTTTACAAACAGGACAGTTTCCTTCTTTTACAAATACTTTACATTTTTTACAAACTTTTCTTACCATTTTTATTCCTTAACTGCTTTTTCTTCTTTTTTTCTTGCTGCTTTTTCTTCTTTAATCCATTTAATGTTTCCTAGGAAAGGTTGACGCATTGTTAAACCAATCTTTGGATTTGAGTAATCTTTGAAACTTACTGCAATTATTCTTGCTCTACAAAGATCATTAACTTTTAATATTTTCTTGGATTCTTTTCCTGTTAAAACATTTGATTTTGAAAATGATACGAAATCATCCATTGTTTGTGAAACATGAATCATACCATCGATTGCTCCGATATCAATGAAAGCACCGAAATCGGTAATGTCTGAGATCTTTCCTAGAACTACTTCTTGTAATTCAGGTCTGAATACTAATAATTTGAAGGTTGTACCATAATAAGCTGCACCATCTCCAGGAATGATAATTCCATCATGGATTTTTCCAACTTCTTTTACACCCACTACAATACCTAAATCTTTTGAAATAAAGTTACTAAATTGCTCGTTTAGGCTCTTTAGTACTGCTTTTTCAGTATCTTCGTGGAAAGCAGTTGGAGGTACTCTTACATGGCTTTTAACTTCTAGTTCGTAAAACATTTTTTTTAGATTTTTTGTATATATTTCTTTTGTCTTATGGTAAAAACTGCTATTTTTCTCTTTTTAAGCTTTTCCTTTAAGGCTTTGTCTTGAGTAGCTACTGCGTAGCCTTTTTGTTGTAGTATTAAGTTGTCTACGGTGGTGTTTTGTTCTGTTTTTATGATTTTGAACCTTTTTATTAAAGTTAGTGCTAATTTGTTATCTTTTTTGTTGTTTAGTTCTTCTATTGTTTTGTCGAGGTAGTAGATCTCTGGGATTTCTAAGGTAGTTCTCTTTAGTTCTTGTGTTATATCAATCTTATTTCTTACTGCGTTTAATATGAAATCTGTGTCTAGGATTATTTTCATTATATTATTGATATATGTTTTAATATATAAAGGTTTATAAATAAAAAATTGCTAAATAGTCTACAATGCAAGAAGAACTGCCTCTTTATGAGATAGGAAAGATGGAGGATATTGTAAATAATGCAGTTAATAGCTTTTTTGATGGGATGTGTATTTCTCCGTTTCTATTTTTCTTTGTACCTTTATTTCCTGCCTCTTTAAGGAAAAAAACAAAAGAGTTTCATGAAAATCTTGTTAACACAGAGTATGGCAAGAAGGGAGAGATTCTTGGAAAGGTTGCGGGTTTTGCTATAGGGGTAGGATTAACTTATCTTGCGCAGCTTTATTTTAGGGATGTTTTTTGAGATGATCCATATTTCATTAGATTTTTTTATTAAAATACAATTTTAAAAAATTTTTTATTTTTTATTCCTCAGGGTACCTCCCTATTAAGGGTATAAGCGCCCTATTCATAAACTAAAACAAGCAATACAAGCCTTCTATTACCATTTAAATGCACTTTAAAAAACAAACCTTTATATAGATGAAGTGATTTTTTAATAGTATAAATGATGTTTTAGGGGGATAATTTTAATCAAAAAATAAGGACAAAATAGAAAGATGACTTCAAACGAATATAGTGCTGAAAGGATTACTGTATTAAAAGGATTAGAAGCAGTTAGAAAGCGTCCTGGAATGTACATAGGAGATACTTCTGTAAGGGGTTTACATCATTTAATTCAAGAAGTCGTCGATAACGCGATAGATGAAGCTCTGGCAGGGTTCTGTACAGAGATTAAAGTTACTATAAATAAAGATGGTTCTGTTAGTATTCATGATAATGGAAGAGGTATTCCTGTTGATATGCATCCTACTGAAAATAAGCCTGCTGTAGAGGTTGTTTTAACTGTTTTGCATGCAGGTGGAAAGTTTGACAAGAAAAACTATAAGGTTTCTGGTGGTTTGCATGGAGTAGGTGTTTCTGTAACTAATGCTTTATCTGAATGGTTAAAAATTGAAATCAGAAGAGATGGTAAGATTTATACTCAAGATTATGCAAGAGGAGCTCCTCAAACTGAATTAAAAGAAGAAAATGGTGATGAAACAACTGGAACTAAAATTACTTTTTTCCCTGATAAAGAAATTTTCCAAACTACAGAGTTTAATTATGAAACTGTTTCAAATAGATTAAAAGAATTAGCTTTCTTGAATAAAGGTTTAAAGATTATTGTTAGAGATGATAGAATAAATAAAGAAAAGGAGTTTTTATTTGAAGGAGGAGTTATTTCTTTTGTTGAAGATCTGAATAAGAATAAAGAAGTAATCCAAGATAAAATATTTTATGTTGAAAAAGAACAAGAAGATGTTAGTGTTGAAGTAGCTTTACAATTCAATAAGAGTTATCAAGAAACTATTTTCACTTTTGTAAATAATATTAATACTCATGAAGGAGGTACACATCTTTCTGGATTTTGTACTGCTTTAACTAGAGCTGTGAATAATTATATTAAAAAAAATAAATTAGGCGATGTTAAGCTTTCTAAAGAAGATTTACATGAAGGGTTAACTGCAATTATTTCTGTTAAAGTTCCTGAGCCTCAGTTTGAAGGACAGACTAAAACTAAGTTAGGAAATTCTGAAATTAAAGGTATTGTTGATTCTGTTACTTTTGAAGGTTTGACTACTTTCTTTGAAGAGAATCCTTCTATCGCTAAGACCATTATTGGAAAAGTATTTGATGCTGCTAAAGCTAGAGAAGCTGCTCGTAAAGCTAGAGAGTTAGCTAGAAGAAAGAGTGCTTTGGATAGCGGTAGTTTACCTGGTAAGTTAGCTGATTGTCAGGAAAAAGATCCTGCTAAATCTGAAATCTTTATTGTAGAGGGAGATTCAGCGGGTGGTTCTGGTAAATCAGGAAGAGATAGAAAGTTCCAAGCTATTTTACCTTTGAGAGGTAAGATCTTGAATATTGAGAAAGCTAGATTGGATAAAATGTTTAAGAATAATGAAATCACTACAATGATTAGTGCTATGGGTGCCGGTTTTGGTGATGAGTTTAAGATTGATAAATTAAGATATCATAAAATTGTTATAATGTGTGATGCAGATTCAGATGGTAATCATATTTCATGTTTATTGTTAACTTTCTTTTATAGACATTACAAACAATTAATTGAAGCTGGTTATGTTTACAAAGCAATGCCTCCTTTGTATCGTGTAAAGAAAGCTGGTAAGGTTAATTATGTTTACAATGATGCTGAGTTGGAGACTTTGTTAAATGTAATTGGTAAAGAAAGATGTGTTATTCAAAGATTTAAAGGTTTAGGGGAAATGAATCCTGAACAGTTATGGAATACTACTTTGAATCCTAAAACTCGAAAATTAAAACAAATTAGTATTGAGGATGCAGTTGCTGCTGATAGAACTTTTTCAACTTTGATGGGAGATGATGTTGCTCCTAGAAGAAAGTTTATTTTTGATAATGCTAAAGAGGTTAAGAATATAGATATTTAAAATGGTAGAAGAACAAATACAGAAAAGAGTAATTGAAGATGAAATGAAAGAGTCATACTTAGATTATTCTATGTCTGTTATTATGGGAAGAGCTTTACCTGATGTTCGAGATGGATTAAAACCTGTTCATCGTAGAATTTTATTTGCAATGAATGATTTAGGGATGTTTTACAATAAACCTACCAGAAAATGTGCGAGAATAGTAGGAGAAGTTTTAGGTAAATATCATCCACATGGAGATACTGCTGTTTATGATTCTTTAGTTAGAATGGCTCAAGATTTTAGTTTAAGATACCCTCTAGTTAAAGGTCAAGGTAACTTTGGTTCTATTGATGGAGATAGAGCTGCGGCTCAAAGATATACAGAAGCTAAGCTTTCAAAGATATCTTCTGAGATGTTAAAAGATATTGAAAAGAAAACTGTTAAGTTTATTGATAATTTTGATGGGTCATTGAAAGAGCCTTTGGTTTTACCATCTAAGATTCCTAATTTGTTGATTAATGGCTCATCTGGAATTGCAGTAGGTATGGCAACAAATATTCCACCACATAATATTACTGAAATCTGTAAAGCTGTTATTGCACAAATTGATAATCCTGATATTACTTATGAAGAATTGATGGAGTATGTTACAGGTCCTGACTTTCCAACTGGAGGTTATATTTTAGGTAGTCAGGGAATTAAACAAGCTTATGCTAAGGGTAGAGGTAAGATAAAATTAAGAGCTAAAACTAATATTGAAGAGAGAAAAAATGGTGCAAAACAAATTATAGTTACTGAAATCCCTTATATGGTTAACAAGGCTTTATTGTTAGAAAATATTGCAGAGTTAGTTAGAGATAAAAAAATAGAAGGTATTTCTGATCTTAGAGATGAATCTGACAGAAAAGGAATGAGAGTTGTTATCAAACTTAAAAAAGATATTAATCCTGAATTAGTTTTGAATCAATTGTATAAACATACTGCTTTACAAACTACTTTTGGTATAATCATGTTAGCTTTACATGGAACTCAACCTAAGGTTATGAATCTTAGAGATGTTTTAGGTTATTTTATTAAACATAGAAAAAGAGTTGTTACTAAAAGAACTGAGTTTGATTTGAAAAAAGCTGAAGCTAGAGCTCATATCTTAGAAGGTTTGAAGATTGCTTTAAGTCAAATAGATGCAGTTATTAAAACTATTAAGGCTTCTAAAAATGTTGCAGATGCTGAACAAGCTTTGATTACTAATTTTAAATTATCTGATAAACAAGCGAAAGCTATTTTAGAAATGAGATTACAGAAGTTAACTTCTTTAGAAACTGAAAAGATTCAGAATGAGTATGATGGATTATTGGTCTTAATTAAAGAGTTAAAAGAAATCTTAGCTGATGAGAAAAAAGTTTATGATATTATTAAGAAAGAAACTAATGAGATTATTGAAACTTATGGTGATTCACGTAGAACAGAAATTTTAGAAGGTATTGAAGAAGAAATTGATGTTGAAGATTTGATTAAAGAAGAAGATGTTGTAGTTACTGTTACTCATTCAGGTTATATTAAACAATTACCTTTAGAAACTTACAAGCAACAAGCTAGAGGGGGAGTTGGAATTAAAGGTACTGAAACTAAAGATGATGATTTTGTTAGTGATATATTTATTACTCATAATAGAAATTATTTATTGTTCTTCTCTAATTTAGGTAAAGTTTATTGGTTGAAAACCTACCAGATACCAACTGGTTCAAGATATTCAAAAGGAAAAGCTATCGTTAATTTACTTAGATTATCTGAAGGTGAAAGAATTACTGCTGTATTACCTGTAAAACAGTTTAGTGATAATCAGTATTTATTCTTTGCAACTAAACAAGGTAAAATTAAGAAAACTTCACTAATGTATTTTTCAAAACCTAGAAAAGGTGGAATTAATGCTATTGGATTAGCTGATAAAGATGAGTTGGTTCAGGTTAGATTAACACCGGGTACTTTGAACTTAGTATTAGCTTCTAAGAAAGGACAAGCTGTTAAGTTTAATGAAGCTGATGTTAGAGTAATGGGAAGAAGTGCTTCAGGAGTTAGAGGTATAAGATTAAGCGATAAGGATTCTGTTGTTGGATTAGAAGTTGCTTTAGAATCAGGTGCTTTGTTAACTGTTACTGAGAAAGGATTTGGTAAAAGAACTTCTGTTTCTGAGTATAGGTTGATTAAGAGAGGTGGAAAAGGAGTTAGGAATATTAAAGTTAGTGAGAAGAATGGTAATGTTGTCGGTATTAAAACTGTAAAAGAAGATGATGAAATTATGATTATAACTAAAAATGGAACTGTAATTCGTACACCTGTAAAGAATATTTCTGTAATTGGTCGTAATACTCAAGGTGTTAGAGTTATGAGATTACGTGAAGGTGATAAGGTTGTTTCTATAGCTAGAGTTGTTTTTAAGAATGGAAATTAAATCAATTCACCAACACCAATCAATCTCCATCTTGAACCTATCATTCTTGAGATTGTTATTTTGTCGGTTTTATCTGCGCAAACTGGAAGTTTTAATGTAAGTTTTGTTCCTTTCTTTGAAAGATCGGTTACTGTTCCGATTGTTGCAGCTGAATTAACATTTAACATTAAGATTTCATGTTGTTTTATTGGTTCTACTTTTAAGTCTTCTGTGGTTCCTACTACTCTATCTAATAATTTAGGTTTGATAGTTATTTCTTCATAAACCCCTGGAGCTTTTCCTTTTAGACTTAATATGCTTCCTGATAAAGCATCAGATTTAACAATCGCAGGATCCAGTTTGGTTAAGATACCTACTGAACCTCCTGGTATGATTTCTTTTACATCTTCACCCCCTGTTTTTAGGCCAATAATTTCTGTTTCTAGAACATGATATTTTTCTTTGATCTTGATTCCTGGTTTAATTTCTATTTGATCTCCTACTTTTAGTGTACCTTCTTTTAATGCTCCTCCTAAAACTCCTCCTATTAAAGAAGAAATCTTAGAACCTGGTTTGTTAACATCGAAAGATCTTGCTATATAGAATCTAGGATCTTTTGTTAAATCTCTTTTTGGTGGTTTGAAATTTTCAACGATTGTTTCGATTAATGCATCAACATTTACATTTTGTTGAGCTGAGATTGGAATGATGGGAGCAGATTCTGCTATAGTTCCTTTAACAAAATCTTTAATTTGTTTGTAATTTGCTAAAGCTTGTTTTTCTGTTACTAGATCTATTTTATTTTGAACGATAATTATATTTTTTATGCCAATCATCTCTAAAGCCATAACATGTTCTTTAGTTTGTGGTTGAGGACATTCTTCATTTGCTGCTACCATTAGTAACGCTGCATCGATAATTGCTGCTCCTGAGAGCATTGTAGCCATCAAACTTTCATGACCTGGTGCATCTATAAATGAAACTTTTAATTTTTCTTCTGCTTTTCCTTTACATTTTTCGCATTTATCTTTAGTTGTATATTCTTTACATTTCTTACAATAGTAGAAAGTAGCATCTGCATAACCTAATCTTATTGTAATACCTCGTTTTAATTCTTCGGAGTGAGTATCAGCCCAAATTCCTGAAAATCTTTCTAGCAAAGTAGTTTTACCATGATCTACATGACCTACAATACCAATGTTTAATTCAGGTTGTTTCATTAAAAATAAAAGGAGAAAGGGTGTTTATAAAGGTTTTCACTGAAGTTCTAGAGAAAAATATTCGGGACATGCAGCAGGACTTTTATCACAAAACTTTTTATAAGATGCCTCTTTGACTTTTTCAAATAACTCTCTATTAGTTTGATCAAATAATTCTAATCTATCCAAAGTTTTTAGGTAAGGACATTTTAATACATGTGGACATTTATGAAAAATATCCTCTCTAATTTCTTCATCTAGAACATGTAACATTTTATTATTTCTTTTCTTCAGGTTTTGCTTCTTCAGCTTTAGCACCTAATAATTCTTCTAAAGCTTTTTTGCCGTAATTAATTACTTTAAGATTAACCTGAACAGTTTTCTCTGAAATAGTATTTCCTCTAACTGTTTTCTTTTTTGTTAAGAAGAAATGACCTTGAGTATGTTGTTTTTTTCTTTTAACTGGATTAAAACCAGCACCTTTTGACATTACTATTGCTTTTCTTCCAGAACCAGCAACTTCTTTTCTCATTGGAAAACCTGCTGTATCTGATCCGCCTCTTACTTCTAATTCGTAACCAGCTAAGCCTAAAGAATCTCCAGAGATTTTATCTCCAATCTTCTTACCTACTAGTAATTTGTCTTCTATTACTTTTTGGTATGTTTTTCCTGATTTTGTATCATTTATTACAACTTTAAATTCTGCCATTTTTTTATCCTCTCATTGATACCCTTGTTAAACCTTGAGCAGTAAAATCCGCCCAATATCTTCTGTAGGGTTCTCCTTCTCCGAAAAGTGTTTTTACCATTCTATTAATATATTCTAATGTTTTTGAATTAACTCTAACATCTCCAGGGGTTTTATCCATTGTTGATAATATATGATCTAATCCTTCTGTACCCAAATGAAACTCACCATTTAACCGGTTTTTTGATTCTTCATTTAGTGTATGAAGTCCTTCTCTGTGATTTGTTGGATCAATTAATGCATACATTTAAACCCCCCAAACTGGATTTTGTTTTCGTTTTATCTCAGCTAATTCTTTCATAACCGAAATCTCGTCTTTTCCTAAAAATGATTTCAGCTTTTTAAGCTTTATAAAGTTTTCCTCTGGGATATCTGAGAGTAAAATGTCTCCTTCTTCAATATGCCTGCCCACTGTTGCATCAGGCAAGGAAATTGCTATTTGTTTGCCTTTTTCTGCGGTGGTGATGTTTTCTTTTTCATGTTGAATTTCTTTTACTTCCCCTATTTTGGAACCATCTAGTTTTATTAGAGGAGTACCGGTTTTAAGAACTCCTGCTTCTACACTAACGCCTACAACTGCAGGGTTACTTTGTCTAAAAATACAACCCGTTAAAATTTCTAGTTTGCAAGGTCTTACTAGCCTTTCTAATTCCTTTTCTTGTAAGGCTTTTTCTGTTTTGTTCTTCCATTTTTGGTAATCTTCTATAATCTTATAGATTACTTTATTTTCTATAATCTTAACATCTGAATCGATAGTTGCTACATTAAAGCCTAAAACCACTTGATTTAAAGGATCTTTCTCTGCTTTAGCAGCCATTATATCTTTCTTATTAATATCTCCTACTGAAGCTTTTTTGATTGGAATTCCTTCTTTTTGAAGTAAACCGATTAAGGCTTCTAGAGAACCTAAGGTATCTGCTTTTATTACTACCCCTTCACCTTCTAAATCTAAAATAACTTCTTCTATTTCTTCTTGAATTGTTTTTTTGATTTCTTCTATATTCTTATTAGCTACTTGAATTGGCATTCCTGCAACAACTTCATCAAGATCTAAAGCGGAGATTTTAACACCTGCTGCAGCTAAAACTTCTTTGATAGATTTTAATTTTCCTTTTTCTGGTTGGAGTAAAGCTTTAACTTTTGTTACGATTGGTTTTTCTAATCCCCCTATAACAATTTGATCTCCAGTTTTAATTTTACCATCATAAATAATTACATCTAAAGTGGTTCCTAAACCTTTTTCTTCTTTTACTTCTAAAATTGTTCCCTTTCCTGGTTTATCTAGATTTACTTCTAATTTCTTTTCTAAGAATCTTTGTGCTAATCCTGAAATAACAAATAATAATTCTGGTGTGCCTTCTAAAGTTTCAGCACTTGTTGGGACTATTGCAATTTGTTTTGTATAATCGTTTACTCTATCGAATCTTTCTGAGTTAAAACCTAATTCATTAAGTTTTCCAACGATAGTATAAAGTTTATTATCTAAATCAATTTTGACATTTTCTGATTGTAAGTTAATTGAGTTTAACACTAATCCTTTTTGGGGTTTCCATCCAGGAATTAGATCTATTTTATTTAGTGCTACAACAAAAGGAGTTTTATATTCTTGTAGGATCTTGATAACTTCAATCGATTGCTCTTTAATCCCTTCATTAACATCGATAACTACTACTGCAATATCTGCTAAGTTTCCACCTCGCTTTCTCAAATTATTGAAAGCTGCGTGACCTGGAGTGTCTAAGAATAGTAAACCTGGAATTTTTATATTTTCAATACCTTTTAGGTTTTTACAGATCTTTTTGATTGTTTCGAAGTTTACATTTGTACAGCTAATACACTGAGTTATTCCTCCTGCTTCGGATTTTGTAACAGCAGTCCCTCTAACTGAATCTAGTAAACTAGTTTTCCCATGGTCGATGTGACCTACAAAACTACAAATTACGCTTCTTAACATCTTGATTATTTGAAGTTTTAATGATGTTTTTAAGGTTTATGGTGTTTAGGTTGTGTCCGGATTGAGGTAAAAACCTCAATAAGATTAAAGAAGTAAT
>CAYUTI010000008.1:0-12674 GCA_964447685.1 Candidatus Woesearchaeota archaeon
TCGCTCATTGTAGTTAAGATTAACCTTAGTTTATTTATAAAGTTTTCTATTGTTGTTACTCTGGAGAAGTTAGTTATTATTAAAAACTCGACTATAAGCCGGGCTATTCCAACAGGCTGATTGTTATCATTACCGAAATTGTTGTTGCCATAAAGCCTGGATCTATTGTTAAGCCTATCAACGTAGAAGGCCCGCCAAAGTTGTAGCTCTTTTGCCTTTACTTCACCACTATTTCAGCCTTATAACCCTTAGATTATGTGTCATAGTTGTACTTCATGATCTTTTTAAGACCTTAGCAAAAAAGCATGTAGCCCAGCTATTATTTCACCAACTAAATTGAAATTACAGCCGAGAACTATAAAGAAATATTAAAAATATTTAAAGGTTACTATTTTTTTGTGGCACCTGCGGTGCCTTTTTCAACTACCCCAACCGGCTGATAGTAATCAATACCGAAATAGTTGCAGCCACAAAGCCCGGATCTAAGGTAAAGCCAACCAACGTAGAAGGCCCGCATCTCAGCATGATCTTGGGGTTCTGAAGCAAAATATACTCCCATATTAGTATCATAACCATATTTTTCTTTATTAAATTTGAAAGTTTCAGAAACTAAAGGATTAACTAATTTAGAAGGATATAGTGCTTTATAAACAGGATGAACTACTTTTCTTTTATCAACAATTTCATTCTTTTCTAAATCTCTTCCATGTACAAAATCAGCTCTTTTCATTTCTTCAACAGCTATAGCATTAAACTGATCTCCATCCATCTCAACATAAAAAGGTTTAGCATACTTTAATAAAACAACATCATTTACTTGTTTACTAACTTTGTTATCTCTTAAACCATAAGTTACTATTTCAGAATCTCTAACTTCAAAAGATCCCATATCTCCTTTAGTAGCTTTAGAAACTGCTTCTGCATCAATTGCTACATAAAGGCCATCAGAAGTCTCAACAACACCTCTAATTCCTGTTAATAAAGGTGAATCTGATTGCGCTTTTAAAAAATCTTCAAAAGTAAGACTCATGTCTGCAAAATCAAAATAAGTATTTCCCCAAGCATCTATTTGTTGAGCATCTCCAGAACGAAGAGCTTTAAGTCTTTTAGCAAGAATAACTTTTCCGCCTGCAAGTGTTCTTCCCTCATCCCTGTATATAGGAACAACATCTGGAATAGGACCCATTTTTACGTCAAAAGGATCAACCATTCTAGTAATTGGAACTTGTTCACTTCCTTGGTTTAATAATGAAATTAAGTTTGACATCTTATTCTAAAAAAAAGCAATAAGTTATTTATAAATCTTTCGATTTTGTTGTTACTCTGGAGAAGTTAATATTCTAAACTATCAATAAAAATGACCCCAAGGGAATCTTCAAAACATTATCAACTAACTCAAATTTATCTTTAGTAATCACAATACCAAATGGATGTTTTAACAAAGGTATAATAGGTTATATACTTAAATAGAATTTTTGTATAGTGTATTATACACTTACACTAAATTGGTGTTTATTTAATTTATGACCTATTGTTTATTTTGGGACTCTAAGGAATTGACCTTGAAGTATTAAATCTGTTAAATCTCCCAAATCTTGATTTTCTTGGAAATAAGTTACCTCTAAGAACAGAACATTTACTGGTTTTCCTTTGATAGTATCTGGTTTTAAAGAAACTTCTACATAAACATCGGGCGAGAGGTTAGCTATCTTCACTTTTTTATATAAAACGTCACTTTCAATATTCTCCCCCCTTTGTTCTAGGGCAGAAGTTAAATCTCTGAATTTTCCTTCTGATGAGAATGATGGCTCATAAATTTTAGCATATTTATCTTTATATCTTGGCATGATTCTTATTCTATGAAGAGAACTTTTAAGGATTATTATAATTTAAAGCATATATTAGAATGTTAAGGTTTTTAAAGGGGGTTTTGTTTAAGTTTATTATGGAAAAGCTAGGCAAGAAGTTTAGAGAAGAAGTATGTAAGATGGAACACAATAAACCTAGTCTGAAAAATAAAAAAGAGGTTTTGATTGAAGTTGAAAGATTATTGATTAAAGCTTTGAAGAAAAGAAAATCTGATGTAATTGCTTTTTCAGGAGGGATTGATTCTGCTTTGTTAGCTGCTTTAGCTGATTGGAAAGTTAAGTTGGTTTGTGTTGGTCTTGAAGGAAGTCCTGATCTTATTGAAGCTGAAAAATTAGCTAATGAAAATAGTTGGGATATTATATTTTTTAAGATTACTTCTAAAGATGTTGAAAATGCTATTTCAAAAGTTGTTAAATTAGTTGAAGGTGATTATACAAATATAAGTATTGCTGCTTTTGAATTTTTATTATATGGTTTTGTTAAAAAATTGGGATATAAATCTGTAATTACTGGATTGGGTGCTGAAGAGATTTTTGCAGGATACAAAAGACATAGAGATGCTAAAGATGTGCATCAAGAATGTTGGAATGGTTTGAAAGAATTATATGAAAAAGATTTAGTTCGTGAAGAGATATTAGCTAAATATTTTAAATTAGATGTTAGAAGTCCTTTTTTAGATAAAGACTTAGTGGAGTATGCTATGAAAATAGACCCTAGTTTGAAAGTTACTTCTAAAGGAGATAAGTTTATTCTTCGTGAGTTGGGCTCTAATTTAGGATTGAGTGTTGCATTTAGAGCTAAAAAAGCAATGCAGTATGGTTCTGGTTTTGATAAAGCTGTTGAAAAGTTAGCTCCTAAATCTAAAGGTGAGTATGTTAATTCTTTTATCAATTTAGGTGTTCTTTATAGTTCTGGAAAGGATTCTAATTTAGCTTTGTTAAAAATGAAAGAGAAAGGTTTCTCTATAAAATGTTTAATGGTGATGGAAAGTTTAAATCAAGATTCTTATATGTTCCATACTCCTGCTATTGAACTTACTAAGTTGCAAGCTAAAAGTTTAAAGTTACCTATGGTGGTTGATAAAACTAAAGGTGTTAAAGAAGATGAATTAAAGGATTTGAAAAGATTAATTAAAAAAGCTAAAGATAAATATAAATTGGATGGTATTGTAACTGGTGCTTTGTATTCTTCTTACCAAGCAGATAGAATTGCTAAGATCTGTTCTTCATTAGGTTTAAGATGTTATAATCCTTTATGGCATATGGATCAAGAAGAAGAATTGAGAGAAGTTATTTCTAAGTTTGATATTATATTAACTGGAATTGCTGCTGATGGTTTAGATAAAAGTTGGTTAGGTAGGAGGATTACTTCTAAAGATGTTGATAAGTTAGTTGAGTTGAATAAGAAAAATGGTTTGAATATTGCTTTTGAGGGTGGAGAAGCTGAAAGTTTGGTTGTTGATGGTAAAGGATTTAGTAAGAAGTTAGTTCTGGATTTTGATGTAAAAGAAGAAAGTAAGATAGTTGCTAGATTAGTTGTTAAGAAAGCTAAATTAATCTGATACCATAATTTTTTCCATCTGCATAGGGGCATTCTTTATCTGGACAGAGTGATAACTCATTATCTTTTGCTAAAGCACAATAGTGGTAGCCTTCTTCTTTATAGACTATACAATCTTTTAGAATTTCTAATGTTTTTTCATCTAGACATTGGGATATTTTTATACAGTTTGTAGTTCTTTCCATTTTGTTGCCTCCATAAATAAGTATGGGCCCGCCCGGACTCGAACCGGGGATCCTCGCCTTGTAAGGGCGACATCATCTGTGGTATTCTTTTGGAATATAGCCACTAGACCACGAGCCCATAAACCACAAAATAATTAAATATAAACCCTTTATATAATTAACGAAAATGAAAATCTGCCCTAAATGTAAGTCTAAAAATGTTACATTATACATGGGTGCGCATTTTGGGAAATATGAGTGTAAAGATTGTGGATATATTGGTCCAATAATTTTAGAAAAAGATGAAAAGCATGCCAAAAAAAGAGAGTAAAAGAATAGTTAAAAAACTACAAGAACATTATGGTTTTAAAGATAAATTGGATTATGTTTTCTATAAAAAAGATGATTCTGTGTATATCTCTTCTAAAGAATTGAAAAATATTGAAGGACAGAAAGGTTTGTTGTTTATGAAGGGAGATGTTCTAACTATAGAGGGTTCTCAAATAATAGGGCCTGGAGCTAAAAAGAATGTCTTAGAGATAAGTTCTGAAGATAAAAAGAAATGGTTAAAGGGATTAAATTTAAATAAGATTAAAGATGTTGTTATACTTAAAAGTGAAGAAGATTATTTAGGTTGCACAAGTAAAGGTAAAAATAGTTTAGAAAAAAAGAGGATGAATGAGTAAAAAAATAGGATTAGCACTTAGTGCTGGATCTGCAAGAGGACTATCACATATAGGTGTACTGAAAGTTTTAGAAAAAAATAATATTGAACTACATTGTATTACAGGAACAAGTATGGGTGCTTTGATTGGAGCTTTGTATGCGGCAGGTTATAATGCTAAAGCGATAGAGGATGTTGCTTTAAAAATTAAATGGAATGGATTATTAGATTTTACTTTTCCTAAATTAGGTTTGATTGCTGGAAGCAGAGTTGAGGATATGATTAGAAAATTGTTAAATAATGTTAAATTTGAAGATTTAAAAATACCTTTGAAAATTATCGGAACTGATATCAATACTAGAGAAGAAATCATTTTTGAGAAAGGAGATGTTGCTGAAGCGGTTAGGGCTTCTATTTCTTTACCATTTTTCTTTAAACCTGTGTTTATTAGAAATCATATGGTGGTAGATGGAGGTTTGGTAAATCCAGTACCGATAGATCATTTGAAAGAGATGGGTGCTAATTTTATTATAGCTACAGATATAACAACTAACCATACAAGAAAAAGACATGTTAAAGGAAGAGTTCAAAAAAGTTTGATGGGTTTTATGAAAGAAAAACTTGTAGTTGATGAAACTAAGATAATTAAAGATATGATTGATGATCCTACTACAACTTTGATTAATAGACCTGTGGATAAAATAATTAGTTATCTTTTAACTCCCAAAAGAATATTAAAGTTGTTTAAAGGTAAAAAAACACCTCCTATTTTAGAAGTAGCTATGATGAGTTCTGCTGTTGCTGTGAATCAAATTGCAAAAAATACCTTGAAGAGTAAAGATATTGATGTTATTGTTAAGCCTAAACTTAATATGATGTGGAGTGATTTTGATAAAGTGGAATATGCAATTAAGCAAGGTGAGAAAGCAGCTAAAGAATCTCTTCCTAAGATTAAACGAAAACTTTAAATATAACCTTAATAATGGTTATTATAACCTAAATGAGGGTTATTATGGATTTAATTAGATTTTTAGTAGAAAATAAGAATTCTAGGAAAGTTTTTGGTAGAAGGGAAATCAAAATTATTGAAAAACAAGTTAAAGGGGTTAAATTAACACAATCTGAGAAGAATAGATTATCTAGAGATATAAGGATTAAATTAGAATTTATTAAAGAGTGTTCTAGATTTAGTAATGAATTTAAACTTAAAAAAGGTGCTGAAATAAAAAATTTAATTGATGAAGTTAAAGAAGAAATTCTAAATGACAAACTTAGAAATAAAATAAAAGAAATCTGGGTTTTTGGTTCTTTTGTTGATAATACAATGACTTTTAGATCTGATTTAGATATTGCTGTTTTATTTGATAAGATTAGTTTAAGAGAAGCTACTTTATTTAGGATGAGAATTTCTAGGAATTTTTCAGAGAAAATAGATATTCAAGTTTTTAATGTGTTACCTGAGAAAATAAAAAAAAGTATTATCGAGAAACATAGTTTAATATGGAAAGGATAAAGGACAAGATAGAGGAAATTGAAAAATATTTAGAAGAATTAAATTCTGTTTTACCTAATAATTTTGAAGAATATAAAAATGATTTTAAGATTAAAGCTATTTGCGAAAGATATTTTGAAAAGATTGTTGAAGCGATAGTGGATTTAAGTTTTTTGTTTATTAAATATAAAAATTTTAAAATTCCTGAAGAAGATAAAAAAGCCTTTGATATTTTATTTGAAGAAAGTATAATTCCTGAAAAATTAGTTATAAAACTAAAAGATGCAAAAGGAATGAGGAATATTATAGCACATGAATATGGAAGTATAGATGATTCATTAGTTTTTGAAGCGATTAGTGAACAACTTATTGAAGATGTTAAAGAGTTTATTTCTGAGATTAAGCGAAAGCTTTAAATATTTTTTAATAGTTTTATAAGTAGTTTAAATATTCATTTTCATGAAAGAACAACTTAAGGAATCACTTAAAACTTATGAAAAGTATGCGAGTATATACGCAGAACATACATCTAGGAAGATTCTTCAATTTCAATTAAATAAATTTATTTCTTATCTTAAAGGTAAAAAAGTTTTAGATATTGGTTGTGGTGCTGGCAGAGATGTAGAGTATTTTATCGAAGAGGGGTTGGATGCTAAAGGTATTGATATCTGTAAAGCTTTGATTGAGGAAGCTGAGAAAAATGTTTGCAAGGATTGTTTTATAGAGATGGATATGTTAAAGTTGAGTTTTAAAGAGAAATTTGATGGTGTTTGGATGATGGCTTCTTTTGCTGATATTATGAAAAAAGATGCGCCTAAGTTTCTTAAGAGATGTAATGATGTTCTTAATGATTTGGGAGTTATCTATATTGCTGTTAAAGAAGGAGAAGGTGAAAAGATTTTACATAAGGAAAGGTATGGGAATTTACCTAGGTTTTATGCTTTCTATAAACAATTAGAATTAGAAGGATTATTAAGAGAAGCGGGGTTTACAATAATTAGTTCTGAAGTTGCTGATGATGAAGGTGTTAGATGGGTTGAAATTTTTGCTAGGAAGGGTTAATCTTCTGAGTATTTCCAAAGCCATAAAATTATTAAGAAAACACCTATACAATTTGCTGTGTCAGCTAGATTAAAATTAGGCCAGATCCAAAAGCTGATGAAATCTCTTACATAACCGAAATACAATCTATCAATTAAATTACCTATTATTCCGCCTGTTAGAATTGCTAAACTAATCTCTATTAAATTTCCATGAACTTTAGGTAAGTAATAACCAATTACAATTAAAGCTATGATTGCTACTGCTGATAAGAATAATCTTTGATTTTGTAAGATTCCAAAAGCTGCTCCATAGTTTACTGTTGTTGTTAGGTAGTATTTTGAGATTTGATCTATTAAAATTATTAAAAGTGCTATTGTTAAAAATCTTCTATATCTCATTCTCTATTTAATTCTAAGAATTCTTTGATCATTTTGAAAAGTTCTTGAGATTCTACATAAATATCTTCTTCTACTGAGTCTATTTTATCTCTTATTAAAAGGTTATAATATATTTTTTTGATAGTATTCATTTTACTGAAATAATCTTCATCATAACCTACATAGGCTCCAGTTCTTATTTCTATTGTACCTTTTTGTCTTTTAACTTTTTTTCCTTTGATTTCAACTTCTGCATCTTTCATGAAGATTAAGAATTCCATATCAATTCCAACACTTAGATAATTATTGAGTGGTTTGTTTGCTGTCCATCTAATTTCTAAGTGTAAAGTTCCATCAGGTGCTACTTCTTGTCTGTATTGAATTTCTTTCCAGTTGTAATGATAGTGTTCAAACCATCTGTAGATATCTTTATACAAATATTCCATATGGAATACTCCACCTTGTTTAATCTTGTACCCCATAGGTATTATCCACTCTTTTTTAATTGCCATACTGAAGTTTAAGAGATGTTATTGATTAATAAAAGTTTCGTATGTTATTGTTTTTCAACAATCAATAGAAAGTCAACTTTTGCTGTTGCGCCCATAAGTTGGAAAGTAGGTTTAACATTTGGAATTATTGCTATAATCTCTCCTTTAAGTGAATTTAAGAACTGATCTAGAGTGTTTTGCATAGTATCTCTTTTAACATCTAATCTGTGGACTTTGTATTTCATAAGTATTTTTTGATTTAATGTTATTTAAAGGTTTTGTAAAAGAGATGAGTTCCTAAAATCAACTTATCAAGTGCGAAGCACCATTAGTTAAATGAATTAGACATTTAATGAGGAAATAGTAATTCTCCAATTAGCATAAACCAAGCAAACAATCCAAGTAATGCTGATAAGAATAATAAAATCGCTCGATCTTTATTTCTAATTATTAATACCATTGAAATTGTTCCAAATACTAAATTTAATATTACTGAAGTAAATCCAAAAGGAATTGGTATGTTTAACTGACGCAGTAAAGAAGCCCAAGAAGGGGAAAACATCATGAGTACACCTACAACTGTTCCCCAGAAAGAAATTTTTCCTAACCTAGTTTTAGGATACCAATTCATGTTAGTGATTCCATCTTGCTAGCATAATTACTAATCCTATGATAAAAATAAGTGCACCAAATATGTCAATATCTATTCCCCAATAGCCATAGGTAATAATGTTTATGAATTGCATTGCTATTCCAAGAATCATTAATAGAATACCGGTTTTTCTTGTAAACCATTTGTTCATATTTAATGATTAGTGCTTTAAGTATATAAAAGTTTTTACATTTGGTTGGTAAGTTTTTCTGAACGAAGTGGAGCGGAGAAGTTGAGATTTAAGGCGTTTTTATTTTTTTAGAACCCCAGAAAATAGAAAGATTTATATATAAGTATTAGTTATTAGTTAATAACCAATGGTGATTAATATGTCAAAACTAATTCAAGAACAAAGGCTGGAACATTCTCCTACCCTTAATACGGTGCTTATGGTAGAGAATACTCTAAAGAATATGGATGAAAGTATCATAACTGTTGCGGAGCTTAAAAGAAAGCTTCCGAGGCAGGTGAATCATAATACTCTTATGGTTATTCTTGAGTATTTGGAAGAAAGCAATAAAATTGCTGTGAGTATTAAGGGCATTACATGGATCCATAATACAAATCCTAACTTAAGAAAGGCAATTCAGCGAGGTCTTGAGTTATGAATTCTGTTAGGGTTATTCTATCTCCGGAAGCAGAAGAAGTATATAAATATCTAAATGAAGAAGCGCCTAATTCAAAGACCTAGCGTACAATTTTCAATTCTGTAAATAAAAAGATTGATTTGATTAAAGCGAATCATCATTATGGCAAGCCTATTGCTAAGAAATTGATTCCGAAAGCATATAAGGAAAAATATGGAGTTAGCAATCTTTTTTGGGTAGAATTGCCTAATTTTTGGAGAATGTTATATACTCTCACTGATGGTGAGAGTGAAATTGAAATAGTTGCTTTTGTTCTTGATGTTATTGATCATAAGACTTATAATAAAAAGTTTGGCTACAAAGGAAAGTAGTTTTTTCTGGGGTTCTGTTTTCTAGCCTTTTTCTCAATTGCATTTAATCGGTGTTAAATTCTTGAGACCGACTCATATCGAACGTAGTGAGATAATGAAGGAGGTCGAAACGAGGAGCGAAGCGACGAAGAGTATGACGTAGAGATTTTAGATTATAGTAAAATTTATATAATCCACTTCTATTTGTTCAGGTATGAGTTTATGTCCACATATGAATGAAGGTACTATTAAGGATGAAGCAGGCAAAAGATATGAATGCCCCTATTTATGTGAACATCCTGATGCAGCTCCCTGGAAATTATGTTTAGGTTATAGCATATTGGAAGAGGAGATCATTGGACCTAATGAAGATATCATCAAGAGATGTCAAGACCTTTGGGCTGAACGAGAACCTAAAATTATTTTAATTGGAAGAAGAGATTATCGAGGAATGGATATTCCCCTAGATTAATAAATTCTAAAATCCCGGAGTCATATTGAACTTAATCGGTGTTAAGTTCCCGACGTTAGTCGGCCGAGAGCCGTAGGCTCGAAGGAGTAGATTGGTTCAGTGTTTTTGGCAAAACCGAAAAGTTTATATATATGGTAAGACTGTTCTTACGTTGGTGATACGAATGGATGTTGCAATTACAAAAATGAGTACAAAAGGACAGGTTGTAATACCTGCTGAAATGAGAGAAGGCTTACATGAAGGAGATAAACTTCTGATAATTCATAGCGATAAGCAGTTGATTATGAAGAAAGCAAGTGATTTAGATGAGAATATGGCTGAAGATATAGAATTCGCTAAAAAAACAGAAGAGGCTTGGAAGAGGATTGAGGAAGGTAAAGGTATCCGAATGGATTTTGATGATTTTCTTGAGGATATGAAAAAGTGGTAGAAGTAATTTTCGACCCTTCCTTCAAGAAGGATTTTAAGAAAATTAAAGATGCTGCTTTGAAAGAAAAAATCATCAAACAAATTTCTAAAATTCGAGATAATCCTGAGATTGGAAAGCCTATGAAGTATTGTCGAAAGGGAACTAGAGAATTATATATCGCTCCTTTTAGATTATCTTATAAGATCGAAGGAAATATAGTCTATATTCTTGCGTTGTATCATAAGGATTTGCAGTAGGTTTTTGTCATTTTTTATATAATTTTGAACCAAGCTATTGAACTTAATCGGTGTTAAGCTCCACGCGAAGCGTGTCGTAGCGGAACGAAGTGGAGCGGAGAAGTTTTAATTTGCAAGTCTAAACCGAAACCTTTATATACTATAGCTTTCTATATAGTTGCTATGGTAACTACAATACAAGTTAGTGAAAAACTAATGGACGTTTTAAAAACGAAAAAGATGTATGATAAAGAAAGCTATGAAGAGGTTATTTGGGATTTGGTAGAGGATACTATGGAACTATCTGAAGAAACAAAAAGACATATCCAATTAGCTAAGCAACAATTTGCGAAAGGGAAATTCCATACTCATGAACAAGTCAAAAAGGAGCTTGGTTTATGATTTATTCTTTGGTTTATTCAGATATTGCATTAAAACAATTGAAGAAATTTGATAAAGAAACTCAAAGACGAATAATTTCTACTCTAGAAAGAATTCGAATTAGACCGTATCCTCATGTAAAAAAGCTCGTAGCAAATCCCTTTTTTAGGTTAAGGGTTGGTGATTATAGGGTTATCATTGATATTAAAGATGATAAACTTCTGATTTACGTTATTGAAGTTGGTCATAGACGTAACATCTATAAGTAAAGTGTGAATTAAAATTGAACATAATCGGTGTTAAGTTCCCGACGTTAGTCGGCCGAGAAATGTGTAGCATTTTGAAGGAGTTGAGGCAAGTGGCGCCTATAATTTTAATGCCAGAAAAATAGAAAATTTTATATAGTCCTTGTATATACAATAGATATATGACAACCGACATGATAACTGTTAAATTGGAGCATGTATTTCTAGAAGATATAGATGAAACTGTGAAAGGAGAAGGCTATCAAAATAGAACAGAATTTATCAGAGATGCCCTTAGGGAAAAGCTGGAAGAAATCAAGTTGAGAAAAGCTATGAAAAGTATTGCTCATTTGAAAGGAGCAGCTAAGAAAAAAACAACTGATGAAGATTACGAAAGAATACGAATGAAGGCTTTTGAAGCTATTGCGAGAAAGATTTAGATCAAATCTTCAGGTTTGTGATGTGGTGAAATATCTTCTAAATGTCTGAAATGTTTGTCTCTCGTAATCAGGATCAAGTTATTATCTCTTGCGATTATTGCATGTAGAACATCACCTGGAGGTATACCTCTCTCTTTAGCAATCTTCTTTGCTTCATCGCGTTGTTTGTCTGTAGCTATGATTTTTTCGATAATTTTCTCAAATGGTTTAACCATTCCATTGATTTCTGGAAGCGAATAATTCATTTCTAGCTCTCTGATAAGTAAATCTGTAATAACTAAAAAATTCTTCTTTGCTTTGATCAAAGAGAATAATTTAAGAGCAAAGTTTCCTAAGGGCTCTCCATTATAGCCTTTCCTATCTTCGTATAAATCCATCCAGATGGAAGTATCTATATAATATTTTTCTGGCATTCTATTTAGAAAGTTCTTGAAATTTATATAGTTTTGTGCCACGTGCCTCAATTGAATTTAATCGGTGTTAAGTTCCCAGCTTGACTGGTCGAACGAAGTGAGATGTTTTGCTATAAGAAGTGAGCGTAGCGAACGTATCTTTAGATTCTTATAAAAGCAAAATGGAACTTAATCGGTGTTAAGTTCTCGAGACCGAGCCATATTGAGCGTAGCGAGATAATGAGCGAGGTTGAGACGAGGAGCGAAGCGACGAAGAGTAAATTTGGAGTCCGTTATATATTTCTAAAAGGCAAAATGTTTATAAATTAGAGTAGATTATTTGAACGTATGACTTTACGAGCGATAGTGACAGAAGTATACCATAGTGAAAAGAATCCTACTAATTTTCCATGCGATAATCCTGCTAAATTCTTAGAAGATAAGCTTCAAAGGTATGCTCGATGGAATCCTCTTATGCATGAGTATACTTGGAGTTCTGAATTTAATCAAGAAGAAAATACTGATTATCCCCTTAGGGATGGTTGTGCTGACATGCTTCATCGAAAGATTCAGGGTGAAATTCCTTCTGTTCAAGGAATGAGGGTAATAGTTGATCAGCATCGTTATCTGGGAGGTAATGGAAAGCTAGGTTTAGCTGTGGTTCTTCTTGAATATTTGGAAGGAACTCCAGAAGAGGATGTTCAAGCTGTAAGAGATCATATCTTGAGGACAGGATTGAAGCGTGGTTGACATTTTGCCTTTTTCTTTTTTTAGGACTCCAAATTTATTGAATTTAATCGGTGTTAAGTTCCCAGCTTGACTGGTCGAACGAAGTGAGATGTTTTGCTA
>CAYUTI010000008.1:12774-29953 GCA_964447685.1 Candidatus Woesearchaeota archaeon
GCCCTTTCTATATTTAGCTGATTTTTTTATTGGATATAATCGGTGTTAAGTTCCCAGCTTGACTGGTCGAACGAAGTGAGATGTTTTGCTATAAGAAGTGAGCGTAGCGAACGTATCTTTAGATTCTTATAAAAGCAAAATGGAACTTAATCGGTGTTAAGTTCCCAGCTTGACTGGTCGAACGAAGTGAGATGTTTTGCTATAAGAAGTGAGCGTAGCGAACGTATCTTTAGATTCTTATAAAAGCAAAATGGAACTTAATCGGTGTTAAGTTCCCAGCTTGACTGGTCGAACGAAGTGAGATGTTTTGCTATAAGAAGTGAGCGTAGCGAACGTATCTTTAGATTCTTATAAAAGCAAAATGGAACTTAATCCTTTATATGCGGAATTCCTTAAATTTTAGCATTATGATGACGAAGCACTGATTATGTGAACCATGACCCAACTTTTTTTATTTTTACTCAAAAGTGAAAAGGAAAATATTTATAGAATTTTATCTTAAAAAATATATGTTTGATGTTAATGAAGCTATAAGAAAAGAAGCTTTAAGAAGAGGATATTCTAGACAAACAATTAAAACTTATCAAGTTGCAGTTGGCAATTTTTTTTCTTGGTGTAATAAAGATCCTATGAAAGTTAGTAAAAAAGATGTGAGAGAATATTTATATTTATTAAAGGAAAAAGACAGAGCTGGAAACACTTTGAATGTTTATTTAAATGCTTTAAAATTCTTATTTGAAGAAGTAATGAAAAGAAAGATGTATGTTAATATCAAATATAGTAAAATACCAAGAAAACTTCCAGAGGTTTTATCTAAAGAAGAAATAAAAAGATTATTTTCTATGATTAAAAACAAACAACATAATTTAATTGTGAGATTTATGTATTCTTCTGGATTAAGGGTATCAGAGTTAACGCAGCTAAGAGTTAAAGATTTAGATTTTGAAAGAAAAATGGGTTTAGTGAGGAGAGGAAAGGGAAATAAGGATAGAGTTTTTGTTATTGCTGAAAATTTAGAAGAAGAGTTAAAAAATAAGATCAGAAATGAAAACTTGAAAGATGAAGATTTTTTGTTTAAAAGTTGTAGGAATGATAAGTATAGTACAAGTTGTGTTAGAAAGATTATCAAAAAAGCTGGAAAAGAAGCAGGGATTAAGAAAAATATTTATTGTCATACCTTAAGACATTCGTTTGCTACACATTTAATTGAAAATGGTTATAGTGTTTCTGAAGTTCAATTCTTACTTGGACATAATAGCCCTAAGACAAGTATGATGTATATTCATATGGCTTCACCGACTATGATTAAAATTAAAAGTCCGTTAGATGAATTGTGATAGCAAATTTTATAAAGAAGCTTAACCTTTTGAGAAGTGTAAAAGTGGTGAAATATGGCTGATAAAAAAGATCCTTTGTTCAAAAGAATATTATTAGGAAGTAAAAAGGTTGAGAAAGAAAAGTCTTCTAAGAATCCTTTAGTAAAAGGTGAACCTAATGTAGACCCTAAATATGGTGACAAGAGGCTGTTATTAATTCTAGAGGGTATTCAAGAAGGTGTTGAAAGATATTATTATTGGTGTTTGAGATTTACACAAGCTAAAGGACAATTTGGTTTAGGATTTGATGAAATTCACAAAGTAAAAGATGTTTACAAAGCTGGAGAAGCTTCGGCATTCTTTGGGGCAACTGAAAGACGTAAGATGGATTTCCAAGATAAAATTTCTCAATATCTAAGGGGTATTTCTGAAATGATTAAAGGTTTATTTCCAATTATTAGAGAATTAAGGATTATGGATGAAAGGAAGGGGTACTATCAAGATAGCAAAGCCGGAGGAGATAAAGCTCAATCGGCAGAGATTGCTTTGAAATCTATCTGGGTTGACATGGTAGAGGGTGGTGCGGAGAATGCAGGTTCAGTTTATGGTTTAGCTAGAAAAGTTGGTTTTGTTACCTTGCCTGATTTCTTTTATCAGATAAACCCTAAAAAGGGAAAAGATGGAGTTGAAGCTGCGGTTAATGCTCTAGAAGTTAATAATAAAGTTAAAGAAGTTTTAATGAGAAAACTTTATCAGTATTATAATTGGAAAGAACAAACTGAAAAAGAAATAGAGCAGAGGAGAGGGTTTTTATTGAAATATTTAAGACAACATTACAATACAATTAAGTTATATATTACGTGGATTAAACCTTATTTAGAAACTGTTAATAGAATGCAACAAAGTGGATCAAGTGCTGTAACTGATGCAGATATTGCTGCGGCTTTTGATACTTCGAAAGTAGAGTTAGAGTATATTGCAAGTAGTTCTGGTTATAAAAAATATAAACCAGTTTTGAAAGTTAAGTTTAAATTTGTTGCTATTCCTCAAATGTCGTACCATAATGAATATCAGAGAGGGGCAGTTCATATGGGAAGAACTGAAATAGAAATTGAACCTTACTTAGTGACTGATGAACAACTTAAAGAGTATGTTGAGAAAAAAGATACTGAAGATTTAGAATTGTTGAAATCCCTTTATGATTCATTAGATGCTGTTGGTGATGATCTTAAAAAATATTTAAAAGAGGCTAAAGAGAATATTCCTGAAGAAGAGAAGAAAGAAGAGGAGGAAGAAAAAGGAATGTTGGAACCATTTATTGCTTTGAAAGATGGCTTTAAAGATTTATTTGGATTAGAGATGCCTAAGAAAAAAGATACAGGTAGTTTGGATGAAAAGAAAAAAGCTAAAAGCGAAGCTGCTGTAAGGGCATGGGTATTATATGATGTATTTAAAAAGGGTCATAAGATGATTACACCATAATGATAGATATAAATTTAGCAAGTCTTGAACCAGAGGAAAAAATAAAAGCTCTTAAGGAAATTCTCAAAAATACTTCTGATGATGAATTAAGGAAAAGAATTCTTAAAGAGATTGAAGATGCTCAATTAGAAGTTGAATTAGAAGGTTGGAAAAGACAGAGTAAAAAAGATACTTTGAAAGATTTGTTACATCATGAGGAAGAAGAATCTTTAGAAAAATCTGTTGAACAGGAACAAAGAGAACAAGAGGAGAGATATAAGAAAAAAGATGAAGAATTGGGAAAAGATTTATATAATGTTGGATCTAATGATAAAGAAGAATCATTGTACATAACTAAAGATAATAAAGATAGTGGGTATCAACAATCTAAGTTAGAGTTTAAAGAAGATGAAGAAAAGAAAAAGAGAAGGTGGTAGAGTTGGGAGACTTTGATACTGATTATTGGAATCCTTTGGATAAAGATTCTTTAAGAGCTTTTCAATTAACACCTAAACAAACAGGTATTTCTCATGGAGCAGGTGATGTTTTACAAGGTTTAAAATCAAATATTTTTGCTGGTGCTAATCAAGTTGAATTAGGTTTTATTGGTATGGGTAAAGGTTCTAGGTCAAGCCCTACTGGGCATACTCCTGAGTCTTATGGTCATGATGAAAGAGAAGCAATGAGGCAAATGGCCAAAGTAAATGATGTTAAGATTACAACTCACGCTTCGGTAGGTATTGGTAATTTATCCGGATTAGGTGATAGAGGATTTAGTCCTGAGCAAAAAGAAAAATCTTTAATGGAAGTTAAGAGAGCTATTGATTTCGCTGCAGATGTTGCTGGTGGTGGACCTGTTACTGTTCATACAGGGGAGTTTCCTAGATCAATTCAAGAAAGTTTTGGTAAAGGTGAATTTAAATTTAGAGAGTATGAAGGAGAAGAAGAGAGAAAAGTTCATTATTTAGTTGATAATAAAACCGGTCAGATTAGTAAAGCTGTTAGAGAAGATGAGTATATTGATATTCCGATTAAGAAAATTAAAGATGGAGAAGCTGTTCGTATAAAATCTCCTTATTCAGATAGTTATGAAGATGTTTATGAAACTGATAAAGAAGGTAATCTGCAGTTTGAAACTTTAAAATTTAAGGATTGGAGAAAAAAATATTGCCCTAATAAATCTGGAAGCGAAGCGGCAATAGAGTTTAATAAAGAACTGCAGAGAGCAGAAATACAACATGCAGAGGGTCAAGCTAACGAGTATGAGTACCAATATAAGCAGAGTACTGAAAAAGCTGAAAAAATTGATACGGCTCTGAAGGTTTATAAAAATAATTATGAAAAGGCTAAGAATGATGAAGAAAGAAAAGCTGCAGGTTACCAAGCAGTTGCTATGTTGGGAATTAGTCCTTCAGAATTACATGGTGAAGATCCAAAAAGGTTTTTAGATGAACAAAAGATGGATACTCTTAAAAGATTAAGGTATAGTCAGGAGATTGGTTTATCTTCAAGAAAACAAGCTATGAGAGCACAAAGGAGTTTAGATAGTACTGAAAGAATTGAAGATTATGGATTAAAGCAGAGTGCAGATTCAATTGCAAAAGCTGCGATTTATGCTTATGAAAGAGAGAAAGCGCAGAAATTAGATAAACATTTATTTATTGCGCCTGAAAATATTTTCCCTGAAGGAGGTTATGGTTCTCATCCTGATGAATTGAAAAATTTAGTAAATAAATCAAGAGATCAAATGACTAAACTGCTTGTTGAACAAAAAAAGATGAGTGAATCTCAAGCTAAAGAAATTGCTGATAATCATATCAAAGCTACTTTTGATGTTGGACATGCTTATACTTGGAAGAAATTCTTTGAAAGAAAGGAAGGAGAAACTGCAGAACAAGCTGATAAAAGATTTAATAAATGGATGCTTGACAAGGTTGAGGATTTACAGAAAAAGGGTATCATTGGTCATGTGCATATTTCTGATAATTTTGGTTATTATGATGAACATGTAACTCCTGGTGAAGGTAATGCTCCTATAAAAGAAGCAATTGGAAGATTAAAAAAAGCAGGTTATACCGGTGATGTTATTGCGGAGGTAGGCGGACAACCTGAAGGTCAGATGTTTAATGCTATGACAGGTTTGTGGAGAACTGCTCATTCACCAATGTATAGAATTGATTCTACTTCTACTAGCTGGACAGATATAGATAATTCGTATTTTGGAAGAACTGGTTCACCCGGTTACTTGGTTGGGAAAAGTGCACCTTCAAAAGATTGGGCATTCTGGTCAGAAACTCCATTGGAGTAATCGATAAATTTATATATCAGTTGATACATTATATTATCAAATGAAAATTAAGAATATCATAAAAGAGTATTTCTTTGTGAACCCCAATGATAATTTGAGGGTGAGAGAAATAGAGAGAAAATTAAAACTTCCTTTGCCTTCTGTAATTAGATATTGTAAGGAACTTAAGGAAGAAGGTGTGTTAACAGTTAGAAAAATTGGTAGTGTTACATTTTATACTGCAGATAAATCAAATCCTAACTTCTTGCTTGAAAAAAAGATTTTTAATTTTAAGGAATTAAATAAATGTGGGCTGATAAAATACCTTAAAGAAAATTTAGATAATCCTGTGATTATTGTTTTTGGGTCTTATTCTAGGGGGGAAGATACGGAGGATAGCGATATAGACCTTTATATTGAAACATTATCTAACAAGAAAATTGATTTAGAGAGATTTGAGAAGAAATTAAAAAGAAATTTTCAAGTTTTTAGATATGAGTCCCTTAAGAAAATAAGTAATATCCACTTAGCAAATAATATTGTCAATGGGATTGTATTAAATAATTATTTAGAGGTTTTTAAATGAAAGAGAGTTCTTGAAGAGATTGTCTTGAATTTAATTCTGTTAAAAAAGTTTCTGTGGATAAGGGGAGAATTAATTCCTTAATTGAAACTGCAGATGCGAGAATTAGGATAATTGGGAAGATAAATGAAGAAAATTGCAATTTCGTGTTTGAAGATTATTATACTTCTTTATTGGAATTTTTGCAGGCTTTAATAATCAATAAGGGATATAATGTTTTAAATCACGTTTGTACAGGTTTTTATATAAAAGATGTTTTGAAAAGAGAAGATCTTTATAATCTATTTGAGGATATAATGTATAAGAGAAATTCATTAACTTATTATGGTAAGAGGATGGAATTAAGAAGTGCAAAAGATGCAATTGATAAATGTAAAAGATTGATTGAGGAGATTAAAGAGTTGTTAGAGTAGAAAGATTAATAAAGGATCTAAGTTTTATAAAGTTAGATAAAAGAGGTGTTATGATTGAAGTTTGATATTCAAAAAAAGATTAGACCATTTAAGTTTCCGCAAGAAGAAATACAGTTAGCAAGAAAGTTTTCTGAAAAAATATATAAAGAATTTGGAGATTTTGTTAAGGCGGTGGTGTTATTTGGGTCTACTTCAAGAATGGAAGATAAAGTTAAAGATGTTGATATTCTAGTTATATTGGATGATGTTCATATCATGTTTAGTGAAGAATTAATTCAAACTTATAGGATTATTGTTGAGAAAATAATTGCTGATTTATCTCCTGATAGATTACATATTCAGTCTATGAAATGGAGTTCTTTTTGGGAGTATGTTCGTGTAGGGGATCCTGTGGCTATTAATGTTTTAAGATTTGGAATTGCTTTGATTGATACTGGATTTTTTGATCCTTTACAAGCTTTGTTAGATCAAGGAAGAATAAGGCCTACTGAAGAAGCTATTCATACTTATTTTACTATGGCGCCTGCTTCTTTACATAGAAGTAAACAACACATGTTAACTGCAATGGTTGATTTATATTGGGCTGCTATTGATTCTGCACATGCTGCTTTGATGGCTGTTGGAGAAATTCCTCCTACTCCAGATCATGTTGCGGATTTATTGGATCAAAAGCTAGCTAGAAGAAATTTGATTCGTAAGAGAGATGCTCAAATAATGAGAGAGATGTATTCTATTTTTAAGAAGATCACACATAGAGAGATAAAAGAAGTGAGTGGTAAAGATCTAGATAAGTATAGAGCATTAACTCAAGAATTTGTTATGAATATGCAAAGGTTTATTGAAAAAAATAGATAAAGAAGATTATTCTTCTTTCTTTTCTTTAGGTTTTTCCTCGTAAAGTTTTCTTAGTTTATGTAAGTTATCTGGTTTTTGTAAAATCTTTTGGATTTCCTTTACGATGTTTTCTGGAACTACCATTAATTTAGCATCATACTCATGACCTGTTTGTTTTGCTAGTCCCTTAAGATATTCTTTAGCACCTTTTAGATCATCTTTTGCTTTAATATCTCTAACCATTTCTTGGTAGTTTTCCTCAGATAAAGTTGAAGCGTATTTCTCTGAAAGATTATCTGCAACTTTTAGCATTGTTTCTAAGGTTCTTTTTTCTTTATTACTTTTTCTAACTAAATCTTCTAAACCTTCTCTATCTACACCAGCGTAGATTCTTAAAAGTGAATTAATTTGTTGATTAGCAATCTCTTTATCATCACTTGGTTTAACATGAACTACTGTTTTTTTGATTATTTCATAAAGACCTTCTGAAAACTTGTTTTCATCTTCTACACCTTCAAAAAGTTCTTTTTCAGAAATTTTAGAATGAACATATTTACCAATTCTATATCTTAAAAGTATACCTTGATCTTGCGCTTTAACAACTATATTTTTCATATGCGCTTCATAGTCAACTTTAGGTTTTGGTGTTTCTGTCATTTTTTATCCTCTTTTGAGTTTTTATAATATTATATTGTAAGAAGTAGTATTTAAAGCTTTCGGTTTTGTTATTACTGCTTAGTAACTATTTCTTTCTTGCTGCATCTAGTAATAACTTTCTTTCTGCTTTGTAAACTGTGTGTTTGATTTGTTGTACTGCATCGATATTAGCTGAAATAGAATCTATACCATTTTTAACTAAGAATTCTGCCATTTCTGATTTAGAAGCAGCTTGACCACAAATACTTGTTTCTACCCCATATTTTTTACAGGTCTTGATAACATGTTTCATTTGTCTAAGAACTGCTGGATGTAATTCATTGTAAAGTTTTTGAATATTAGCGCTATCTCTATCTACTGCTAAAGTGAATTGTGTTAAATCATTAGTTCCGAAAGATATGAAATCTATTTTTTCTTGGCAAATCTCTTCTATTATTTGAACTGAGGCAGGAGTTTCAACCATTACACCAAATTCTATTTCTTCTAGAGGTTCTAATCCTGTTTCTCTAAGAATTTCTTTTGATCTTCTTATTTGATCTATCTCTGTTACTAGAGGTATCATGATTCCAATATTTGTTAGGCCTTCATCATGAACTCTTTTGATTGCTTCGAATTGTGCTTTTAGTAATTCTGGTTGATCTAGATCTCTTCTAATTGATCTCCAACCCATCATAGGATTAGCTTCATGAGGTTCATCTTCTCCACCTTTCATCTTTCTGAATTCATCGGTTGGTGCATCTAGAGTTCTGTACCAAACTGGTTTGTCTCTGAAATTTTCTGCTATCTTTCTAATACCATTTGCTAAGTGATCGACTAATTCAGCTTTTCTACCTTCTTTGATTAAATAATAAGGATGTTCTTTTAAACCTAGAATTAAAAATTCGCATCTTAGTAAGCCAACTCCATCTGCTCCAGTAGCTGCAGCTTTTTCTGCTAATTCTGGAATATCAACGTTTACTTTAACTAATGTTACTGTTTCTACACAAGTATCTTCATGATGAACTGCTTCTGTAGGTTGTTCTGTTTGGACTTCTTTTGCTTTTATTAAACCTGCATAAACTACACCATTTTTTCCGTCAACAGTTATTTCTTGATCTTCTTTAAGAACTTCTGTTGCATTGCCTGTTCCTACAACTGCAGCAACCCCCATCTCACGAGATACAATAGCAGCGTGACAATTACCTACAATGATAGGTGTTAAATTTTCTGTAAAAACTATATAATTATGATCTAATTCATTATCTGCAAAAATTTCTATATTAAAAACATCTTTTTCTCCAATATTTTCTTCAAACTTTATCCTGTTCATTCTAAAATTCGATTTTAATAATTTTTCAAATTCTTTTTTCTTTGAGTTTACTTTAGGGATGATGGTTTTTCTTAAATATTTATCAGACATCATTAAGTTTTTAGTTAAGTAAGGATGTTTAACTCTTCCTCTATGATTTACATCATCAATAATGTCTGAAACAATTTGTTTGGATAAAAAGAATTTATTTCCAAAATGTTTATCTAAATCTCCCTTAACCCTTTTACAATGTTTTAAAAGTTTTTCTACACCTTCTGTGAAATTCATAATATAACAATTATCTGTTTTGTTCTTACAAATATTAAAGCCTATACCAAGTCTTAAACAAGCACATACTAAAGCTTCTAAAGATTCTCTCTTTGCTTCTCCTACAGTAATAAAGACTTGATGGTGGCCTATACTTCCGTCTCCATCTATAAACCCACCTATTAAAGATAATAAAGAAGTTTCATCCATAGATAATACCAGAGGTATTAAATTTGTTTTTATCTCTAATAACCTACTATGAACATCTTTTTTATAACATCTAAACAATCCAACCTCTCCCCTTTTATCACAATATAAACTTAAATTTTCATTATACAAATTATTAAATCCCTCATTTACAGTTTGGATGAACTCCTTTTTTTCTGGAATCATTGATTGGGTAAAAGTTGTTACATATCCTCCTTGTTTATTAATACTTAATGACCCATCAGAAAAAATAGCTCCACTTAAATAAGCCTCCTCCGCACTTACCTTGTTTTTGTTTAAAAGAGAAGTAATTTTATCTACTACAAGAACTCCTTCTTTGTCCTTAATTATTTCATCTACTCTTTTTTTGATTAATTTTCTATCTTTAAGGGTTAAAAACTGATGATCTGGTGTTACTTCTAAAAAGTTCTGAGTTGATCTTAAAGTTGGTGATATTTGAACTTTCCATAAATTTGATTTTCTCTTATAAGCTGCAACAATTGGCTTCCAACATATCCTGTTATTTTTTGAATCCAAAGATAGTGTTTGTAACTTTTTTTCTTCAGAAAGCCTCTCATAAAGTTCTTCCATCGTCATAAAGCCTTTGTTTGTAAGAACTTTTGTTCTTCCAGAGAAACATGTAGTGCCCCCTTCGTTAGTAACAATTCCTGCTGCCTTTTGCATACCAACAACAAAATCAGGATTAGTCATTTTTGTCACTAGAACATCCCCTTTTTTCACTTTATCAATTTCAGAAGCATCTTGGATTAACCTAACAGGTCCTGAACCCACTTGGGGTGATACTCCTAAACCTTTTACTAAAATTTCTCTTTCTGTTGATTCTTGAGGTTCTTCTTTTGGTTCTTCTTTTTTAAGAGTGGTTACTGGTCTTGATTGAACAATGTAAAGTTTATGATTTTCAATAGCCCATTCCATATCTTGAGGTTTTTCATAATGATTTTCAATTTGAACTGCTAGTTTTGCTAAACCAATTATTTCGTCATCAGTAAGAACTTGTTGAGCTTCTTGTTCTGGAGTTAATTCTTTTTTAATATTTCCTCCAGATTGGGTATCCCTAACTAACATGAAACCTTGTTTTTTGATTTCTTTTTGTTTAATTCTTAAAGAGGGTTTTTCTACAACATAATAATCGGGATTTAGTGATCCTGAGACAACTGCTTCTCCTAATCCGAAAGCTGCTTCTATAACTATTTCATTTTCATTATTTGTTGCTGGATTGATTGAGAACATTACTCCGGATTTTTTGGAGTTAACCATTTTTTGAACGATAACTGAGATGAAAACTTTCATGTGATCAAAATTATTTTTTTCTCTGTAATAAATTGCTCTTGCTGTAAATAAAGAAGCCCAGCATTTTTGAACTGATTTTAATAATTCTTTATTACCTTTAATATTTAAGAAAGTTTCTTGTTGGCCTGCAAAACTAGCGTCCGGCAAATCTTCTGCAGTTGCTGATGATCTTACTGCTACATAAGGAGCATCACGGCCTGCTTTGATAATATCTAAAGCTTCTTTTCCTGCTTTGTTGTAAACATCTTCATCTACGTTCATAGAGTCATAAGCTTCTAGAATTTCTTCTTTAATTTCTTCTGGCATTTCTGCGTTAAGAATTAATTCTCTGATTTCTTTTGCTACTCTTTGTAATTGTTCTGAATCTTCCATAGAAATTTGTTTAAGTTTATCATTGATTTCTTCTTGTAAATTTGTTTCTTTGATAAATTTTTGATAAGCTTGAGCGGTAACTGCAAAACCTGGGGGGATAGGTAAACCTGCATTGTACATTTCTCCTAGAGAAGCTCCTTTTCCACCTGCAATTCCTATTTTTTCTTTGTTAAGTTCTTTAAACCAAGCTATATTTTCTGAAATTTATATCACCTTTTTTGAAATATTGATTTAATTAAGGAGAGTGGATTTATTTAAAGGTTACTGTTGGGTTCTTCGATAGTTTTTTATATTCTTATTCTTTAGTTTTCTTTATGGTTTCAGATAAAAAGATTGAAAAGTATAGAGTAATGACTGAGGAAGCTTTGAAGAAAGTTAAAGAAAGTAAGTTTGATAAGCAAGGTGATAAATTACTCGATATGGCTGAAAGATATTTTTTAGATGCTCAGTTCTTCTTAGAAAAAGGTAAAAAAGAAGAAGCTTATGGTGCAATTTGTTATGCACATGCTTTCTTAGATGCTGGAACTTTGTTAGGAATTTTTAAAGTTAAGGATTCTAGATTGTTTATGGTTGATGAATAAGTTTATATATAATAATTCTTTTTAATTTGATATGGAAAAAGTGGTGATATCGTTAGGAGGTTCTATTATTGTACCTGATGAAGTAGATTATAATTATTTGAAGAAGTTTAGTAAGGTTATTAAGAGGAATTCTAGAAAACATAAATTTGTAATTGTTTGTGGAGGAGGGCATACTGCTCGAGAATATATTTCTGCTTTGGAACATACTAAGGCTGATAAGAAAATGTTAAGTTTAGTTGGGATATTAAGTACTAAGTTAAATGCTAGATTAGTTAATGGAGTGTTTGGATATAAAAGTAAGATTCCTGATTCTGTTAAAGAAGTTAAGAGTTTGTTAGGTAAAAAAAATATTGTGATTTGTGGTGCTTTAGGTTGTAAAGCAAATAGAACTACTGATTCAAATGCTGCGGAGTTAGCTAAAGAATTGAAAGCAGATTATTTGATTAATATGACTGATGTTAAGGGTTTATATGATAAAGATCCTAAGAGATTTAAGAATGCTAAGTTTATTAGCTCTATTAGCTTTAAGGATTTCCATAAGATTGTTAATAAAATTAAGTTTAAAGCTGGTCAGCATTTTGTATTAGATCAAGCTGCTTCTAAGATTGTTATGGAGAATGATATTAAAACTGTTATAATTAGTTCTGATTTGAAGAATTTGGCTAGATTTTTGAAAGGTAAGAAAAGTATAGGGACTATTATTCAGTAGCGAAAGATTTAAAAAGCAAAATATTCGTAAATTTACATATGAAATCTGGAGATTATGTTCTTAAAACAGGATATGCTTTAGACTTAAAACCTCATCAAGAAGGGGTTCTAAGACTTTTAAGAGGTTATTCTATTGAAGTAGTTATCCGAAACGTTAACAGAGAAATTAAGGGCAAATTAAAGACTCCGGAGAGAATAGATGTAGAATTCTTAAGAGATCAAGCTTGTATAATTGGAGATGCTTTTGAAACTATTTTAGAGGGCATTAATGCAGAAAGAGAAGTTAGACTTTTAGAAAACTATTTTTCCGCTCTTATGGGAATTATTGACCTTTTAAGTGAAGAGAAAATTGGAACTTATGGTCTAGAAGCACCCAGTGCAGAAGAGATTGTTCGTAAAACTCATTTAGATGATTGCCCTATTTTAGGTCCCCACTTACAAGATAAAGATCCTGATACAAATCTGGGGAAGTTAATCGAACAGTAAGATGGAGAATAATCTAGCAGAAGTTTATAGTAAAGCAAAACCTTATTTCCGAGAAGTTCTAGATCCTAAGAGTTTTTCTAGATTAGAAGTTAAAATGAGTCTTATTGAAAAGGAACTTAATGGGGAAGATTACAAATATGTGGAAGGATTACTTTTTGGTCTTTCTAATTTTTTTGCTGAAATTAAAGTTCCAATAGAGACTACGGAAGAGATTGATGCTTATTTAAGTGAATTAGATTGGATTAATCGTGTAGTGCGCAAAGGGTTGGGAAGAAAAATAAAACAAGTTCCTTCAATGAAAGCTAGTTTTAATTGGAAAGCTCAATCTACAAAAGTTAAAACCCGAACTCTCAAAGATGGAAAGGTTATTGGTTCAGGGTATATGATAGATGACTTAACAAAACCTTACCCATAAATTTATTTAGTAGAAGATATTCTTATTCTTATGATAATTATTGTTACTGGTGTACCTGGTGTTGGTAAAACTACTTTTGCTATTGGTTTAGCTAAGAAATTAAAATATCCTTATATTGATGTTCATAGTTTAGTTAAAAAGTATAAATTACATGAAGGTTATGATCGGAAAAGTAAAAGTTATATTGTTGATGTTTCTAAATTGGGGAAGTTTCTTGTTAAATATATTAAAGATAAAGATAATTTAATTATTGATTCTCATTTAAGTCATTATTTACATCCTAAGTATGTTGATCTTTGTGTTGTTGTTAAGTGTGATCTTAGGGTTTTAGAGAAGCGATTACAAAAGAGAGGATATGGTGCTGCTAAGATTCGTGAGAATTTGGATGCGGAGATATTTGATGTTTGTTTGGTTGAAGCTTCTGAGAAAGGACATAAGATTAAAGTTGTTGATACTAGTTCTGGTGTTGGGAAAGTTTTAAAAAGTTTTAAAGTTTAAAATTAGTCATGAAAGATTTTATTTTATTTGAAAATCCGAAGTATAATTTTGGGTTTAGTAAATTTGAAAAAGTTAATTTGATTAGTGTTAAGAATGTTAAAGATTTAAGAAAAGCAATTAGTAAGTGTCAGGGATTAGTTGTTGTTAAGGTGAATGATTCTAAAATATTAAGAAGTGCTTTAGAAGATAAAAGAGTTGATGTGATTATTGGTCAAGAAGAGTTAGAAGTTAAAGATTCTGTGCATCAACGTAGAAGTGGATTGAATCAGGTTTTATGTAAGTTGGCCAAAGATAATAATATTGCAATTGGTTTTAGTTTTAATTCTATTTTGAATGCTTATGACCGTCCTAGAATGATTGGCAGGATAATGCAGAACATTAAATTATGCAGAAAGTATAAAGTTAGAATGGTTTTTGCTACCTTTGCAGAGGGAAATTTTGGGTTGAGAAGTGCGAAAGATTTATTAAGGTTTGGTGATGTTCTAGGAATGAGTACATCAGAAAGTAAGAAAGCTTTAAATTTCGAAAGAAAAGAGGACAAGACTGTAAAGATAATTGAATGATTTTGTCTTAATTAAAAAGAGGGCTTAAGGAATGAAGAGGGAAGTATTATTTATTGTATTATTATTAGTTGGACTAGTTAGTGCTTCTGGTGTTGGTACTTCTGTTAATGTTGATGATGGTTTAGATGTTATCGTTGTTGTTCAAGAAGATATTCCTGGGATAGTCCATAAATATGATATTGATAAGAAACATGAATTCTTTAGTTTTGATGGTTTTTCTGGAAAAGTTCCAGTTGATAAAGTTGAAAAATTAATTAAAGATAAAAAAGTAAAAGATGTTTATTTAAATCAAGAATTTTATTTAAGTTTGGATTCTTCTGTTCCTCAGATTGGTGCAGATTATGTTTATAATTTTGGATATGATGGTTCTGGCCAGACGGTTTGTGTTTTAGATACAGGTATTAATTATAATCATCCTAATCTTGCTGGAAGTTATATTGGGGGTTATGATTTTGTAAACAATGATAATGATCCTTTTGATGATGGAGATCATGGAACTCATGTTTCTGGAACTATTGTTTCAAATCATTCTATATATAGAGGAGTTGCTCCTGGTGCTAAGATAGTTGCTGTAAAAGTTTGTGCTGGAAATGGAATTTGTGAAGCAGGAGATATCATTGCAGGTATGGAATGGTGTGTAGCTCATAAAACAGAATATAATATCTCTGTGATAAGTATGAGTGTAGCTGATGATGGAGTTTATGATTCTGTTGAAGCGTGTCATCATATCTTAATGGATTCTGCTTTAGATTTGATTGAGAGTGAAGGTATATATTTTGTTTCTGCTGCAGGGAATGATGGTCCTTATGGACAAGGTATTGGTTATCCTGCTTGTTATCCTTCTGTAATTGGAGTGGGTGCTGTAGATGGAAGTGACCATTTACTTTATAATCATGGAAGCTTGTTGAGGTTATTAGCTCCTGGGCAAGGAATTTATTCTACTTGTGGAAATGGTTTTTGTGAGAAATCTGGAACTTCGATGAGTACGCCTCATGTTGCTGGAGCTATTGCATTACTATTGCAAGCAGGGGTTGTTGATGCTGAAGGATTGTTGTTTGATACTGGTGTTTCGGTAGGAGATTATTCTAGGATTGATGTTTTTAATGCTTTGAATTCTTTGGATGATGAATGTCTTATACTATTGGGTCATGGAGAAAAACTTCCGGCAGGAATTACTAATGTAATGCAAACAAATTTTTCAATTAATTATTATTCCAATAAATTAGATCAGATTTGGTTTGAAAGTAATATAAATGGAACCTATCTCAATTATAGTGCGATTATGTTAGATAATGATTCTTATTATGTAGAGTTTGATGATAAAAACTTCTCTGAAGGCCAAGTGTTTAGATGGAGATTTGTAGGAAATAGTACTTGTGGTAATCTTGGATATAGTTCCTGGTATGAATCAAAAATGAATTCTAGACCTGTTTTAGAAAATATTAGTAATGGTTTAATAAAAGGTTCTCCAGGAGATATAAAAAATTATACGGTTATTGCCAGTGATATAGATGGGGATGCTTTAGTGTTTAGTGATAATTCTTCTTTATTGGATATAAATGAGACTACAGGATATTTTGAGGTTAGTATTAATCAGAGTAATTTGGGAACTCATTTAGTAAACATTTCTGTTATGGACTCAAAAGGGTTAGTAGATTATCAAATAGTATACTTTATGTTTAGAGAAAATCATACAGAACTTAATATTACAGATTATAATCCTAAAGGGGATGAAATAGAATTATTAGAGAATAGTAGTCAGATATTTAATATTACTTTACAAAATGAAACTTTTGTTTATGTATTTTGGTTATTAGATGGATTTTTAGTGGAAACATTAAATAATGGATTAGAATTATATGCAGATTTTGATAGTGCAGATACAGAGGATCTATCCCAGAATTTATATAACTTAACTGTGATGGTTTCTGATGGTAATATCACTAAAAGCCAGGGTTGGGATATTGAAGTAATAAATGTAAACAGGCCTCCTAAATTACTAAATGAAATAGAAAATCAAAATTGGAATGAAGACTCTCAATTAGTTATCAACCTCTCCCGATATTTTATTGATGAAGATGGCTCGGATTTAACTTATACCTTTAATGATTTAGAAAATGTGAGTATAACTACTAATAGAAACCTAATTACATTAATTCCTAAACCTGATTGGTATGGCTCCGCATACTTAATAATTAATGCTACTGACCCTGAAGGCGCTTCAGTTATCTCAAACAATATAACCTTAATTGTTAATGATGTTGCTGAACCTGTTGCTCCTAGTTCCGGTGGTGGCGGAGGAGGAGGCGGGGGTGGTGGAAGTTCTAGTAGTAAGCCTACCATTACAAAGATAACTGAAGACAATGTTGATGAGATTGTTGAAGAGATTATGGAAGAGATGGAAGAAGAAGTTGTTGGAGAGAGTGAAAGTGTTGGTAATTTAGGTGTTGGAGAGAGTGTAAGTTTTTCAATTGATAATGGAGAGCACTCTGTTACAGTTGATGAAGTAGGAGATGATTATGCACTAATTACTGTAAGATCTGAACCTATTCAATTAAGATTAAAAGTTGGTGAGAGTAAAAATGTTGATATTGATGAAGATGGTAAAGATGATATTGTGGTTGGTTTAGAAAGTGTTAGAGATGGAATGGTTAATTTGAATATTCAAGAGATTGGGAAGAGAGGTTTAAAACTTCTTTCTGAGAACAGAAGCGGTAATCTATCTCAACCTAGTCCATTAACTGGTTTTGGTACGGTTTTAGTTGAATATGCTAAAGCTGAGAAGATTTCTTTAGGTATAATTGCTGGAATGTTGGCTGTAGTTATTAGTTTGATTATTTGGAGAAGGAATTTACATGCTAAGTTGTATCAAGAGTGAACGTGCGATGGTGCAATCCTAAGAAGATAAGCAAGTTCTGATTGCCTTCTGTCA
>CAYUTI010000009.1:0-27442 GCA_964447685.1 Candidatus Woesearchaeota archaeon
CCCTTCCACAAATCTTATAAATAAATTATTTTTTTCTTATTTAAAATGAGGTCATGTTGTAAAGATTCCATACACCAAATCTTCGATGAAATCGACAGAAGACTCGATGAATCAAGATCCAACTGTGTAACCAATGACCTATTCTTTCCTTATGAAACCCAGAATTTCAGAAATAATCTAAGGGAAATATTTGATGATCTAAAATTAACAATGTTAGAAAAAAAGGCTTTAGAAGATGTTCACTCAACAAACTCAATCTCCACTTCAAACTGATCCCAAGTAGGATACTCTTCAACCATCGCTAATATATAACTAACTTTTCCTTTCAACTTCTTAATCACACCAGAACTAGTCAACAATCTCAACTTCAACTCATCAACATCTATATATTTAGAACTAACACTAAACTTATTAATTAACTCTTTACGAATCTCTTTTAATCTTAAAATTTCTTCCTCTTTATTTTTCTTCTCCAACTCTAAACGATAGTTAAATCCCGGCTTCTCTAAGTAGATAGCACCTCTAACTAACATACCTTCACTTGTAATTTTATCATAATCTTTCTTAATATTCCTAGCTCTTCTTTTAATCCTATTTGCTAATTGAACTTTATCTTTCAAAGTAGAAGTACAATAATGAATATTCATAGAACAATCTTTTAACAATCTCAAAGCCATATCTTCTGAACCTTTAACACCATAACTCAATTCACTTTTAGGTTCAAAACCCTTTTCAGAAATCTTATTACAATTACTATCAGAAAACTCTAATTCATTAATATTCAAAAAATCAATTTTATTCTGAACTAAAAACTCAATTAACTCTCTAGTTTCTTTTTCTTTTCCAGGAATTGCAGGAATTTCTACTCCGACCTTCCAAGAAAATTTTTTACCTAACAATATTTTATCAAAACTTTCATCTAACTTAGGATGAAACCTTATCTCATCTAAACCTGCTTCATACAATCTCTTTAATTTATCTTCATCAACCAATTTAAGAGGAGTATATAAGTGAATATGAAATCTTTCTCCAAACTCTTTTTTTAACAATTTAATATACTTCAAAGTTCTCTCTAGAACTAATAAAGGATCTCCACCAGTAAAGCTACAACCTCTACTATCACATAATTTAATCTCTTCTATCAAATCTTCATCTTTTTTAAAAGGTCTTTCATTAATCCACATTAAATCTTTATTTTTCTTAGCATCACTTAAAGAACAATACCAACAATTTTCACTGCATAACCCTGTTACAAACAGCACAGACTTTTGACCTTTAACACACTGCTCACAACCTTTACATAAATCTCCACATTTCCAAGAAAAGAATTTTGTTTTTTGCATTTAATCATTAATGTCAACTATATTGAACATATCATCCTCTACTTTAACATATTGAGTATCAGTTAACAAAATAATTTTATGCCCTGTAACATAAGCTATATCCATCCTATGATTTAGATATAATTCCTTAAAATAATTGCTTCCCCAATGAGGAAAAACAATAAAATTAACTAATTTAAATCCTTTAAAATCTTTTAATTCTTTCTCATAAATTTTACTCTCTATTTTTCTTGCAAGAGTGATATCTGGAGAAGCAACTATTGATCCCGCACTTGATCCAATATATATTCCCCCACTTTCTACAAATTTTTTAATAAATTTATCAAAACCACTTTTTCTTGCTTGGAGTAATAAATAAAAAGTATTTCCCCCATTAACATGGATCACATCTACCTCACCTAAATCTTTTTTAATTTGTTCAGGAGTTTTGTTAGTAATTGTATAATCAAATAAATCAAAACCTGCACTAGCCAAACCATTCCTATCTTCTTCTAACCACTCAAGATCATTCTGGTCTTCAACTTCAGCAGCAGTAGTGATAAAAGCAGTTCTTAATTTAGAAGTATCTTCACCAATCTCTTTCGCAATAGCTTTTCCTGTCCTATCTATACTTGATGCTAAAAATATTTTTTTCATTTTTAAAAAATGCCCCCGCCGAGATTTGAACTCGGGTCTCGGCCTGTCTCCGTAAAACGCGAGAGGGCCGAATGATTGGCCGGGCTACACTACAGGGGCATAAAGAAAACTAACAAAATTTAATTTATAAATCTATTGCTAACCTTTCTTCTAAAGCTTTTTCAAAACTTTCTCTATCTTCAAATTCTTTAATATCCTTATCCTTTATTTTGTGATCTTCACCATAAAGAACATCCCCTAAAAAATATTTCCCTTCCAACAAGAGAGGTAACCAATGTTTATCTGCCTCCCACATTTTATCATAAGGGATGTCATTAATATGGAACCATTCAACTGTCATTTCATCACTTTCTCTAGGTTCTCCTGAATATTCTAATGCTCTAAAAAAATGAACGTCATGATCCTCTTCATCACTCTCAAATTTAAACAAAATCCTTCCCATCCTTTCTGGATTAATTAAATTAATATGATTCTCTTCTAAAGTTTCTCTTACAGCAGTAGCATAGATATCTTTATCAACAACATTAATACCCTCCCAAAACCATTATATCTTCCATTACCTAAATTCCTCTTTTTTACACCTAAAAGAATTCTTGGATGTTGATACACAATTGCTACAGTTTCAACTCTTTTCATAATCCTAATAAGTTAAAATAATTTATAAGAATTTGTATATTAAAAAAGATATAGCCCTGGGCAGATTCGAACTGCCGTCAATTGGCCCAGAACCAATTATGAATGGCCTTGAAGCACAAGAGCTTCAATTTGGCCGCTACACTACAGGGCTATAACATATTTCCTAAAACCTAATCCTTTTTAAACTTTAACATATTCACTTAACTCATGAGCAAAATTAAAAAAGCAGCAAAATCAACAGGACTTTTAACTTACTATTTAATCCACTCAGTTTTAAAGGCAACTTTCTATGATCTTCCACAAAATATAAAAACTGGAATAACTTATACTTTCAAACCAGAGGAAAAAATGAAAATAAAAAGAGAGCTAGAAACTAAAAAACGTTTAGAATTAATAGAAGAAAATATCAATATTCTTAAAAGATTAACTTATGCCATCCATAATGATCCAGAATACTTAAAAAGTAAAGAAGGTCAATCAGATTTAAAGGAGTTAAAAAAATGAGTTTAGAATTACCAAAATCAATGGATGAATGTGTATATTACACTCTAAGAACTATTGGAGATAAAGGGAAAATAAGAGCATGGGTTCTAAGAGAAAAATGTCCAGAGTGTGGTAAAGGTTTAATGGGCAAACCAAGAGATCCAAAAACTGGAAAACCTAAAATCAGAGCAACAGAATATGTCTGTCCAGAATGTAATCATACTGTAGAGGCAGGAGAATATGAAGATACCTTAACTCTAAACATTATATATACTTGTCCTAAATGTGGAAATGCATCAGAAACACAAATGCCTTACAAAAGAAAGAAAATAAAAGTTTTCGATGAAGAAAAAGGTAAAGATGTTGCAGTTGACGCTTTTAGATTTGAATGTAATAAATGTGGCGAAAAGATACTAATCGCCAAAAAAATGAAAATTTAGCCTTTTACAGCTAGTTTGATATCCCTCGCTTTTACAGTCTTTCTGCCTGAATGTTTAGCAAATCTAATAGATTTTTCAGCCATTTCCTCAGCAATAGTCTCTAAAGCATTGCTCATAGCTTCTTTAGCATCTTCACTGACTCTTTGAGCTCCAGCCTTCTTTAATATCTTTTCCATAGCCGCAGCAGGTAAAATTGAACGTGTCATTTTAAAACCTCCTTAAATTTTATTCCTTTAACTAAAATAACCCAAATTTATAAACTTTTCTATTCAAAAAAATATAATCACTACAAAACCGCAATCTTTATAAACCCAAAATTTCAAAATTATTAATACCCTACTGATTACGATTAATATTTAAAATAAATGGAACCAGCCGCTGATTCTTAGTGAATAGACCGTAAAATAAAATGTCCGCAAAAAAAAGTCATCCACATAGAGGAAGTGTACAATTCTGGCCAAGAGTCAGATCTAAAAAGCACTGTCCTAGTATTAGAACTCATCCTACTTCAAAAGATCCTAAGCCTTTAGGTTTTATTGCATATAAGGCAGGAATGACCCATATTATGTACACAAATACTGCTAAAAAAGGCAATCCTGAGGCTTCCATGCCGGTTACTGTTCTGGAATGTCCTCCATTAAAGCCTTTTTCTATAAGATTCTATAAAAATACCACACATGGTTTCAAAATTCTAGCAGAAATTTTCAATAAAAAAGTTGAAAAAGAACTTGAAAGAAAAACAAAGACTTCAAAAAAAGAAACAAAAGAACCAGAAAATTATGATTATATAAGATTATCAGTTTATACACAACCTAAATTAACAGGTATCGGTAAGAAACGACCAGATGTTTTAGAAATTGCTTTAGGAGGTTCTAAAGAAGAACAACTAAAACTAGCAAAAGAACTTCTAGAAAAACAAATCACAATTAATGATGTAGCAAAAGAAGGAGAATTTTTAGATATTCACTCAGTCACCAAAGGAAAAGGTTTCCAAGGTACTGTTAAAAGATTTGGTGTTAAGATTATGCAACACAAAGCAGAAAAAAAGAAAAGAGGTATAGGAACTTTAGGTCCATGGCATCCTAATAAAGTACCTTATACTGTACCTCAACCAGGTAAGATGGGATACCACAGAAGAACACATTATAATTTTAAAGTTATCAAGATAGGTGACAAACCAGAAGAAATCAATCCAAAATCAGGATTCTTACGTTATGGTTTAATAAAAAATCCATATATTTTAATAAAAGGTTCAATAGCTGGTGCAGCAAAAAGACCAATTGTATTAACACCATCAATTAGGTGTAATAAACAACCTCAACCAACACAAATAACTTATATTTCACTAGAATCTAAACAAGGTTAAAAATGAAAGCAAACCTATATACATTAGAAGGAAAGAAAACAAAGGAAGTTGATTTACCTAGTCAATTTAATGAAGAATATCATCCTGATCTAATCAAAAGAGCAGTTCAAGCTATTCAAGCAAATAAAAGGCAACCTTATGGAGCAAAACCTGATGCAGGTCAAAGAGCTTCAGCAGTTCTTTCAAGAAGAAGAAGAAAGTACAGAGGTTCTTATGGTCATGGTATCTCAAGAGTTCCAAGAAAGATTATGACAAGAAGAGGAATACATTTCTATTGGGTTGCAGCTTTCGCTCCAGGTACTGTTGGAGGTAGAAGAGCACATCCACCAAAAGCAGAAAAGATCTGGAAACAAAAAATAAATATTAAAGAAAGAAAAAAAGCAATAAGATCAGCATTAAATGCTACTACTTTATTAGATCTTGTAAAAGCAAGAGGTCATAAAACAGAAACTGCACCTTATATATTAGATTCCAAGGCAGAAGAACTTAATAAAACAAAAGATGTTGTCCAATTACTAATTAAACTAGGTTTACAAGAAGAATTAAATAGAGCTGCAATCAAAAAAGTAAGAGCAGGAAAAGGAAAAAATAGAGGAAGAAAATACAAGAAGAGAGTTGGTCCTTTAATCGTTGCTTCAAAAGATTGTTCATTATTAAAAGCTGCTGTAAATATTCCAGGAGTTGATGTAACAATCATCAACAACTTAAATACAGAATTATTAGCTCCAGGTACACAACCAGGAAGGCTAACCATTTTTACAGAAGCAGCATTACAAAAATTAGAAAAAGAAAAATTATTTTTAATCAATTCAAAAAAGCAAGAAGAATCAAAAGTAGCTACCAAAAAACCTATTACAAAAAAACCAGCTACTAAAAAGGAAGTTAAGAAATGAAAAAGACAATATTAAAATATCCCTTATCAACAGAAAAAGCTGTAAGGATAATGGAAATGGATAACATACTTACATTCATAGTAGATCTTAAAGCTACTAAACCAGAAATTAAAAAGGCAATTGAAGAACAATTCAAAGTAAAAGTATTAAATATAAATACCTTAATCCAAAAAGGAGTAAAGAAAGCTTACTTAAAACTTTCACCCGAAACTCCTGCAAGAGATATTGCTACTCAATTAGGACTTACTTAAAATGGGAAAGAGAATTATTTCACAGAGAAGAGGAAGAGGAACTTCCACCTATAAATCACCTAGTCATAGGTATAAAGGTACAGTAAAACATAGACCTTTAGATACTCTAGAAAAAACAGAATCAATAAAAGGAAAAATTATTGATCTTGTTCATTGCCCAGGCCACAGTGCACCTTTAGCAAAGGTTAGATATGAAGATGGAACAAAAACCTATATCTTTGCACCTTTAAATATTAAAGTAGGCACAGAAATTGAATCTGGAGCAAAAGCTTCAACAACTGAAGGAAATACTTTACCTTTAGAAAATATTCCAGAAGGAACTTTCATATATAATATTGAAACTCAACCAGGGGACGGAGGAAAATTAGTAAGATGCTCTGGAACCTTTGCAAGGGTTGTTTCACATTTAAAAAATAAAACAACTATTATGTTACCGTCTAAGAAACAAAGAAAATTCGATTCTAGATGTAGAGCAACAATAGGTGTTATTTCAGGTTCAGGAAGAGTTGACAAACCTTTTGTTAAAGCAGGTAAGAAAATGCTTGCAATGAGAGCAAGAAATAAATTATACCCAAGAACATCAGGTGTTGCTATGAACGCTGTAGATCATCCATTTGGATCAGGTAGAGGAAGACACGCAGGTAAACCTACTACTACATCAAGAGATGCTCCACCTGGTAGAAAGGTAGGTATGATCGGAGCTAGAAGAACAGGGAGAAAGAAAAGGTAAAAATGCCAGAAGAACCAAAATTTAAAGGAAAAACCATTGCTGAAATAAAACAATGGGATGAAAAAACTTTATTTGAAATGTTACCATCAAGACAAAGAAGATCCTTGAAAAGAGGACTTACTCCTGCTCAAAAAGTTTTAATGATCAAAATTAAAAAAGCAAATGAAGGAACTTATAAAAAGAAAATAAAAACCCATTGTAGAAATATGATTATCTTACCACAAATGGTTGGTTTAATGATACATATCCATAATGGTAAAGAATTTGTTCCTTTACAAATAACCGTTGAAATGATTGGACACTATCTTGGAGAATTTGCACAATCAAGAAAGAGACTTACACACTCCGCACCAGGTGTAGGTGCAACAAAATCAAGTTCAGCATTATCAGTGAAATAAAATGGAAAATAAAACAACTAAGGTTACTGGATTGGATTTACCGGTTTCAACAAAGCATGTTATAGAGATATCTAACTTTATCAAACATAAGAATCTCCAAAAAGCAAAGGTTTTGTTAGAACAAGTTCTTAAATTTAAAATAGCAGTACCTTATACAAGATTTAATAAGAATGTAGGTCACCGTTCAGGAGATATTGCTGCAGGGCGTTATCCTATTAAAGCTGCTAAAGAAATATTAAATCTATTAAACTCTCTAGAAGCAAATGCACAAAACCAAGGATTAGATACTTCATCTTTAATAATCTCAGAAATTATTCCAAATAAAGCTTCAAGACCTTGGCACTATGGAAGACAAAGAAGAAGAAAGATGAAAAGAACTCATATTAAAATAGTTGCAAAAGAAGTTGCTAAAAAAACTTTAAAAAAAGAAACAAAATCTGCTAAACCAGAAACTAAAAAGGAGCAAACTAAAAAATGATTGAAAGGCAATTTGTAGCACAGAGAATAAAAGAACATCAAGTTCAAGAATTCATTACTAAAGAACTTGGACAAACTTCACATAGTAGAACTGAGATTAAAAGAACTCCTTTAGGAGAAAAAATTATTGTTTACACAACTAGACCAGGTATTGTTGTTGGAAGAAAAGGAGAAAACATAAAGAAACTTACATTAGCACTAAAAAACAAATTCAAGATGGAAAATCCTCAAATAGAAATTGGGGAAATTGAAAATCCTAATCTAGACGCAAACTCTGTTGCAGACAGAATTGCATTCACTTTAGAAAGATATGGTTCAAAGAGATTTAAATCAACCGGTTATAAAACCTTACAATCAATCATTGATGCAGGTGCTTTAGGTGCAGAAATTGTTATCTCTGGAAAAGTACCTAGTTCAAGAGCTAAGACCTGGAGATTTTCAGCAGGTTATTTGAAAAAATCTGGAGATATATCAGCAAATCACGTAGAATATGCTTACTCAACTGCTAAATTAAAAACAGGCATTATAGGAATCCAAGTTAGTATCATGCCTGCAGGATTAAAACTTCCTGATAAGGTTAAGATCCATGAAATAAAAATTGAAGAAATCAAACCTGAAGAAAGATTAAAGAAAATTACTAAAGAAGCAGAAAAACAAGCTGTAAAAGAAAAACCTAAGAAAGCACCTACTAAAAAAAAGGTTGAAAAAAAAGCTCCTAAAAAAGAAGCTAAAAAGGAAATTAAAGAATAATGGCAGGACTTAAAAAATCAGAGTTAAAGAATCTTAATGAGAAACAACTAAATGAAAAACTTTTAGATCTAAATAGAGAATTAATCAAAATGAATGCTCAAAAATCTACTGGAACAGCACCGGAAAATCCTGGTCTTGTTAAAGTAGTTAAAAAGGATATTGCAAGGATCAAAACAATCCTTAACCAGAAACCAATTGAGCTTAAGCTCAAGGAGGAAACTGTAAAAGAATGAATGAGATATGTCCCAAATGTGGACTCAAGAAGGAACTTTGTGTTTGTGAGTCAATAGCGAAAGAAGAGCAAAGAATTCATGTCAGAGCAATGAAGAGAACTTTCGGAAAATTAATCACCCTTGTAGAAGGTATTGATGAAAAATCAATTAATCTTAAAGACCTCTCAAAAAAGCTAAAATCAAATTTGGCTTGTGGAGGAACAGTAAAAGGCGGAAAGATTGAACTTCAAGGTGATCATGTACAAAAAGTCAAAGAAGAACTCATTAAACTTGGATTCGCTCCAGAAACAATAGATACAAAATGAGTATTCGAGATGTATTGAAACACGAACTGATTGGCAAAACCATTGAGATTACAAAATCCGAGAACCAATCTTTGGTAGGCATCAAAGGTGAAGTCATCGACGAAACCAAAAACATGCTTACACTAAAAACAAACAAAGGATCAAAAAAACTCATCAAAAGTCAAATCACATTCAAAACAAAAGACCAAGGGAAAACCTTAGAAATTAAAGGTGAAGCCCTTACCAAAAGACCTGAGGATAGAATAAAATGAAAAAAACAAAAAACATCGGGATCGAAATCGCCCAACCAAAGGAAACTTGTGAAGATCAACACTGTCCTTTCCATAGTAATCACAAGATAAGAGGAAGAACTTTTAACGGAAAAATCATAAAATTATCCTCTGCTAAAACTGCAATTATTGAAATTAAAAGATTATACTTGCTTCCTAAATATGAAAGATTCGAAAAAAGAAGAACAAAATTAAAAGTTCATGTTCCTCCATGTATCAAACTTAATCAAGGAGATTTAATTAAAATTGTAGAGTCAAAACCAATCTCAAAAACTAAAAACTTTGTAGCAGTAGGGAAGGTAAAAGAACAATGAAACCAATTGAAGCAAAAATTCCAAGAAGTATTCCAGTAGGATCAAAAATACCTGTTTGTGATAATTCAGGTGCTAAAGTGATCAAGGTTTTTGCAGTTAAGAACCTTAACACTACAAGAAGAAGGTTCCCTGCAGCAAAAGTTGGAGATATGGTTAATGCAGCTGTAGTCAAAGGAAGACCAGATATGAGGAAACAAGTAGTTCAAGCAATTATAGTAAGACAAAAGAAAGAATACAAAAGACCAGATGGTTCAAGAATTAAATTTGAAGACAATTCAGCAATCATACTTAAAGATGAGAAAGGAAATCCTAAAGGTACTATGTTCAAAGGCCCTATTGCAAAAGAAGCAGCAAACCGTTGGCCAGGCATAGCAAAAATAGCAAAAATAATCGCATAAAATGAAAGAATTTTCAAATAAATGGAAGTCAAGTAAAAAACCAAAGAAGCAAAGAAAATATCTAGCAAATGCTCCTTTACATAAAAGAAAAAAATTCTTATCTACTCACTTATCAAAAGAATTAAAAGAGAAATATGGAAAGAGGAATATCCCTCTAAGAACCGGAGACTCAGTAAAAATCCTTAGAGGACAATTCAAGAAAAGAGTAGGAAAAATAACTAAGATAGATTTGAAAAATACAAAAGTATTCATTGAAGGTATAGAAAATCTAAAGAGAGATGGAACAAAATCTTCAATTCCTATAGCTCCTTCAAATTTAGTTATTGAAAAATTAAATCTTGATGATAAGAAAAGAAAAATAGTTTTAGAGAGGAAATAAAATGACACATCTTAAAAGATATTCAACACCAAGATCATGGGGAGTTAATGTAAAAGGAATTCCATTTATTACTAGACCGAATCCTGGTCCTCATCCTCAAAAAGAATGTATGCCTTTGAATATATTCGTTAAAAGGTTGAAATATGCATCCACAACAAGGGAAGTTAAAAAATTACTTAATGCAGGAAAAATCTTAGTTAATGGTAACATAATAAAAGATCAGAAATTCCCTGTAGGAATTATGGATGTAATCTCTATTCCTGACGCTAAAGAAAATTTCAGAGTATTAATAGATAACAAAGGAAAATTCTTACTTACAAAAACAAAAGATGCAGACTCATTACTTTGTAAGGTTAAAAATAAAACCGTGATGAAAGGTAAGAAATTGCAAGTTAATTTAACTAATGGTTTCAATATCCTAGTTGCAAAAGATGATTACAAAGTAGGAGACACTTTAATCATCTCTCCAAAAACAAAAGAAATTAAGAAACATATTAAACTAGAAAAAGGAGCACACATCTACCTTATCGGTGGAAGGCATATTGGAACTAAAGGTATAGTTGAAGAAATAATCTTAAGAAAGGATTTACAAGCTCCAAAAATCATATTCAAAACAGATAAACATAAATACGAAACACTAAGGAGATACGCTTTTGCTATCGAGCCAAATTTAGTGAACATAGAAGAAAATGACAAATCCAATGAGACAAATTAGAGTAGAAAAAATAACTCTAAACATAGGAACTGGAAAACCTGGAGATGATCTAGATAAAGCTGTGAAGTTATTAACTAAAATCTCCGGAGCTAAAGCAGTAGAAACTATTTCACATAAAAGAATCCCTACTTGGGGAGTTAGACCTGGATTAGCAATTGGTACAAAAGTAACTCTTAGAAAAGAAAAGGCAGTAAAATTACTAAAAGATCTGCTAAAATCAAGAGATAATAAATTATCAATAAGATGTTTTGATGATAAAGGAAATCTTTCCTTTGGTATCAAGGAGTACCTGGATATTCCTGGAGTAAAATATGATGCATCCATAGGAATCATTGGTTTAGAAGTAGCTGTAACTCTAACAAGACCAGGATTTAGAATCAAAAATAGATCAATAAAAACAAAGACTCTTCCAAAATCTCACAAGATCACTAAGGAAGAATCAATAGAATTTATGGAAAAAGAGTTTAATGTTCAAGTGGAGGGTAAAGAATGACCACAAAAAATCACAAAAAGGTACTAAAACAATTGAAGAGCAAACCTGCTAAAATGAAGAAGTTCCTTAAACACAATAAACCACAAGAAAGAAAGTTTGGTAGAGGTACAAAAGCTTGTATTAAATGTGGAAGAAAAGGCGGGCATGTGAGCAAATACAAATTAAATTTATGTAGACAATGTTTTAGACAATATGCTAAAGATTTAGGATTCAAGAAATATAATTAAGGAGAATAAAAAATGATGAATGACACACTTTCAAATGCACTTTCATGCATTATAAATGCAGAGAAGGTAGGAAAAACTGAATGTACATTTAGTCCATGCTCCAAAGTAATTAAAAAAGTTCTTGAAATAATGAAAGAAAAGAAATACATCGGAGATTATGAAGTACAAGATGAATCAAAAGGCGGATTTGTAAAGATTAATCTCTTAGGAAATATTAATAATTGCAAAGTAATCAAACCAAGATTTGCTGTTAAAAAAGAAGACTTTGAAAAATTTGAGAAGAGATTTTTACCAGCTTCAGGTTTTGGTTTTATATTAATCTCAACTTCAAAAGGTATAATGACCTTAGAAGATGCTAGAGAGAAAAAGATCGGAGGAAAGCTTTTAGCATATATCTACTAAAATGGTTTTACCTAACATAAAAATAAAAATAGAAATCCCAGAGGGTGTTGAATTAACTATGGAAAGCAATATTCTCAAAGTAAAGGGACCTAAGGGAGAAGTAGAGAGAAAACTTGCAGCTAAAAGAGTAGATATCAAAAAAGAAGAAAAAAGCATAATCATTTCCTCAATTAAACCAACTAAAAAAGAAAAAACTATTGTTGGAACATTTAAGTCTCATATTAAAAATATGATTAAGGGAGTACAAGAAGGATATGTTTACAAACTTAAAGTATGTTCTGGTCACTTCCCTATGACAGTTTCCATTAATAATAAGGAAGTTGTTGTTAAGAATTACTTTGGAGAAAAAGTTCCAAGGAAAGTAAAACTTCCAGAGAACATTAATATTAAATTAGAAGGAGAAATAATCACAATTGATAGTCCTGATAAAGAGGCCGCAGGAAAAGCAGCTTCTTTAATAGAATTACTGATGCGAAGACCTGGTTTTGATAGAAGGGTTTTCCAAGATGGAATATACATTATTGAGAAGGGAGGAAGACCAGTTTCAAAATGAGCGAATTAACTAAGAAGAAAAAAACTGCATCACGAAGACAGGACTTTAATATAAAGAGACTTCCAACTAAATGGAAACATCCTAGAGGAATGCACTCACAGCAAAGAAAGAAAACTAAGGGTCATCCAAAAGGACCAAGAATAGGTTATAGTACACCTTTGGAAATTAGAGGACTTCACCCTTCCGGATTAATGCCCCTCTTAGTAAACAGTTTAGGCGATCTAAATGATGTTCAAGAAAAACAAGGAATACTCCTCTCTACAAGAGTAGGTAAAAGAAAAAGGATACAAATTTTAGAAAAAGCAAAAGAAAAGAATTTAACCGTACTTAATATTAAGGATTCAGAAGCTTATATTAAAAATATCCAAGAAGCTTTAGTTAAGAAAAAAGAAGAAAAAACTAAGAAAAAAGAAAAGAAAGATAAAACAAAGAAAGAAGCTGAAAAGAAAGCAAAAGAAGCTTCCAAAAAAGAAGAAAAAACAGTAGAAGAAAAAGTAAAACAAGAAAAAGAAGTTAAAAGAAAAGTACTAGAAGATAAAAAACAAGTAAAGGCATAAAAATGAATCTAAAAAATCAAAGAAAAATTGCTGCAGGAGTACTAAACATCGGAGTAAACAGAGTTTGGTTTGATGAAGATAGATTAGAAGAGATTAAAGAAGCAATAACTAAATCAGATATTAGAGGTCTGATCAATGATAAAGCAATTCAAGCAAAACCTGAAGTAGGCAATTCACGTTCAAGAGTAAGAAAAAGATTAATCCAAAAAAGAAAAGGAAGATTACAAGGTAAAGGTAAAAGACAAGGTAAAAAATCAGCAAGACTTTCCAAAAAAGAAAAATATGTTCCAAGGATAAGACTTCAAAGAGATTTTCTTAAGGAGCTTAAAACTAAAAAATTAATTAACCCTGCAACATTCAGGAAATTATATTCCATGTCTAAAGGAGGCTTCTTTAGAAGCAAGAGACACATTAAATTATATATCGATGAACATAAGATGGTTAAACAAAAATGAGCAGAAAAATTAAAACAATAAGATTTAGAAGAAAACGAGAAGGAAAAACAGATTTCAAAAAAAGATTGAAATTATTATCCTCTCCTACACCAAGATTAGTAGTTAGAAAAACAAATAAAAATATCACTGCTCAAATTATTAATTTTAATGAAAATGGAGATAGGGTACTAATAGCTGTATCTTCAAGAGAACTTATTAAATATGGATGGAAAGCTTCAAGAAGTAATCTTTCAGCAGCATATTTAACAGGTCTACTTTGCGGAGTAAAAGCTAAAGATAAAAAATTAGGCAAAATCATTTTTGATATGGGCCTTTACAAACCAATTAATGGATCTCTATGTTATGCTACATTAAAAGGGGCAGTTGATGCAGGTTTGGATATTGCTTACTCAGAAAAAATTTTCCCTAAAGAAGAAAGAGTTAAAGGGACTCACATAGAAAAATATGCTCAACTATTAAGTAAAAACAAAGAAAAATATGAAAAACAATTTTCAAGTTATATTAAAAATAACATCAAACCAGAAGAAATCACTAAACTTTTTGAAGATGTTAAAAAGAAAATTTTAGGAGCTAAGAATGGCAGTAAAAAAGAATAAACTCCCAGAGGATGAAGAATCCAGACAAGATGCTTCAGAAGAGATTAATGAAATAGAAGAACAAGAAGTTGCTAGAGGTATTAGCTACAATAAATCTTTTGATATGGACTCTTGGAAACCAAAAACAAGTTTAGGTAAACAAGTTAAAGCAAAAAAGATTACAAATATTGATGAAATCCTTAATCAAGGTTCAAGAATCTTAGAGTCTGAGATAGTTGATGTTCTTCTTCCAGGCCTTGAGTCTGATTTAATTAATATAGGTCAATCCAAAGGTAAATTTGGTGGTGGAAAAAGATCAATCTGGAAACAAACTCAAAAGAAAACCAAAGAAGGAAATAAACCTAGTTTTGGTGCAGCTGCTGTTGTTGGAAATAAAGATGGATATATTGGTATTGGAAACAGCAAAGCAAGAGAAACTGTTCCAGCAAGAGAAAAAGCAACAAGAAAAGCTAAATTAAACATAATCAAGATCAAGAGAGGATGTGGTTCATGGGCTTGTAATTGCGCAGAACCTCACACAATTCCTTTTGAAGTTAGCGGAAGATGTAGTTCAGTAAGAATTACTCTAATCCCTGCACCTAAAGGAATTGGTTTATGTGTAGAAAAAGAATGTAGAAAGATTTTAGAGATGGCAGGTATCAAAGATGTATATTCAAAAACAAAAGGTCAAACAAAAAATAAGTTAAACTTAATTAAAGCTTGTTTCGAAGCTTTACAGAAACTTAATACCATTAAGGTAACAGAAGACTTTAAAAAGAAAGCAGGAATACAAGAAGGATCAATTAAAAAATGAGTGAAAAAATACAACAACCAAAAACTGAAATTAAGAAAAGAATCGCTATAGTTAGAATAGCCGGTTCTGTAAAGATAAAAGGAGATATAGAATCAACTCTTAAGATGATGAGATTATATAAGAAGAATAATTGTGTTGTTGTTCCAAATACTCCTACTTATGTTGGTATGTTACAAAAAGTTAAAGATCATGTTACTTGGGGAGAAATCACCCCAGAAGTATTCAGAGAAATGTTAGAGAAGAGAGGAAGATTACCTGGTAAGAAACCTTTAACTGGAGAATACTTAAAAGAAAAAACAAAACTTGACTTTGATGCATTTACAAAAGAATTTTTCGAGTTTAAAAAAGAATTAAAAGATATTCCAGGTTTCAAGATCACTTTCAAATTATCACCTCCTATTCACGGTTTTGAAAGAAAAGGAACCAAAAAACCATTTTCATTAGGTGGTGCAATTGGTTATAGAAAAGAAAAGATTAATGATTTAATCAAGAGGATGTTATAAAATGCCAGCAAGACATACAAGGAAAGTAAAGAAACAAAGAGCACTAACTACTCATGGTTGGGGAGCTATGAAAAAACATAGAGGCTCAGGTAATAGAGGTGGAGTAGGTATGGCTGGATCTGGTAAAAGAGGAGATCAAAAGAAACCAGGAATCCTTAAAGAATTTGGTAATGAATATTTTGGTAAACATGGTTTCGTAAGACCTAACTCAAAATCAAAAGAAGGAATCAATCTTGGAGATATACAAGAAAAACTGAACTATTTCCTTAATAAAGGTTTAATCCAACAAGAAAAAGATACTTACATAATCAAAACTAAAGACATAGGTTATTCAAAAGTATTATCTCAAGGAAATCTTAAAACAAAATTAAAAGTTTATGCAGATTCATTTTCACAAAAAGCAATTGAAAAAATTGAAAAAGCAGGTGGAGAAGCAATTGTTACTTTAAAGAAGACCAAGAAACCTGAAGAACCTAAGGAAGATGTCTCTAGCAACTAAGATTTTTGCAAATCTACCAGAAGTAGAAGGACCATTACAGAAGAGAATAGCATTTAAGGAAAAAATCAAATGGACTTTACTAATCCTTGTAGCATTTTTCATTCTTTCTATGATTCCTTTATATGGTTTAGGTCCTAATGCTTTAGAACAATTTGAATTTTTATCAGTAATCTTAGGAGCAAATTTTGGTTCCATCATGTCATTAGGTATTGGACCAATTGTAACAGCATCTATCGTATTACAATTATTATCTGGTTCAGGTATTTTAAAAATTGATTTAACAACTCATGAAGGCAAACAATTTTTTCAAGGTTTACAAAAAGTTTTAGCAATATTCTTTATTATCTTTGAAGCAATGATATATGTATTTATGGGAGGTTTAGCTCCAGCTTCAGGATTTTCACCATGGATTTTAATATTCCAACTATTCTTAGGTGGTATACTTATTTTATACATGGACGAAGTTATTAATAAATGGGGCTTTGGTTCCGGTATTTCATTATTCATCGCAGCAAATGTATCTTCACAAGTTGTTATAAGAGCTTTTTCACCTTTAACAACAGCAGGTACATGGGGCTTTGGTTCAAGTGCAATTGGTGCCCCAGTGGGTAAGGTTTGGGTTTTAATAACCTCTTTAATTGGAAGAAATCCTGTAGGTGCAGGATTAGCTTTAGCAACAATCTTAACCACCATATTAGTATTCCTCTTCTCTGTTTATGCTCAAGCAATGAAGGTAGAAATTCCATTATCTTTTGGAAGAGTAAGAGGCTACGGTATGAGATGGCCTTTAAAATTCATGTATACATCAAACATTCCAGTTATTTTAACCGCAGCGTTATTAGCTAATATTCAACTATGGGCCAGATTATTAGAAAGATGGGGTCATCCTGTTTTAGGTACCTTTTCCGGACAAACACCTATTTCAGGTTTAGTTTTATGGGCTTCAGCACCTAACTTACTTGAATCTGTTTTAACTGGTTCAGTTACAGGGTTAATAATTGCAAGAGCTTTAGTTTACGCTTTATTCATGATTTGTGGAGCTGTAATTTTCTCAATATTCTGGGTACAATCTTCTGGAATGGATGCACGTTCACAAGCAAATCAGATTATGGCTTCAGGATTACAAATTCCTGGTTTCAGAAGAGATCCAAGAGTTTTAGAATCAATATTAAAGAGATATATTTCACCTTTAACAATCATGGGTGCAATCACTGTAGGTATTTTAGCAGCTAGTGCAGATTTATTAGGTGCATTAACTTCTGGTACAGGTATCTTATTGGCAGTAATGATTATCTATAAATTATACGAGGAAATCGCTCAACAGCATATGATGGATATGCATCCAGCTTTGAGAAAGATGATGGGTAAATAAAATGACTTTTAATGATATATTGGATATAACATTAGGAAAACTATTCAACTTTGGAGAAGCTTGGGGTTTAATACTTACAGCATTCCTGCTTACAGCATTCATCACTCTGGCTTACAAATTGATGACAGATCAGAGATTAATGAAATCATTAAAAGACGAGATAAAAGACTTACAAAAAGATATGAAAAACTTTAAAGATAATCCAGAAAAGATGATGCAGATCCAAAAAGTAGCTATGGAAAAAAACATGAAGTATATGATGCAATCTTTCAAACCAATGTTAATCACTTTCATTCCATTAGTTTTAATTTATGGATGGTTGAGAGCTTTATTTGAAGCAAACCCTAAAATTATCATACTTGGAATTAGCATGAACTGGTTTATAGCATACATTGTATTTTCAATGATATTCAGCATATCCTTAAGAAAATTATTTAAATTACATTAAAGAAGGTTAAATAAAATGAAACACGAAAAATCAAGAAAAAAAAGGCAATTAAGAGTTAAAACTCAAAAAGGTCCTTCAAAAATAAGTTATAGAGAAAGAAAGCCTAGCGCAGCAATTTGTGGGGAATGTGGTACAAAATTAAAAGGTGTTCCAAGAGAAAGACCCTATAAAATGAGTAATATGCCAAAGACTAAGAAAAGGCCTGAGAGACCTTATGGCGGAGTCTTATGCTCTAAATGTACAAGAAGAAAAATAATAGCTAAAATTAGGAGTTAAAAATGGTTTTAATAGATATAGGAAGAGTTTGTTATAAGATTGCTGGAAGAGAATCAGGTAAATTAGCAGTTGTTGTAGATACTGATAAAAGTAATAATGTTCTAATAGATGGTAATCTAAGAAGAAAAAAATGTAACATTGCTCATTTAGAACCTACTGAGAAAGTTCTTAAAATTAAAAAGGGAGCTTCAACAGCAGATGTTCACAAAGCAATGAAAGCAGAAGGCTTAGAAGTAAAACCTTTAGCAGAAAAAAAGAATAAAGGATTGATTCCAAGACCTAAAAAACAAAGAAAGGTTAAGGAAAAACCAAAAAAATCTACTGCTAAGAAAGAAAAACCTAAGAAAAAATGAATAAAGATCAGCAGTTACAACAAAAATATTTAGAACTGCAGATGGCTGCACAACAAATACAACAGTTACAACAACAAATCCAAGAAATACAAATACAATCTGGAGAGTTAGATAGAATTAATTCTGGTCTTGATGATCTTAAAAATACTAAAAAAGATACAGAAACTTTAGTCCCTTTAGGGGCAGGTATTTTCTTTAAAGCAAAAGCACAAGATGTTAATAAATTAATTATGAGAGTTGGTTCTGACCTTGCTGTAGAAAAATCATTACCTGAAGCAAAAGAACTGGTTGAAGCACAACAAAAAGAAATTTCTAAAATCATCGAAGAGATGGAGAGACAACTTCAACAGACTATGCTTTATGCACAGGTTTTACAACAAGAATTACAAAAGTTGGCTCCACAACAATAATTCTTATAAACTTTCTAGTATCATTAAAATAAATGGATCCTTTAAAGTTCTATTCTAGAAAAGATATACAGAGAGAACTAGTGAGAATAGCAAAAAATAGGGAGGTTGGTGTTAGATATGGTCAAGGAGGCTTTGGATCAAGACCTGATGTACTTCAATTTGAGGGGGATGTATTAAATTATGCTAAAAAAGGTGCAACTTCATTCCATTTCTCAGAAGAGCGTTGGCATGACCCTATGGAACTAAAACCGGGTTTAAACAGAAAGACTATGGACGAATTAAGAGCAGGTTGGGATCTTGTTTTAGATATAGATTGTGATTTTATTGAATTCTCAAAATTAGCAGCTTATTTCCTTATAGAAGCATTCAAATTTCATGATGTTAAAAACTACTCAATCAAATTCTCAGGTCGTTCAGGCTTCCATATAGCCATCCCTTTTGAATCTTTTCCTTCTAAGGTAAATAATCAAGAGACCAAAGCTTTGTTCCCTGATGGGCCAAGAATGATTGCAGAATACCTAAAAAATATGATTCAAGAACCTCTAGCTACAGAGATGCTTTCATTAAACACTATCAATGAAATAGCAAATACCGTAAAGAAATCCAAAGAAGAGGTAACTGTCGATAACAAGTTTAATCCATTCTCGGTTTTAGATATAGATTCTGTTTTGATTTCTTCTAGGCATTTATTTAGAGCCCCTTATTCATTTAACGAAAAGTCTGGTTGGGTGAGTATTCCTGTTGACCCTAATCAAATCAGGAAATTTGATATTTCAATGGCTCAAGAGGATAAAGTAACTACAGATATAAAATTCTTAGATTTTAAAATTGAAGATCCGGACGCTTCACAGTTAATAATGCAAGCTTATGATTGGGCTTCTAAACTTAAAAAACCTATTTTTGAGGAAGAAGAAAAAAAAGATTTCAAAAAAGAGGAGATACCTAAAGAAGCAATAAAAGAAGATTTCTTCGCACCTTGTATAAAACAAATCTTAGAAGGTTTACCCACTGATGGAAGAAAACGAGCGGTATTCATATTAATCAACTATTTAAGACATATGGGCTGGTCTTATGATATGATTGAAAAAAGATTACTAAAGTGGAATGAAAAGAACTATGAACAATTAAGAGATAATTATATTCTAGCACAAGTCTCTTGGTCAAAAAGACAAAACAATTTACTTCTTCCACCAAATTGCGATAATGAATCTTATTACAAATCAATAGGAGTTTGCTGTCCTGGAAATTTTTGTAATAAAGTAAAGAATCCGGTTAACCAAACTAAAATTAGCTTAAAAGCTTTAACTCAAACTAAGAAAAAAACTTCAAGATCTCAGAAACAGAAACAACCCTCTGACTCTCCTTCAGATAAGAACGTAAACCATTAGTATTAATCTTAATTCCTTTCTCAGAAAAAATTTTAACAACTTCACCACTAGTTAAAAATTGACAAAATTGAGTAACATTCTTCACTTTAGAACTATAATGACATCTTTCAAAATCAATCATCTTAACTTCATCAGAAATAAAAATATGTTTAACTGGTTTATGCATTTCTTCTTTAACAATCCCTAAACTATCCATCTTCCTACATTTTTTCAAAACTTCAGAAATAACAAACATAATCTTTTTCTTACTAGATTTACGAAAATAATCCAATATCAAATCACCTGAAACATACTCATAAATAATAAGACTTTCACCATAAAATAATAATTTAGGACCAATAGAAAACTTATTCAATATTTTTAACCATCTACCCTCCCGTTTAACACTATCTTTTACATCTCTTTCTTTCTGAACTTTAATACAAACTTTTTTATTTTTATAAAATCCAATAAATACTTTACTTCGATGGCCTTTCGCTAAATACTTTATTCTAGTAATCATACTAAATAATAACAGAAAATTATTTAAATAGCTTGCCCCTTTACAAACTAAAGAAAAGAGGTTATATTTATGAAAAAACTATTAATCTTAATAACATTTTTATTACTTGCATCCTCAGTTTCAGCTTTAAATTTTAGTTCAGACCGAGGTTATGATTGGCTTTTATCCAAAGGCTCATCAGAGGGTTCTTATGAAAATAGTGTTTTCTCAACATCCTTGGCAGTTTTAGCATATGATAGCGCAGGGGCATCAACCCAAGCAAAATACTCTTTAAGTTGGATAAAAGATCAACAAGATCCAAAATATTGTTTCCCTAAAGGTGCATGTACTGTTAAGGATACAGCTTTAGCCGTTCTAGCATTAAATGCTTTATCAGAATCTACAGACTACCAAGAGAACTGGTTAATCAATGCTCAATCCGCTTCTTCATCAAGAGGCAACTGGTGGTTACAAGTTATCACAGAAGGAGAAGGAATATGTACAATTTCTTATCAAAAAAATAATCAAACAGTTTATGAGAATATCACTGTAAACAAAGGGGTTTTTAATTGTGGACCTTCACCTACTTTCTTTGATTTGAATAATTGTTTACAAGCAAAAAGTATTATAACAACCACCCCTACCTTTAACTTTTTTGTAGACTGTCAAGATATCACATCCTCTACAATTATTACTTTAATTTACAATTCTGATACCTCTTACTATATTATGGATCAATCAGATTCTGCAACAGCAAATATGTTCATTAATAATGGCTGTTTTGGTAAAACTGCAAATACTGCCTGTGATTATGAATCAAGCTTATACGCATTATGGGCTTTATCAACAATACAAAGTAAAGCTACACCTTTACCTTACTTAGAAGAAGGATACGACGAAAAAAATATTTTACACACTTCTATGCTCCTATTATCCACAGGTTCTCAACTATACTATGACAATCTTAAACTAAGACAAAATAAAGAGAATGGGGGTTGGGACAATTCAGTATTTAACACTGCTTTAGCAGTAAAAGCACTAAACACACAAGCTTTAGATGCAGAAATGGTAAATCTTGCAAAAACTTGGTTAGAAGATAAACAAGCCGAAGATGGATCCTGGAACCAAAATATAAAAGATACTGCTATGGCGCTATACTCCTCCTTCCAAGATAACACCCTGCCTAGTTGTACAGATGGCAAAAAAAATGGTTTTGAAGAAGGCGAAGATTGTGGAGGACCTTGCGAACCTTGTGAAGAAATTTGTAACCATGATGGTTACTGTGATGACTCTTTCGGAGAAGATTGTGATAACTGTCCTGATGATTGTACATCTTGCGATGCAGATTGCGGAAATGGATATTGTGACTCTGGTGAAGATGCATTTTCTTGCCCAGAAGATTGCGGATGTGGTAATGGCTTTTGTGATATAAATGGAGATGAAGATTCTCAAAACTGTCCTGATGACTGTGAATGTGGAGATTGGATTTGTGATTATGCAGAAGAAAATTATGATGGTTATGAATGCCCTGATGATTGTGATAATGAACCTGTGTGTGAGTGTTCTTTTGACTCTGATTGTTCAGATGGAAAAAAATGCGATGGTTGTGATTGTATCACCTCAACTACACCAGACCCAGAAGGCAGTCTCACTTGGATTTGGATTATATTAATAATTCTACTTTTAGTTATTGTAGGTTACTATTTTTATGCAAAAAAGAAAGGGAAAGATCCTTTAGCTTTTATTAAAAAGAAACCTAAATCCCCTCCACCAAGAATGCCTTTTAGACCAACTATGATTCCTGGTGCAAGACCTCCTGTTACAGGAAGACCAAGGCCACCTGCATTAAGACCTTTTAGAAGATGAAAAAATTAACCCTTTTATTAGTAATCTTAATTATCTTATCAATGAGTTCTTTAGCGGTAGAGGTAAATACAAAAGAAGTTTATCTCTCTGGACAGACATTACAAGCAGAAATAAATTTAACCGAATCTTTAACCGAATCTTTAACACCATTAAATATTTTCATAATTGATCCAAATAACAATGAACTGAAAATTGGTTCCATTATACAAGAGATCTTTCCAAATTATTATTATCTTTATTTAAATCTCCCTACAACCTTAACTTCAGGGACTTATAATTTACAAATTAAAGATATGACCTATGAGAATAATAATATCCTTCTAGATTTAGAATCTAAGACGCCCTTTGAAGTAAACATTAATGAATCAGTTCCAACAATAAGTATCTCTCCTGCTTTTTTAATTTTAACAAATCAGGAAAGTTTCGAAATAAAGATAAAGAACAGTGAAGATAAAGATGTAGAGATTCAAGCATCAAGTAAAGATGATTTTATTTATCCAATCAGACCAACAATCACTGCATTAAAAAACTCAGAGACGCCTCTAAGAATTAAAACAAATTTAGAGCTTATTTCAGAAGAACTTAACTCAGAAATTGTTTTAGCTTATTCTAATCAAGAGTACACAATACCAATCTTCATAATCAGAGAAGAACAAGAAATACCAGAAAACATAACAAAAGAAAACAAAACCGAAGAACCTTCAGAACCAACCTTTCCATTTTCATTAATACCCGAGATTAATAAAATAAATCAAGTTTTAGATAATCAAACTACTTTGAAGGGAGAGTTAGAAATTAAAAACAATTTAGCTAAATATCTGAATAATATCCAATTAACCACTGATTTGAACATTCTTACGATTCAACCTTCTACAATCGAAGCAATCCCTCCTAACAAAACAAAAATAGTAACTATATTAATCAATCCAGAAAAAAATGCTTTACCTAATAATTACAATGGAAAAATAGTAATCAACTATGAAGGATTTTCTAAAGAAATAGATTTAGATCTAACTATCATCAAAGCAACGGAAGAACAGAAACAAGAAAATGTAACGATAACCAACTTAGAAACACCTAATGATGACATTAAAAAAATTTACAACATTACAGAACCGCCAGAACCTAAAAAATCAAATACCGGTTTTTTGATTTTCATAGTAATCACTCTTATCGCTATAATCTTAATCATAATTTTTAAAAAGATTCTTAAACCAACTACACAAAAAAAAGAGTTTGAATCAATTCTAAAAAACCATAAAGTATAAAAACTAAAAAGGATATACAAATACTATGAAAAAGATAATAATTTTCACTTTTTTGGTAATAATATTCATTTTTGTAGCCGGATGTATACCTTTACCTTCTCAATCAATTACTCAAAGGGATTCCCCTTGTGAGGATTCCGATGAAGGGGTAGATCCATTCATTAAAGGTACAGTAACTATGACTAATACTGTAACTGGTATTGTTACATCTATAAACGAAGATAGATGCAAAAATATAAACACCGTAATAGAATACTATTGTATCGGATCTGATCTAGGTTTACAAGAAGTTAAATGTCAAACAAGATGTGTGGATGGAGTTTGTGTTTCTTAATTTTCTTCTAATTTTTTTCTCATCATTATATTTTCAGCATTTAGGTTTTTAAGAATTAAATCATATTTATGTAATTTAGCAAGCATTTCATTCATCAATTCACTAATATTATTCAATTTAAAGTCCTTTAATCGCTCAGGTTCAATTACCTCCACACTACTAGGCATATAATCAAAACAGAAACCCATTATATCCTTAAGCTCATTAAATTCAATCTCTACATCAATAAAGGTGCTCCAAAGGCTTTTTACCTCTGTTAGTTCATACATCTTCATATCTTTAACTTTGAATTTTTCATCTTTTGAAATTTTATCCATAACTAGCTTCATAGTATTCTCTACATGATCCTTAGGACTTCCCATCAATTCCACTACAAACCTAGTTATTATTTTTCCATCCATCTTTCAAAACACCAATTATTAAGAGTATAAGAAGAGCACATAAAAAATACACCCCTGCTCTTTTAATTTCCTCATTATTTGATTTGTAAATCTCCCTATTTAAAGCTTTTCCTTTGTTTTCAACATTGATTTCATCTTTAAATTCTTTTGCAGTTTTTAACCCTTCTTTTTGTACTTTAACCTTAAAATTATATTCTCCATCATCTAAATAACCAATATCATTTTCTAACACAACTACACTAGAACTCTTAGCAGGTACTTCTATCTCTTTAGTGTTATACTCCGATGTTAAAACATCCATACCTTCATAAACATAACTCCATACATTAAACGTTTGATCTTCACTTAAATTATTTTCAATCTCAAAAGATATCTCAAATTGCTCATTGGATTTAACTGTAGAGGGCAGATTATAAAGGTTATAACTTATCTCCCCGCTTGGATCTTTAAGATAAATTCTTTCACAAATACCTTTCTTCAATTCTTCAATTTCTATAACTTTCCGCTCTTCCATATCAAAACCCTTCAATACTAAATCGTACTCTCCGTCCTTATATTTTAAATTACAATTAGAATCAATATTTATTGGCAAAGTGAAGGTATAATTCTTATATTTCTCTTTCATATCTACTTTAGTTTGTAAACTTATACCTTCATCTACATATAATTTTAAACTATTCTTACTGGAATTCCCCTTATTAGCAACAACTTTAACAAGAAAGGTATCGCCCCATTTTGCATCTTCATCTACTCCAAGATATACTTTCTCAATTTCTAAAAAACCTTCACCTAATCTCTCCTGATAGTTTTCAGATCCTGCACTAGGTTTGTTAATCACCCAAACATCATCAACAAGATTCCAACTACTGTCCTCATTGCTTCCACTATAACTCACCTCATCAATTAAGAATCCTTCTGGATCATAAAAATAAATTTTTTCAAATCCTTCATTAGTGAGAAAACCATCTCTTATTTTATTAACATAAATAACTTTATAATCTCCTGCTTCTATTATACCTCCATCTAAAACATTGCTATCACTGATGATTATATCTACCTCAGAACCATAATTGTCTTTCAATCCAAAGCCTTCTAGATTAATATCATCTTCCCCAAAATTATAAATCTCAAGCCATTCTCCTGAAGGCATATTAGCATAATCCTCTCCAGCAGGGTCAGGCATTAATTCATTTATTCTTAGGGGATATTCTCTTTCTAGTTTATTATAATTTTCGCTCCCAGGGGTTTTATAACATTCCTCCCAATAATATAATTTACAAAAAGAATTACCTTCCTTTTCATTACCAAAATATCTAATTGCATCAACTAATTCACTACCATTCCACAAACTAATAAATTCTCCCGTATTTCTCAATCCTCTAGAACCAATTAAACCTTCTGCATAATACAAATTACCACGAGTACTCCAATCCGCTCTCTCCTTAACAATGACTGAATAAGAACTATTCCTCCATTGAACTAACTTGATTTCATCTAGGCCGTCATCATCTCTCAAAATAAAACCATCAATATTTTCTTCAGAATAAACTTCAATATATTCATAATCTGACTCAGGAGTTTCTTCAGGATTATAATAGATTTCATTTAGGTAAGTTCCGGAGACAGAATTTGATAAAATAAGGAGCATTACAAAAAAGATTAATTTATTCATTTTAATCTTTCTTGTTTAAACTCACCAATTAATTCGTTAAACTTTAGTCCTTTCTTTTTAGCTATGTCTATATTAACAAAATAATTTCCACCTTTACTAATTTTTAAATCACCAATTTTTAAGAAAAACCAACCAACATTGTCAAATTTTGCACCAATCCATGCTTCAGCACCAAAACAAGAGCTAAATTCATTTAATTCTTTAATTTCTTTATTAGTTAAATATCTATTATCTTTGCCGGCTTTACATTCTAGGGCCAGTATTCTTCCATTTCCCCCTGCTAAAAGATCCGGGGCAGGCATAGGAGTACTTCCAGAACCCGCAATTCTTGCACAAGCCCAGTTATTTTCAAAGAATAAATGTAATAATTCTCTTTCAGCCCTTGTCCCCTTTTTTTTCATAAAAAACTAGAAGAAAGAACTAAAATAAATACTTTTCTCTATTCCATTACAACTTTACAATCTCCTTCGATACACCTACAATGGCCTTGTCCACAATCAAGAGTACCTGGAATACATTCTTGAGTACAAGTAATAGCCTCACAATCAGGAGATTCATTTTCAAAAACACAACTATCTGCATGGCAACAACTAGCTGGAACACAATTACTATCTTGGCCACAAGTACCGATAGGAGAAGTAAGGAACACATGCATCTTGTAAATCCCTCCAAATATCAATAAAAGAAGTATAATACAACTCACAATCAAAATTATTTTTTTCATATTAAAAAAAAGAAAAAAAGAATCCAAGCTTATAAATCTTTAGCTTGAACTGTTTTTCTACCGTTTGCTTCAGCTCTTTTACAAGCATCTTTGATAAGTTGTTCAACTTTCTTACTTAACTCATCAGCAAGACCACCTGAAACATTCATACCTTTAGCAACATCTTTAATTTTTGCCTTTACTACTAAACTATCTGCCATTTTATTAGCACCTCCAAATTTTAAAAATTAGCCATACACGGCTTATAACCTCTATTTTCAAGCAAATAAAAATTAATAATAGTTTATAAACTTTTCGTTTACTTGCGATGGTGCAATCCACTAATTTTAAATAAAATTGAGGCTCTTTAGCCTCC
>CAYUTI010000010.1:0-26662 GCA_964447685.1 Candidatus Woesearchaeota archaeon
ATCTTGACAGAAGGCAATCAGAACTTGCTTATCTTCTTAGGATTGCACCATCGCATGTTTGGTAGTTCTAAAAAACGATAGATTTTTATAGTTTAAAATGATGATTTAGGTAAGCCCGCCACGAGAATACTCAATGGAGTGCGGCAAAACGCCAAGACTATGAGCTTGGGAGTTAGTGTCGCGGGCGATATAACCTTAATAATCAAAGAACAAGACAAATTACCGGTTATATTCACATTCAAGAAAATTTCATTTATTTAAAGTAAAAAGAAAAGAAGAAAGAGTAAATGTAATAAAAATAGGCCTAATTTAGGTTCTATATGATAAAATAGTCTTGTTCTAACCACATTTAGGAGGAAGATAAAATGGGAAAAATTAGCCCTGTAAGTGCAAAATATATAGTTCACGCTCACATTCAAATCGAAGGTGTTGTAGACAGACCTGATGTAATTGGCGCAGTTTTTGGTCAAACTGAAGGCTTGTTAGGTAGTGAATTAGAATTAAGAGAGTTACAAAGATCTGGTAGAATTGGTAGGATTGAAGTAAAAAGCGAGATTAAAGCAGGTAAATCTGATGGTGAAATCATCATACCTAGTAGCTTAGACAAAGCTGAAACAGCTATAATTGCTGCTGCTTTAGAAACTATCCAAAGAATTGGTCCTTGTAATGCTAAAGTTAAAGTTCAAAATATTGAAGACGTAAGAATTTCTAAAAGAAGTTATGTTTTAGATAGAGCTAAAGAGTTACTTAGAGAATTAACTGATGGTGTATTACCAGATTCTCAAGAGATAACTGAAGAAGTTGCTCAATCTGTAAGAATGATGGAAATCTGTGAGTATGGTGCTGACAAGTTACCAGCTGGTCCTGCAATTGCTGAATCTGAAGAAGTATTAGTAGTTGAAGGAAGAGCAGATGTTTTAAACTTACTTAAGAATGGTTTTAAGAACGCTGTTGCAATGAACGGAACAAGCTGTCCTAAAACTATTATTGATTTAAGTAAACAAAAAACTATTACTCTATTTGTTGATGGAGATCGTGGTGGAGACTTAATAATCAAGGAAGTTGAGGGTGTTGCAGAGATAGATTATGTTTGTAAAGCACCTGATGGAAAAGAAGTTGAAGAAATCACAAAGAAGGAAATCCATAAAGCTCTAAGAGGAAAAGTTGCTGTTGAGCAAGCTAAAATGGAAATAAACAGTACTTCAACTGCTAACAAACATTATGACAGACAACCTGTTGTTAAGCCAAGAGTAGATACTCGAAGGCCACCGATGGTTAGAAAACCTTATGAGAGACAACCTATTGTTAGGAAACCTCTTATAAGTCCTGAGCAAAAAACTGACTTTAAGAAAAAGTTAGATGATTTAGTTGGTACAAGAGGAGCTTATATCTTAGATCCTGAAATGAACATCTTAGGAAAAGTTCCAACTACTGAATTACCTAGTACTTTGAAGAGCTTAGGTTCAGGGGTTTATGCTGTTGTATTTGATGGTGTTATTACCCAGGAAATTTCTGAAGCATCTGAGAAAGTAGGTGTTAAGTATTTAGTTGCAATGGGTTCAAAGATAAAACCTTCAGACACTAGGATAATGATCCTTACTAATGGGGATCTTTAAATTTTTTCTTTTTTTTTTAAAAAATGAATCCGAAATCTGATTCTATGTACCTAGTATCTTTTAAGTATGATTATGAAAAAGGGACTAAAATGGAATTATGTGAAGAGGAAAGAGTAAGGTTCTTAATAAATCATGAGCATGTGAATATTGAAGATTTAGTTATTCTTGGTTTAGATTCTAGAGATAAAATTTGTTTTAAAAAAATAGATGTTAGTAAGTGGATATAGAAAGATATATAAATTAAAAGGCGTCTAGATTTAATAGTATGAAGATTTCAAAAAAGAGGTTGAAAGAATTTAGAAAGAGTGATATTGTTTTAGGACTCTTATTATTAGTTATTATTACTGTTTTGCTTGGAAAGATATTCTTAGTTAAGGATTGTGAGAAGAGCGGGGATTGCTTTGATAAGATGGCTGCAAAATGTTGGCCTGCTAAGATGTTTAAAATAAATGAAGATAATATGTATAAATATACCATTAAAGGAAGAGGTCTTAGAAGTTGTGTTGTTGAAGTTGAAAATGTTCAAATGGCCCTTGGTACTTCTGTGGAGATGGTTGAGAGATTTGAAGGGAAGAGTATGAGGTGTGAAGTTCCTTTGAAAGTTTTAGATTCTACTAAGTTTAGCGAGCTTCCTGAATTGATTACTTATTGCCATGGGGATTTGAAAGAAGCAATTTATGAGTTGATTATTGAAAGAATGTATGGTTTGATTATTTCTAATTTAGGCGATATTTCTTCAGAAGTTGAGAAGTTTAAAGGTATGCCTTAGATATATAGATTATATTCTATAAATATTTTTAAAGTGTTTTAGGTTGATTTTAGATATGGAAATTAAAGGATGGGTTTTAGCAGAGATTAAGTATGATCCAAGTAGAGGTAATGGTCATTATTATGCTAGTGTAAATTATGAAGTTTCTAGGAATGGAACTAGTACTCCGGTAGAGCGTGAAGTGGTATTAAATGGTCCTGGCACAAATAAAGCTATAAAAAAAATAGAGAGAACTCTACGTTCAGAAGGATTTAATGCAGATAAGTGGCATGGAAGGAGTATTCCAATTAGTATTAGTAATAAAATTATTGAGGATTAGTTATTTGAATCAAGTTTTTTTACATATTCTTTATAATAAGTTTTTACTTTTTGTTGAGCTTCTTCGGGTAGTTTTGCTTTTATTTCTTCTAAACATAATGCTAGTTTTTCCTTTTGTTTGAATGCAGCGCAATAAAGTAACAGTTTTGTGTAATGGACTATTTGACCTTCCTGAATAATTTCTTCTTCTGAGCTAAAGTGATCCTTATATTGATTGGGAGGTAATTGTTTATTTAGTGCTTCAACAAATCTTTTAAGGGAGATTCCAAAACTTCTATCCCTTAGGGCATCTAAAGAAAAAGTTAATGTTGCATCTTCATTGGATATAATTCCTTCAAATAAATCATCTAATGTTTCATCTGAGTTTTCCATTTTTAGTTGCCTTGTAATTATAAGTGGCAGACATGCTCACAAATCGATAAGGAAATTAACTAAAAGTTGATCTTAATCCTTCCTCCACTCTGGAACCTAAAAGCGCCGAACATTATGATTAAGGCTGCCATGTTCCCATTCTGACCTGGTTCACATAACATCAACCGATTAGGGCAGAGTTTCTTCGTCCAAATTAAGACTTTTAGGTAAAAACCTAACCTTTCTGCAAGCTTCAACTCCACCATGAAGCCCGTTTGTGGTTACAGAGCAGGGCTAATACTCCAGTCTAGTCTGCCAGTATTTTAGAAGATATTAGGGTATATAAGTTTTTAGGTTACAATGCTTGGTTGATTAGAAGTTTCAACTAAAGAACTTCCTATACCTTGGCCCATCAAGAAAGATGATTGTGAACATAGTTTTGAGATAACTTCGAAGAAGGATTGTTTTCTTTCATATCTTAAAATTTCTGCATCAGTTATATTAGCAAGTTCTTTTGCTTTTTCAATAGCTTCTTTTTTTCCACCTAATTCATCTACTAGACCTAAGCCTTTAGCTTCCATCCCTAAATAAAATGAAGCTTCCCCAAAATCAGCTGAATCTAATCCTCTGTTTTCTTTTACTTCTTCAATAAAATAAGAATGAATTAAATCTACTTTCTTTTGAAGTAATTGTCTTTCATCTAAAGCTAATGGTTTGAAAGGTGAACCAGCATCTTTGTATTTTCCTGATGTAATGCCTTCATATTTTACTCCATATTCATCCATTAATTCTGAGAATTCTAAATATGATAAAACTACTCCGATTGAACCTGTGATTGATAAAGGATCTGAAACAATATAATCTGAAGCGGAAGCAATCCAGTAAGCTCCTGATGTTCCTATTTCTCTAATCCATGCAATAACTGGTTTATCTGCATCTTCAACTGCTTGAGAAATTTCTTTTGAAGCTACTACATTTCCACCTGGTGAATTGATTTCTAGGATAATTGCTTTAACACTTTCATCTGCATCTGCTTTTTCTATAAAGTCAACTATTACATCAGAAGAAGCAATAGGGCTAGACAATAAAGAATCTGATGAACCAATAGCAATAAAACCTGAAATTGGAATCAAAGCGATTTTGTTAGAATAACTAATATCAGAAGATGATAAAATTTTTGATATTGAAATGCTTGAGATAAATAGAATAAATAAAATAAAAAAAGTTGTTAAGATTTTGTTGTTTTTCATCTTGTTATTAAAAGATACACTCCTACGATTAAAGTTATTATGGAATAAGGTAATCCTAATCCAAGATGTAAAAGTTGCAGGATCGCTATAATAATCAAGACTATTCCTGCAATCTGATTAGTTGAAAACTTATTCTTCATTGTCTGTAAACTTTGCATTGAAGTATATTGAATCCTTAGTTACTGCATCCGGACTATCTTCAAACCAACAACTAACCTTAAACTCTGCCTTATAACTCTCCCCGTATTCGCTACTTACACTATTAATGATGATACTTTCTGGCTCATAAGTCTTAACCTTAACATTCCTAGAAACTCTATTTTCTATTAAGTCTCCGCCATAGTAAGGATCAATATCACATCTAATATCTGATTTTTCTAGATTCTTAATGGATATTTTTAATCCAGGCATAGGACCTGATGCAATATAAGTAAGTTCTGCTCTATCTTGAACTTGACCATTTAATAATATGTGAGGTTCAAACACTGGGCCTAAAGCTTCTATCTCTTCAATTTCCTCTATCTCTGTAACTGCACCACCAGTGATTTCAGAAGCTGATTCTGTAGTTTCATCAGCATCACAGATCTTATTTGAATTTTGATCTAAACAACATTCTGTGCCTACAAGAATATAAGGACTGTTACAAACTGGTCCTGCAGGTTCTCCTGGTTTATTAAACATAATTAATACAACGATTAATGCTACAAATGCTATAACTACTAAACTTACAATTAAAAACTCTCTTTTTGCCCATGGCTTCATTGAGCTCCAACCCATTTTATATTACCTCCGGATTATTAGTTATGACCAAAGTATTTGATATTTTTTCTAAATATCTTTGGTTTTTACTTTTTATGAGTATATTTAGTGAATCTACTATTAATAAAGGTAACGAAAATTTAGAAAGGTTCCTTATTAATGTTTGTTTGAAAGTTAGGTTCTTTTTTAATGATATAACACTTATTCCAAATAACATTTTACCTATTGTTTGTGAGATATAGTATTCTAGTAAAGACCAGTATAATAGTATTAAGATAAAAAGGATCATAGATGCGAAAAGGATTGAGTACATTGTATTTGGATTGTTAATTAGGAAATTATATGTTTCTTGATAAGATTGATTGGGAATATTTAGAATTTTTTGGAAAGGAGCAACTAAGATTAAGTTTATGATCAATAAGTCTACGATATATGCGAAAGATCTTCTCCAGATAGATGCTGGTATTTCCTCTTTTTTCATTATTATTCTTGTTTAGTAAGATATATAAAAGGTTTTTGCTTGTTTAGTATAGGAATCTTTTTACGGATGCGATTTCTCTTTTTAAATTTTCTAGGTCATCTACTTTATCTTTTATTGAAATTTCTAGAATTATAGGACAATCTAACCTCCTAATTGATTCGAATTTTTCTCTTGTTCTACAATAAAGAAATTGTTGATGGTCTTTTACTTTTTGAGCAGATTGTGAAAATCTTCTATCACTAAAATGCACGTGTTGAATAATATTGTTAAATTCTTGGACTAATTCATCTAAGTAACCTTTGTGATAAGTAAATGCGTGAGCTGTATCTAATACCATCTTAAATTGAGGATATTCACTAAAGATCTCTCTAAGTTCTTCAAAAGGGACTTGTCTTTTTTTGGGTACATTTTCTAAAGAGACATTTGCCCCTAAGTCCTCAATAAGTGTTAAGTTAGGCAATAGATTTGGGTGAAAAACAATTGTTTTTGCTTGAATTTGATGATATATATCTGCTAATCTTCTAATTATATTACTGTTTTTGTAATAAAAATCATTTTTATCTGAATCATAAAAAGGGGAGTGGATAGAAACATAACCTAAACTTTGGAGATAAGCTATATTCTCCTTTGAAATTTTTTCATCTAAATCTGTTGTTTTTCCAAAAAGAACTTCTACTGCTTCAACTTTTGCATTTCTTAAAATGTCTAATGTTCCATTCAAGGATTTTGCCCAAGTGTGGATTGAACCTGTTGAGACCCCTACTATGTTGTTCATAAGGTCTTATAATTAAAGATTGTTTATAAAACTTTTTAAAGAGTAAAATCTTATCTAGTAATATGCAAGATTCGGAATTTATGTCATTATTAGTTAAAGAAATAGTTAAACATAGAATTTCTGATTCTAAAAAAGTTATAAACTTAAGAGATAAATTATGTAAAAAATATAAACCTTCTATAATGCCAAATTTGATTCAGATTTTTTTAGCTTCTAAAGGTAAAGATAGAGAGTATTTATTTGAAGTTTTGAAGAGTAAACCTTCAAGAAGTATGAGTGGTGTTTCAGTAGTTGCTGTAATGACTAAGCCCATTCCTTGTAAACATGGAAAGTGTTTAATGTGTCCAGGTGGTTTAAAATCTTCTTTTGGTGATGTTCCGCAATCTTATACGGGAAATGAACCTGCTTCACGTAGAGCTAAAAGAAATGATTATCATCCATATTTACAAGTATTTAATAGATTAGAACAGTATATATTATTAGGGATTGTACCTTCTAAGATTGAGTTAATTATTATGGGTGGGACTTTTCCTAGCTTTAGAAAAGATTATCAGGATTGGTTTATTAAAAATTGTTTTAAAGCTTTCAATGATTTTGGAAAAATGTTTTTGTCTGAAGATGGTGTGAAATTTGATGAGTTTTTTGAATTCTTTGAATTAGATTATAGAAATGAAATGGGTAGTGAAAGAGAAGAAAGATTGAAGAAGAAAATTTTGAAGTTAGTTAAAGAGTGTTCTCTTAAGAAAGAGCAAGTTAAGAATGAGAAAGGAATTGTAAAGTGTATTGCATTAGTTATTGAAACTAGACCTGATTATTGTGGTGACAAAGAAATTAAAAGAATGCTTGAACAAGGCTGTACCCGTGTTGAATTAGGTGTACAAAGTTTGGATAATAGGGTTTTAAGAAAGATTGAAAGAGGACATAGTGTTGAAGATTCGATTGAAGCAACTTATAAATTGAAAGAAAAATTTTTGAAAGTTGGATATCATGTGATGATTAATTTGCCTGGAAGTAGCATTGGTGAAGATGTAATGCTAGGTAAAATGTTATTTATGGATTCTAATTTCAGACCAGATGCTTTGAAGATTTATCCTTGTGCTGTTGTTAAAGGAACCAAATTATATAAATTGTGGAAGGATAATAAATATAGACCTTGGAATGTTCAAGAATTGATTACTATTATTTCTGAGATTAAAAAGATTGTTCCAGAGTATTGTAGGATTATGAGGATACAAAGGGATATCCCTGAAAATGTAATAAGTGCTGGTTCTATGGTTACTAATCTAAGACAGTATCTTGATGTTAAATGCAGATGTATTCGTTGTAGAGAGATTAGAGGTGGAAGAGTAGGTAAAATAAAATTAGTTAGAAGAAATTATGAAGCTTCTTTGGGTAAAGAAGTATTTTTGAGTTTTGAAAGTAATGATAAGTTGTTAGGCTTTTTGAGATTGCGTAAAAATAAAAATGGAAAAGTTGGAATTAGAGAGATTCATGTCTATGGTAATGTTGCTAAAGTTGGTGCTAAAGGTGAAGTGCAACATAGAGGCTTAGGTAAAAGATTGATTTCAGAAGCGGAGAAGATTGCTGCTAAAGAATTTAATGCTAAAAAAATTTATGTTATTTCTGGAATTGGTGTGAAAGAGTACTACAAAAAACTTGGTTATAAGAAAGATGGAACCTATATGAGTAAAAAGATTTAAATATAAGTTATGTTTTCTAAATAAGTTATGGAAAAAGAGGTGCTAGGTGGAAACATAGAGTTAATTGGATTTAGTTCTTTAGAACCTGCGAAAATTATTGTTGTTAAAAAAATAATTGGTAATTATGTAAAAAAGATTTGTGATGATAATCCTGGTTTTGAAAAAATTTCTTTAGAGTTGAAAGGTGATGACAAAGATGTTGAGTTGTTAACCGAGTTAAGTGTTGATGGTGCTGTTAAAAATGCTTCTGTAAAAGGTGGCAATTTATTCTTTGCTTTAGATCAAGTCATGACTCAAATAATGTAACAAAAAGCTTTATAAATAGTTAAAAGTCTAATTTTCTTAAGATGGCTCAAAGAATCGGTGGTATGAGAAGGAAAACCCGTAGTAAGATGAAAAAGAACATCAGAACTAAGGGTAAAATTAGTATTAGAAAGTTCTTCCAAAAGTTCAAAGAGGGAGATCAAGTACAATTTAAAGCAGAGCCAGCTTATCAGAAGGGTATGTATCACCCTAGATACCATGGAAGAATCGGAAAAGTAGCAGGTAAAAAGGGTAAATGCTACGAAGTTGAAATCAAAGATGGTGGAAAACTAAAAACTTTTATAGTTCATCCAACACACTTAAGGAGAGTTTAAAATGACTGGAAATATCGAAATTTTAAATGAACAGGCATTAAGTATGAGTGAGATGAAGGAAGAACTTAAAAAGATAAAGAGTAGAGATAAAGAACTTACTTTTAGAGCAAATAAAGTTGAAGAATACCTTAATACTTTTGATACTGTTGATTTTAAGAAAGTTGAAGAGTTAAAGAAGAAATTAGAAGGTTTAAATGTTTTAAGGTTAAAAGACCGTCATATTGTTAAAATTCTTGATGTTATGCCTGAAGATTTAGACAGTTTAAGGCTTATTTTTAGTGGAGAAAACCTGACTTTAAAGCAGGAAGATCTCGACAAAATTTTAAAAGCTTTGAAGTGATTTCAGGCAATACAAAGCTTTTTATATCAGTTTAATTATATATATTATAGTTTTAAGATGCATGAACTAAAGCTTAAGAAAAATGATGAGGACACAAACAAAAGAAGAATCAGTAATAGTATTGGACTTCCTTCCAAACGGGTATCCGTTCGAAGCAAAACCAATGCACAGGAAGACTCCAATAGCTCAAGCTATAGGAAAAAATCATTTTGTTCTATTAGAAATTGTTCCGAAGAAAGGTATTGCATTGCAGCCTAATGAAGAGGTATATATTGGTGAAGGAAAGAGAGATAAGATTCACCATGTTATTGGTAAGATACCTTTAGATAAATTAACCCAAACTGCAAGAGGGGAACTAGATTATATTATTAAGGATTTAGTAATGAAGAATGAAACTAAATTCGTAAAATTCTTCAATAAAGCTGGACCTATTAATGCTAGAAGGCATCAAATTGAATTATTGCCTGGAATTGGTAAAAAACATATGTGGGAAATCTTAGAGAAGAGGGATGAGGAAGAGTTTAAATCCTTTGATGATATCCGTAAAAGAGTAAAATTAATGCCAGATCCTGAGAAGGCTGTAATCAAAAGAATCTTGATGGAAATCAATGAAGAAGATAAATATAAATTATTTGTAGATAATAGCTTTTTTTAAATGATTTCTTAACAATAGTAAAGTTTTTAAAGGCGAAATAGTCCTTTTTACAAATCATAAGATGGCTGAAAAGAAAGAATTTAAAGAATTAGTAAGAATTATGGATGCAGATATAGTGGGAACTAAACCTTTGTATCATGCATTAAGAAGGGTTTACGGTGTTAGTTATACTTTCTCAAATGCTGTTTGTCTTATTTCTGGAATTGATAGAAATACAAAAGTTGGTGAATTAAGTGAAGATGAAGTTAAAAAAATTGAAGGGATAATTAAAAATCCACTTAAGAATGGAATACCAACTTGGTTAGTTAACAGAAGAAAAGATTATGATAGTGGTGAAGATAAACACTTAAGTACAAGTGATTTAAAATTAGCAAAAGAATTTGATATTAAAAGATTAAGAAAAATTAAATGTTATAGAGGAACAAGACATTCTGCAGGATTACCTGTTAGAGGTCAAAGAACTAAAAGTAACTTTAGAAGAAATAAAGGTAAAACTACAGGAGTTAAGAAAAAATCTGCTAAGTAAAGATGGGACATAAAAAGAAGCAAAAAAAGAAATATGGAACCCCTAAAGTTATTTGGGATGCTGTTAGATTAGAAGAGGAAAGAGAAATTAAAAGAGATTATGGTCTTAGAGTTAAAAGAGAAATCTGGAAGATGAGTGCTATTCTTAGAAGAGCTAGAAAACATGCAATAGAACTTATTCCAAAAAATGATAAACAAGCTGAAAAAGAGAAAAAAGAATTAATTGACAGATTAGTTAAATTAGGTTTGATTAATCCTGGTGCAAAAATGGAAGATATTTTAGGTTTAAATCTTAAAAGTATTTTAGATAGAAGATTACAAACTGTTGTTTACAAATTAGGATTAGCAAGAACACCTAAACAAGCAAGACAAATGATTGTTCATGGTCATATCGGAGTAGATGGATGTTGTGTTGATGTTCCATCTTACTTAGTTAAAAGAGATGAAGAAAGTAAAATTAATTTCTTAGGGACAAGTCAATTCATGGACTCAGAACACCCTGAAAGAATTGTTAAAGTAAAAGCTGCTAAGGCTGTTCCAGTTAAAGTAAAGGAACAACCAAAAGTTGAAGCTAAGAAAGAAATGCCTAAAAAAGAAGTTGAGGAAAAACAAGAATGAGAAGAGAAGGAAGAAGTCCAAGAGAACCTCGTGCAAGAATGAACGATAAAGGATTAAGATGGGGAATTGCTCATATTTATTCTAGTTATAATAATACTATAATTCATATTACTGATATCACTGGATCTGAAACTGTTTCAAAAGCATCTGGTGGTATGGTTGTTAAATCAGATAGATTAGAAAGTTCACCTACAGCTGCAATGGCTGCTGCTAAAATTGCTGCTGAAAATGCAATTGAAAAAGGAATTAATGCTATTCATGTTAAAATAAGAGCACCTGGTGGCCATAATGGTCCATCAAGTCCTGGTCCCGGAGCACAAGCTGCAGTTCGTACTTTAAGCAGGGTTGGATTAAAAATTGGTAACATTGAAGATGTAACCCCTATGCCTCATGATGGATGCAGAAAGAAAGGTGGAAAGAGGGGTAGGAGGGTTTAAACAATGGATGTTAAAGCTCTTAATAAAGAAAATACTGAAATATTATTCAAAGGATTAAATCCAGCTTTGATAAATACTCTAAGAAGGTTAGCAACTAGTGAAGTTCCTTGCTTAGCTATTGAGGACATTGAAGTTGTTAAAAATGGTTCTGCTATGTATGATGAAATGTTAGCACATAGATTAGGTTTAGTTCCATTAGTTACTGATTTAAAATCTTATAATCTTAAAGAAGACTGCAAATGTAAAGGTAAAGGATGCAGTATGTGTCAATTGGTTTTAACTTTAGATGTTAAAGGGCCTGCAATGGTTTATTCAGGAGACATCAAAAGTAAAGATCCTAAGATTAAAGCAGTTCATGATAAAATCCCAATTGTTAATTTACTAAAAGGACAAGAATTGAAATTAAATATGATTGCTGTTATGGGTAAAGGAAAAGATCATATGAAGTTCAGTCCTGGATTAATGTTTTATAGAGGTTATCCTGAAATAAAAGCTGGCGCTGTTAAAAATGCTGAGAAAGTTGCTGCAAGTTGCCCAGTTAAAATTTTAGAGGCTAATTCAGGTAAGATTAAAGTTACTGATAATGAAAAATGTGTATTATGTAATGCTTGTGTTGAAGCAAGTAATGGTGAAATAGAAGTTAAAGGGAATAATGAAGATTTTATAGTTACAATTGAACCTTGGGGACAATTAGAACCTAAGGAGATTTTAGCAGAAGCTGTTAAGATTTTTGATGCTAAATTAAATGAATTTGAAAAGGAAGTTAAAAAGATAAAATGAGAAGAACTGGACCAACTAAAATAAGTACATTGAATTTGATTAGAGAGATTGATGCTTTAAGTACTAAAGATAAATCTGCTTTTTGGGACAGAATTGCTGCTGAATTAAGAAAGAGCAGAAGAAATAGAAGAGAAGTTAATGTTGATAGAATTAATAGAGTAACCAAAGCAGGAGAAACAATAATTGTTCCTGGTAAAGTATTAGGTACTGGAGAATTAAATCATAAAATTAATGTTTATGCATTAGAGTATTCTGGAAATGCTGAAGAAAAAATAAATACTAATGGAAAAGCTTCTTTGATTAGAGATTTAATGAAAGAAGGAGTTAAAGGTAAGAAAGTGAGGATTATAGGATGATAATTGATGGAAAAAATTCAGTCCTTGGAAGAGTAGCAACCTATGCAGCTAAACAAGCAATATTAGGTGAAACAATTGATATTGTTAATTGTGAAGAGATAATTCTATCTGGTAAGAAAGAAGATCTTTTAGCAAGATATAAACAAAGAAGAGAAAGAGGAGAACCATTCCATGGTCCTTTTTATCCAAGAGTTCCTGAGAGTTTTGTTAAAAGAGCAATAAGAGGAATGTTACCTTACAAACAAAGCAAGGGAAGAGAAGCTTTTAAAAGAATAAAATGTCATGTTGGTGTACCTCAAGTATTTGAAGGAAAAGAAATGATTAAAGTTAAGGGTTCTGAAGTTGAGAAATTAGGAACTTTAAAATATATGAGTGTTAAGGAGATTTGTAATTTACTATGAAAACAGTTCACACATCTGGAAAGAGAAAAAAAGCTATTGCAAGAGCAACTGTAAGAGAAGGAAAAGGAGTAATTAGAATTAACTCTCAAAATTTAGAAGTTTATAATCCTGAAATGGCTAGAGAAAGAATTAAAGAGCCAATTTTATTAGCACCAGAAGTAGCTGACAAAGTAAATATTTCAGTTAGAGTGAATGGTGGAGGATGGCAAAGCCAAGCTGAATCAGTGAGATTAGCAATTGCTAAAGGCTTAGTTGAGTTCAGTAAGAGTAAAGCTTTGAAACAAAAGTTTATTGATTATGATCGTAGTTTAATAATTGCGGATGTTAGAAGAAATGAGCCTTGTAAACCAAATGATTCTGGTAAACCAAGAGCTAAAAGACAATTCAGTAAGAGGTAAATAAAAATGATAATTCCAGTTAGATGCATATCCTGTGGAAAACCTGTAGGTCACCTATGGGAACAATATAAAGAGAGAGTAGAAAAGGGCGAGGATCGTAAGAAAGTTTTAGATGATCTTGGCGTTACTCGATATTGTTGTAGAGCTTTGTTCTTAGGACATGTAGATCTAATGGACACTGTTGCTAAGTTTAAGAAAAGCTAATTTTGGAGGTTTTTTTAAAATGAGAGAAAGTACATATGGTGGTTTAATAAGAGACATAGGAAATCTTTGCAGGAACACAGACACATTAAACAATAAATTAATTCTAGAATGTATGAAATATGCAAATAGTTATGGGGCTTATGGAACTAGGGCTCATGCTTATGGTAAAGGAATTCAATTGGTATGTAGAATAGAAGGTGGGTTGATTAGTATTCAATTCCCAGTAGGTAAAGAAGGAGAAATTGTAATTGAGCCAAAGGAAGGGTTTGATTTTAGGAAAGATAGTGAAGCAGGACAGATTGCTGGTTTTGGTGGTGCACATAGGTTCTTAAGTCCAATTTATGGAAAAGGTTTATCTGCTAGAGTTGAGTGTGAAGGAGATAAAGTTAAAAAGATTTTCTTACCGCCAAATTGTGCTCAGAAAGAAGATTTCTTTGAAGGTTTAGCTGCTCACTTAACTAGTGCAGAAGCATAAAGTTTTTTAATTCCTATTTTATTTTATTTTTTTATGAGAAATAATGAATGGTTGATTGGTAAATTAGATTCTATCTGGTTAATGTTATTTCCTGAGGTTGAACGAAAAAATAAAGTAATTGTTCGTTTTAAAGGAAAGTGGAAGAATAAGTTTGGTCATATTAAACAGTTAAAAGATGGAAGCTCTGAGATTGTTGTTAATGGGTTGTTTGTTCATGAGTTAGTTCCTGAATATATTATTGATATTACTTTAGCCCATGAATTGATTCATTATATGCATGGATTCAATAGTCCTTATGAACAGAAATATAAATATCCTCATCAAGGAGGTGTTGTTGATAAAGAATTACTTCGTAGAGGTTTTGGACATTGGGTTCGTCAAGAAAGAGATTTTATTAAGAAAGATTGGTTGAGGATTTATAAATTTTTGAAAACTAACTCTTAGATTTTTCTTTTGTAAAAGGTATTCTAGAATTTTTTTTGCAGTTGTAACAATAATAAACTACTTTTCCATTATGGGTTCTTACTCTGTAATTTCCTGCTTTAAAATAGTTATGGCAGTGTTTGCAGAACTTTCTTTTGAAAACTTTTGGTAAAGGTGTTCTTGTTTTCATTGATAATTTTCTTGCTAAAGTTACGTATCTATTTGCTAAAGATTGTGAAGAAGTTTTTGCTTTTTTGAATAAAATTTCTATTCTTTCCTTGGCAATTTGTTTTTGTTCTGCTTTTGAATTACGTTTCATACTAAAAAAGAAAAATTAGGGGTTTTTAAAGGTTTTCACTAACTAAAAGTATCTGCTTTTTCTAATTCAGTTTCTCCTCTGGTCTGTTGGTCCCCTTTTTTATCTATTCTTATTCTATGATACCTTAAAGAAATAAATAAAGAGGGAGTATTATTTTGAAAGTGAAACATATAGTTTTTAGGTACTTCAATGATTTGTATGTTATCCCCTGAAGAAAGTTTTTGAATTAATCCTCTATTGAATTTTTTTAGAGTTTGTTCAAATAAAATTTTTTCTTCTTTATCTCTAACTTTTCCTATAAAGTCTTCTAAACCATTTCTTCCATAAACTTTTAGAATACCTTGATCCTTTAGAACTAAGTAAAATAATCTTTCTTCAAGAATACCCACTGAGGCAATATCTATTAAGTTTCCTTCAAGGGTTACTTCATAGAGTCCTTTTTGTTCATCAGTAATTCCTACCATATTATTACTATAGAATAGTGAATATTTAAAGGTTTTGATTGAAATTATCTTCGTTGTTTGAGTAAATCTTCTAATTCTTTTCTTGGAAGGTTTCTTTTTGCTTCTTCTTCAAATATTTTTGGAAGTCTTCGGTAAACCCGGATGTAATTGGTTTCTCCATTCGTTTTTGATTCTGCTCTCAAGAACTGCTCATAAACCCCTATTTGATTAAACCTAACTTCACTAAAATCCTTTAATGATTCATGTATAATCCCATAGAATCTCACAGCAGTAGCACTAAGGTCTGATTCTCCGCAAATAGTGATGAGTGTAAGTTTATATTGGCCCTCATCCATAACTTCTGCGCTATGTAGTCTGCCTTTAACTTCCATATTTCCAAAGAATAAATAAGGGTTTTTAAGAATTATTGTGATAAAAAGAGTAGGACAGCGAATCAGGGTTCCCGCTCAAAGAGCAGTACAGCCTGAAACGTAGGCTTGCTTAATTTCCGTGATCGAAACGGGAACGGATGGAACCAAGCCGCTATGACCGTCCTAACATTATTTTCGTAAAATTGGGTTTATAAAGTTTTTGCTTAGGATTAAAACAGGGTCATTTGAACTGGAATCACTTTTTTAAGAGGTTCTTCTTTTTTGTTAATCTCCTCTTGTTCTTGATATGATTGTTCTAATGGTGAAAAATAAGGTATAGTTAGTTTTAAATTATCAATAAAATCTCTAGCTGCTTTTTTAGTAATCTTTCTTGTCTTATTCATATCTTCTCTAAAACCTGCACATACAAGTAAAACGTTTCTTAGCTCTTCTTCAAGCCACAAAGGATAAATTCTATTTCCTGCTGGATTTTTTCTAGTTCCAGGGGTTCTTGTTGCTAAATTTAAAAGAGTGTTAAATTTAAGATCCCTAAAGTCTGAGGAATCATCTCTATAAGATTGAGCACAATCAGGACTAGATGACCCACAATAAACAAAACTTGGAGACATCCTATTTGGTTCATAAATTTTCTTTCTTATCATAAAATTTGTACCTTTTATTGGTAAATCTCTCTCTTCCCATTTTATTTTTAAATCAAGGGTTGATGGAATTCCTCCACAAGATCTACATTTAACAACCGGTTCAAAATGGTTTAAAGCCCAAGAGATATAGTGTGCTCTTTCAGTAAATTCTTCAGACATAAGAGCATAATCTCTCAATCGAACAAGCTCTGAAAAATCAGTAAGAGCTACTTGTTCTAGTGTTCTTCCTGAATATTTACCTGATTTTAAGGTATATTTTTCCATGATAATCTAACGAATTTTTGAGTTTATAAATCTTTCTATTTTATTGTCACTAATGAGTTATAACATCTAAAAAAGACTATTTTAAAATTATATTATATAGGGGTTATATCTCATATATTGAGAATATTGTAAAGGTTTAAAAGTAAACTTTATTTTTGAATTTTATGGCAAATGTTCAAGATTTGAAAAGTTTTTTATGTAGTTCTCTTAGCTATAATGAATTGGTTTGCATTGAACGAGGAAAGTATGAAGCTTCTTCTGAGGCCCACAAGGATTTGACAGAAAAATATGTAGATTTATGGATTGTAGAAAATGCTAGGATTGTTGAAGAAAATTTGTGGGAATTATGTGATAAAATCTCTGAAGATGGGGCATATGCAATCCAAGTTGAAGAAATTGTTACAAGAGTTAGGCAAGGAGATTACGATAAAATAAACAGATTATTGCAAGAAAGAAGATATATTGAAGGCGATTTAGATGCTGAGTTGTTAGATAGGTATAAGGTGTTCCTAGTCTTTGAAGAATTAGGATTAAATAATGGTTTAAAGCATCTTGAGGTTAGCTGTTAATTTATCTATTTTTTCTTCATCATCTGGACCAATAGCTAAACAAGTTTTGGTTGAAGGAGGGAGTTCTGTTCTTCCTGCATCTATGATTAAAGCATTTATTAATTTATTTTGTCCTGCTATCTTTTTGTATTTAATAAGTTCATCTTCGTTTTGTACTTTTAGAACAACTTTTTTCATTCCTTCTTGTCTCCATTCTTCTATTTTATCTTTTGGAGATTTTAGAACTGCTTCTACAGAAGCATGAGCAACTTGAGCGGCTAGTTTTCCTTTGCTGAGTTTTAGGTCTTGCCTTACTAGGATTACTTGTTTCATAGTTTTGTTAAGCTCTTTTTGTTTTTAAGCCTTTTGCAATTAGGAAAACTTCTTTTGAACGAATTTTTGTTGTTTGTGGCCGATATAAGAAAACTTTATGAAAATGTTGTTTAAGTTCTTGAAGGAATAACTCTGTTTCTTCTCCTTGGTACATTTTAGCTAAGTAATTTCCTTTTGGTTTTAGGACATTTATTGCTATGTTTAGAGTTGCGTGACATATTTTATATGAATTAAAAACATCTACTTCTATCATACCTGTGGTTTTTGGTGCTGCATCTGAGATTACTACATCAAAGATTGGTTTTATCTCTTTTATTTTTTTTATTGTGTCTTCTTTAGTTAAGTCTGCTTTTAAGAATTGAGTGTTAGGGATTGGGTTTATATTTCTGATGTCTACTCCTAATATGAATCCACTTGTTTTTTTAACTAGAAATTGTAACCAAGAACCTGGATAAGAACCTAGATCTAGAACATCATCTTTTGTTTTAATTAGTTCGTACCTATTATTAATTTGTTGAAGTTTAAAGACAGATCTAGCTCTGAAACCTTGTTTTCTTGCTTGGATTGTTTGTTTTGATCTCATAGTAAATTAATTATTGCTCCTATAAAACATAGTATAGCAAATGTTAGTGTGAATTTATAAAAGTTTATCTTTTGTGCAAATTTTAATAATAAGTGTAAAGTTAGTATTCCAACTAAAAAACTTGAAATCAAAGCTGGCCATGTTTGTATTATTGTAGGTTCTTTTAATAAAATTAATGAAGTTGATGCTAAAACTGCTGGTGCTGATAACATATAAGATATTTTTAATATTTCTTTTGGTTCTAAATCACCTAGAGATAATCCGAAGATCGTTGAACCTGATCTTGATAAACCAGGAATAACTGCTAAACCTTGTAGTAAACCTGTAAGTAAAGCTAAGTTTTTGAATTTAATTTTTATTTTTTTATTTGTTTTGTGGAAGTAGGAAGTTATTAATAATCCTAAACCTGTTATGAATAATAATGTTGAACCTATTGTTATGTTTGTTATGAAAGTATAAATTGGATAAGCTATTAGTAAGGAGATAATAGTTGCTATGATTAAGAACTTTAGTAATTGTTTATTGTTTTTTAACTCTAACCAATCTTTTCTGAAATAAATTAGAACTGCTAGTAGAGTGCCTAAGTGTAAAAATAAAGCTGTATCTATTGGGTTAAGTTCTGTTAAATACGAAGTGGTTAAAGCTATAATGCCTTCGCTTGAGATTGGAAGCCATTCAAAGATTCCTTGTAAGATTCCTAGGATTATGTAGTCTAACATAGAGTTGTAAGAATTATTGAGTTTTTAAAAGTTGTTAAAGTTATTTTAAAGAATATAAATTTTTATAAATTAAATTTAATAGAAAGTTGTTATGACTGTAGGAGTTTATAAAAAAGTTAATGTTCCAAAAGGAATGGTTGATTGGTTTAGAGAACAATGTGAGAATTCTCCTGGAGGTATTGATAGTTCTTCTGTAGATCCACCTATGCCCCTAAGAGAACTTGTGGATAGATTAGAACATCTTGCTCAAACAGGACTTTTATCAGAAGAAGATAGGCCTTTATATAGGACAGTGTTGTTGGGATATATAAATTATCAACAAGAATCACTTCAAAAACAAGGATTACTTTAAATGTAACTCCACTGCATCATCATCTTTTAAGATATGATCTACACCTAGTTGTTGGCCGGGGAATTTAGCTGAAGGTCCGAATACTCTTGCGAACTTGAATTTTTTCTTGAAATCTTTGTGTATTTTTTTAGCAAAATCTCCAACGGTTGAACCTTGTTTCATTGCAACTGGCGGATAAGAAGGTTCTTTACCTGGCTGTTTTGTATAAACTTTGATAACTTTTAGAGACGCCCAAATTCTTTCTTGAAGGTTCTTTTCATTTGAATGAATATAGGGAACTTTAATTTCTGCTTCTCTTAGTTCATGTTTAAGAAGTTCGAATTCTTTTTCATTTTTGTAACATAATATCATTAGATCTGAAGACCTTACTATTGACATGAGAGTAGGGCCATTTGCTGTTGCTAAGAAGTTTTCTGTTATTGCTGGAATTTCCACCATCTGTAATTTAATCCCTTTGTAATCTAAAGTACCTACTTCTGGTTTTGTTGTTGTGAAAGGATAATTCGCGATTGCAGGATTAGCATTTGTTAGTTCTTTTAATAAAGTTGATTTTCCTGAATTTGGTGTACCGAGGATTGCTATTGTTGCTGCACCTTCTTTTTTAAAACCTAATTTTGGTCCTGATCTCTTAGAAGCTTTTTCTTTTTCTTGAAGAGTTTTAATTTTTGCTATTTTTTGTTTGATTTCAGATCTTAATTTTTCTGCTCCTTTGTGGGATGGAGCTAGTGCTAACATTTTTCTCAAACATTTTAGTTTTTGTTCATTAGAATCTGCAGCGAAGAATTCTTCTTCTGCTTTCTGATATTGAGGTGTTACGTTAGTTGGCATAGAGTTTGGTTTAATTTTTTAGTTTATATATTTTATCGTAATGTTTATAAAGGTGCTAAACAGAGATTTAAGTATAGAGGTGATAGGAGAACCTCTAGGAAATTCTAGAGAAATTTAAGATGGATGAATTAAGTTATAAAGGTAAAACCTATGTACATGTATTTGATTCTAGAACTTTTAAGTATATTGAAGAGCTAACTCCTACTGAAATAAAAATTGGGACTACTCTGATTGATATTTTTCTAAATGATCCAAATCTTACTCCTTCAATGTTAGAAAAAAAAGCTACTGAAAGGTTAACAAAAAGCAGATTTGATGATGGGAGCCCACTTGAAATAGATGATAATACTTGTCCGTTCTATGATAAAGAAAAATTTGAGAAAACTAAAGGGAGAGGGTGTAAAAAAGATAATAGGGGAATCATGGGAAACCTTTACGTAAAAGTGTATTGTTCAAATAAAGGGAAAGGTTGTACGAGATTAAAAGATGAATGAATTAAGAACATTAAGTTATGGGGAATATGCACTTTTAGTACATAACAATAAAACATTTGGAATAAGTGGACCAAGAGATGGGGAAAAAGATAAGATGATTCTTAAAGCAATGTTTGGTGTTTACATGGATGACCCTGAAATTAGTCCTGAAGAGTTTAAAGAAGAAATGAATTCACTAGTAGGTAATGTGATTATGTTGTGTGAACATTACAAAGATGATAAATGTACACTAGAAACAGGAGGCATTCTTGCGGTAACAGATACATATAGAGAAGTACATTGTAAAAAAAATGGTGAAAATTGTCCTTGGAGATAAGTTTTTAAATTAGTAGTTGTTCTTATACTTATGACTTTATTAAGTTGGTTGCAAGAAAGTTTTGTTAATTTAGTTGTAGCTATTGTAATCATGTTGATAGGTCATATTTTTAGTATTGTTCTGAGTAAATTTGTTAAAAGAATTTTGGGAGAATTGGAAACTGACAGAATCTTACAAAAAAGTGGGTTAAGAATTAAAGTTGAAAGGAGTTTATCTAGATTAGTTAGATATGTAATATTAATTGCAGCTTTTATTTTAGCTTTAAATCAGTTAGGAATAATAAGTACTTTGGTAAGTGTAATTTTTATTATCTTAAGTGTGATTTTAGTGATAATTGTAGTGTTTTCTGTTAAAGATTTGATCTATAATTCGTTTTATGGCCTCTTAATTAAATGGAAAAAAATGATTAAAATCGGTAAGAATATTAGTGTTAAAGGAGTATCTGGAAAAGTTATCAAATTTGGTCTATCGGATACGATAATTGAAGATTCTGATGGGGATATAATAATGGTGCCTAATTCGTTCATGTTTAAGAATCTTGCCCATTAAAAAGGTTTAAATAGGGTTATTTCTTTAAAAGAGTTATGGAAAATGATTTAATACCTTACAGGATGTTGGAAAGAATGGATGTAGGTAGAGATAATCCTCCTGTTGAGATATATTCAGCTCTTGACCAAATAGTTGAAAAAAGGCCAGAACCTGTGGATTATGGGCTTTCTAGAGTTCTTTTAGGTCAGTATTCAATGAACCCACAAGGTGAAATTGAAGGTTTAAACTCAGCTTATAGGGCAGGCAAAATAGCTCCTATTTATTCTTAATTTTTGTTACTTTTTAGTAGTTAAATAACCGAAAGGTTTATATATGGTAAAATGTGCTTATATTTTTAATAATTGAGGATTACAATGGTTACAAAAGAACAATTTGACAACGAGATTATAAAGATTGATGAGCTTATTAAAAAAGTAGAAGAAGCGAGAGATGCCCTTAATGGGGTTATATTAACAACTGCTAAAGATTATCTTTTAAAACAATACAAGGAAGGAAACCTTCCAAGCGAAGAAGATTTTAATGAAACCGTAATATTGATTAATGATATAATGGAGCAATATAAACCTAAAGAAATTCACACAGATGCTAAAGATCTTGGTGAATCTTGGTGATAAATAAAATGGTAAACAAATTAAGATTTAATATTAAGGATCGGAGAATATTGGCTTTACACCCTTTACTTAGTGTAAAAGATGCAGAGTGGAAAGCACAAAAATATAAGACTTCTATATTTGGAAGTGTTTCACGAGCTTTAAGTTTTGTAAAAAATCAAGATGTAATATTAACCCATACAGAAGTGAGATATGAACCTTTCTGGTATGCAGCAGGTGAAAGTTTAGTTGAGTATGAAAAATCAAGACCTTATTACTATGAAGTTGATTCTAAAGTTAAGAAAGTAGCAATAAATAATAAAATTTATCAAATTGTAGATGGAAGATTAGAGATTCCTGCAATTGATACTTGCTTAGAAGAAAGAAAAAAAGAAATATTCATGGATGCTATGTCTGGTGAAGAAAAAGATTTTAGAAAATATTTTGAGTTCAAAACTAAAACCATAAAACAAACTGAAGAGTTAGATGTTGGAAACACTGTTGTTGTTCCAGCTGAAGTTAGAGCTGAATTCTTAATTAGAACAATGTTAAAAGATTTAATGGCAACAATCCATGCCGATAAAATCTTAGAAGAAAAATTAGAAATTAATAGATTATATTTATTTTTCAGACCTATTTATGCTTTTGAGTTTACTTTACAAGGTAAAAATAAGAAAGGTGTTATCGAAATTGATGGATGCACTGGTGAAGTAAAGAAGAAAGGTAGTGTATTCAAGAGAAAGATGAGTGAAATATTCAGTGAGAATGTATTATTTGAAGTAAGTACTGAATTAGCAAGCTCTATTATTCCTGGTGCTGGAGCTGGTGTAATTATTGCACACCACTATAAAAAGAAAAAACAGCAAGAAGCAGAAAAAGAAGAGATGCGAAAAAACGCTAGGAAAAAATGATTCAACCCGTTGATACTTCTAGTTTGGAGGGATTTATAGAAACTCTTAGTGAGTTAGACTTAACTCTAAGAGGTGAACAAGGTTGGATTCTTTTTGGTAAATATTTAAAATTCTTAAATGAAGATTATATGGGTCTTATTCATAAAACTAATCAAGAGATTAGTGAACAGGAAGGTAAAGATTCCTTAGAAGTAGAAAGATTAAGAATGCTTAGAGGACGTATTGTACAAGGTTTTGAATCTCTTTATGGGAAAATAGCAAAAAATACTCCTGCTTCATTTACTATAAGGTATAACAAAGGATTTAATAAACTTGAGAGGCAATACTATAGAGCTAGAGATTGCCTTGAGAATGGTTCTAAAAAAGGTTTTTATTTGAAAGAGGAACCAAGAGATACTAGTTTTATGTTTAATTAACAATAATCTTTATATTCTTAGACTTATTTTAGAAATTTATGAAAAGAGTACTTATCTTAGTTTTAGTTCTTTTAATTAGTGGTTGTTCTGTTGTTGTTTATGAAAAAGAGAATAATGCTAGATTGGAAGGACCTTATGAAGTTGTTAGAGCAATTGATGGTGATACTTTAGATGTTATTATTGATGGTTCTGTTGAAAGGATTAGGTTTTCTGGGATTAACACTCCTGAAAAAGATCAATGTTATTATCAAGAAGCTAAAGATAAATTAAAGCAGTTAACTGAAGGTAAAGAGGTTTATCTGGAAAGAGATAGAAGTGATGTTGGGAAGTATGGTCGATTGTTAAGATATGTTTATGTAAATAATTTAATGATTAATTCTTATATGGTTCGGAATGGTTATGCCTTTGTATTTGATAAATATAAAGATGATACTGGAAGGTATGAAGAGCTTAAAGAAAATGAGAAGATTGCTATGGCTAAAAATTTAGGTGTTTGGGATTGTGATTAGTTTTAAAGATTAAATACATAGTTTTTATATATCCCAGGAAATTAGAATTAGTTATGGAAATAAAGGTTATGACTTATAATATCCGAAGGTTAGGGGATGAAAAAGACCAATTAAATTTGTGGAAACATAGAAAATCGTTTTTAATAAGTATAATCAAAAAACATAATCCGGATATATTATGCATTCAAGAAGACCATCCTCTTCAAACTAAAACCATAAATAAAGAGTTAGAGGGTTATGATTATTATGGTTTTTATAATGAGGATATGAACAAAGATATTTATGGTGAAGCAAATACTATTTTTTTGAAGAATAAATTTGAACTAATCAAAAAAGGATATTTTTGGTTAACTTCAACCCCAAATAAAAGGAGTAGACTTGATGGCCAGAGTATATACCATAGAACTGTGACATTTATCGAATTAAAGATTAATAATGAGCCGATCCTAGTATTTAATACTCACTTTGATCATTTATCAAAAGACATTCAACTTAAAGAATCTGAAGTCTTATCCAGTATAATAAAAAAGATGAATCCTATTAATTATATTATTTGTGGGGATTTCAATGGAGAAGGAAGTAGTTCTCAAATTAAAAAGTTAAAGGAAAACTTTTCAATAATTAATGAAAACCTTAGTAAAGAAAAATCAGTAATGGATTGGTCAGAAATCCACCCCCCTAGAAATTGTATTGATTTTATCTTCTCTAATCTTAAAAGTAAAGAAATTCTAATGGATAAATCAAAATATCAAGACAATAATAGAAAAAAAAGAACTGCTTCTGATCATTTCCCAATTATCTGTAGGTTAGAAATATAAAAATTGTTTTTTAAAGAAGTAAAGAACAAAAATCTGAGGAGCAAAGTTTTAAATAGGAAAAGTACTTCTTTTTTTAAAAATGAGGTGTAAGATTTATTTATTTAGGCATGGTAGAACGGATTATAATGTAGAAGGTAAGTTCACTGGCTGGAAAGATGCCAAATTAGCAAAAAGAGGAAAAGTAGATGCTAAAATTCTTGCTTTAAGATTAAAAGATAAAAAAATTGATGTTGCTTTTCAGACTAGATTATCAAGAAGTAAGGATACTTTAAAGGAAGTTTTGAAGTTTCATCCTGAATGTAAAACAATCATTATAGATGATAGAATGATTGAGAGAAGTTATGGTAAATTGCAAGGTTCTAGTCACTGGAGTTATATCTCTAAACATGGTTTGAAGAAGTTTGATGCATTCCATAGGGGTTATAGAGTAAGGCCTCCTGGTGGAGAGAGTGTTAGAGATGTAGAGAAAAGAGTTAAGCCTTTTATTAAAGATTTGATTAAGTTTATGAAAGAAAACAAAGTAAATGTGGCGATTTCTGCACATGGGAATTCTATGCGTCCATTTAGAAGACATTTTGAGAAGTTTTCAGTTAAACAAATGATGAAGATAGAGAATCCTTATGATAACTATTTTGAGTATGAAATAGAAGTATAAGAAAAAAAATTATTTTTTAGCCTTCTTTTTAATAGGTTTCTTCTCAGCAACTTTAGCTTCTACTTTAGGAAGTTTGTTAGAAGTTAATTTCATAGTTGCTACACACACTAGTAAACTTGTAAAAGGCATAGTAACTAAACCACCGATTCTTAGTGCGCTTCCAATTGCACTTAGGATTCCTACAATTAAGAAAAGTACTAATGAAAATACGAAATTGTTTTGTCCCAAGTTAAAGCTTTTTTTAATTGAATCAATAACCCCTTTGTTTTCAATAACTGAGATTGCAAGGGCATATTGTAAAACTATCATCAATAAGATTCCTGGGATGATAAGTAATAAAAGTCCTGCAAAAACCATAAGGCCAATAAGTAAGATTAATCCCCAACTTCTGAAGAAATAATTGAAACCTTTGAAAGGAGATGTAAATGAAATCTCTTTACCTCTCATCAAATCTACACACATCATGTAGAGACCATAAATTAAAGGAGGTATTGTTATAATAAAAATCATACAAATCATTGCAATTAGTGTTGCAACGATTAAAGTTACGTATTGTTTCTTAAACAATTCCCACGTCTGTTTAACAGTTTCGTTTATAGTTTGTTCCATTGACATATATCTTAAAGAGTAGAAGTTATATTTATATTTATCGATTTATTCAAGAAAAACTTTAAATAAAATCATTAGGATTATTCCTATTGTAAAAGGAATTAAAGATTTAAAAGAATGATTGAAATTACAAGAATGTATTTTGTGGATTTCTGGAATTAGATCTGAAGCAGATATGTAAAGGAAACCTCCTGCTGCAAAAGGAACTAAAAAAGTTGATAAAGTATTGATATTAGAAGATAAGAGATAACCTAACAAACCTCCCACAATAACTGTAGATTGTGCTAAAACTGAGTAAACAATTGCTTTGTTTCTGTTATGGTGACCATAAATTAAAACTCCAAATAAGCCTAATTCTTGAGGAAGTTCATGAGCTAAAATCATAAGAGTAGTAATGACCCCTAGAGGAACATTTACTATAAAACTGGCCGCAATTACTAAACCATCAATAACATTATGAATTGCATCCCCTACCAACATCATATATGTAAAAGGATGACCTTCTGATCTCTCACAGTGGTGCCAGTGGAAAAATCCTTCTATTAAGAAGAAGGCTATAAAACCTACAATTACTATAGAGAAAGTAATTAGGGGAGGGTGTGTTTCTAAAGATTCTGTTATCAAATGAAAGAATGCTCCTCCCATCAATGTTCCTGCTGATAAAGCAATTAGAGTTAAAGTTATTCTTTCTAAAAGTCTTTTTTTAATTAGTAATGAGAACAATCCTACTAATCCTAAGAGGGTTGTTAAGATTGTTGCAAGAATTATCCAGCTTAATGTGTTCATTTTTTCTTTTCTTCGTCATGTTTGATTAAAGGATTTCTATCTACTAATATTTCCCCAATTAATGCAAAGGGAATTGTGATTAAGGTTACTAGGCCTAACATATTCCAACTTAGTGAAGCATCTGTTGTTACTAAGACTGCTATTATATCTTCTACTATTCCCATGATTATACCAAAAATCAAAAATTCTAAAAAAACCTCTAACCTCTTTTTATTCATAGATATAATTTAGATATTTAATGTTATTTAAACGTTTTGATAATGAGGTTGTGTCCGGATTGAGGTAAAAACCTCAATAAGATTAAAGAAGTAATCTTAT
>CAYUTI010000011.1:0-25882 GCA_964447685.1 Candidatus Woesearchaeota archaeon
TATTCATACTTGTTTTGTGTTTTATCCGATTGATGCAGTTTGGTTAGATGAGAAACGAAAGATAGTTGATATTAAAAGAAATATTAAACCTTTTACATTAAGTGTTAAGCCTAATAAAAAAGCAAAATATTTAATAGAGTTTAATTCTAATAAGAGTAGAGGATTAAAGATAGGTGAAGTTTTGAAATGGAAATAGCTACAATAGGTGGTTTTGATGAAGTAGGAAAGAATATGACCGCTTTAAAAGTTAAAGATGAAGCAGTTATCCTAGACATGGGCTTCTTTATTCCTAACTTAGTTACTTTTGAAGAAGATTTGGGGGAAAGAGCAAATTTTAATACTGCCAATTTACTTAAGAAAGATGTTATTCCTGACGATAGTTTTATTGCAAGCTGGACTAAAAATGTTAAAGCTATTGCTTGTAGCCATGCTCACTTAGACCATATCGGTGCAGTTCCTTATCTAGCAGGGAAGTATAATGCTCCTGTTTTGGGAACTCCTTATACCATGGAAGTTTTAGACAGAACTATAAGAGATGGTAAAGTTTCTCTAAAAAATAAGAGAATACCTATAAGTCCAAATGGAATGTACAAGGTTTCTAAGAATATTAAAATTGAGTTTTTGAATATGACTCACTCTGTTATTCAAACTGCTATGATTGCTGTACATACCCCTGATGGAATTTTAATATATGCTAATGATTTTAAATTTGATAATCATCCTGTGCTTGGAACTAAACCAAATTATAAAAGACTTAAAGAGTTAGGTAATGAGAATGTTATTGGATTGGTTGTAGATTCTCTTTATTCTTCTGCTGATAAGAAAACCCCTTCTGAGAAAGTTGCTCGTGAGATGTTAAAAGATGTTATGCTTGGAACTGAGAATGAGGATAATGCTATAATTGTTTCTGCGTTTTCCTCTCATTTAGCTAGATTAAAAAGTGTTGTTGATTTTGGTCATAAATTAGATAGGAAAGTTGTGTTTTTGGGTCGGAGTATGAGCAAGTATATCAGTGCTGCTGAAAATATCGGCTTTGTTAATTTTTCTAAAGAAAATGAAATTGTTGGTTATAGAGGTAAGATTGATAGAAAATTAAAAGATATTGAAAAGAATCGTACAAAGTATGTTATTGTATGCACTGGTGGACAAGGTGAACCAAATGCGGTTTTAACTAGAATGACTAAGAATAAAACACCTTTTAGATTTTTACCTGAAGATCATGTTATTTTTTCCAATAAAGTAATTCCTGCTGAAGAGAATATTAAGAATAGAGCAGAGTTGGAAGATCACTTGAAAAGTAGAAGAGTTAGATTGTTTAAAGATATACATACTTCTGTTTTACCAGATACAGAGGTGGTTGTAAATGATCATAAATCCATGAAGATTAAAAAAATAAAAGATGTTAAATATGAAGCTGGATTGAGAGTTCCTGGCTTTGATCGTACTAACTTAAAAATGAAATGGTTTGATGCTCGATTAATTAAACATGATTATGAAGGTAAAATATTTAAAATTAAAACTAAAACAGGAAGAAATGTAGGAATAACAAGCGGACATAGTGTTTTTGTTTTAAGAAATGGTGAACTTCTTGGTATCCCTGGAGATGATGTGATTATTGGGGACTATTTAGCGATTCCAAAAACTACAACGTGGGATAAAGAAGTTGAAGAGATTGATATGTTGGATTTTATTGAAAAAAAAGATAGAAATTTCTATCTATTTTCTTATGATAATGAATGGATATATTATGCAAAAAGAAAGATTAGTCCTAGAAAGATTAAATTAGATTATAATTTTGGGAGGTTGCTTGGATACTATCTAGCCGAAGGTTGTGCTCCAAGACATATAAATCTGACTTTTGGAAGTCATGAAGAAGATCTTGTTGAAGAGTGTAAAAAAAATGCAAAAATAATCTTCCCTTGCAATGTTCATGATATTAAAAATGGTTCAAAATGGGAAGTCCAGTTTGGAGCAAATTTATTAGGAAGAATATTTAAAGAGTGGTTTGGAAGGAATGCAAGAGAGAAAAAAATACCTAATTTTGTTTTTTCGGGAAATGAAGAGTTTAAATTAGCTTTTCTAGGGGCTTATATAAATGGGGATGGCCATATTGAAGAAAAGAGCAGTAATTATAAAATAAAACATCTAAGAATAAGAACTAAAACTGCTTCAGAAAAATTGACTTCTGATTTGATGTATTTGTATTCCCAAGTAGGGATCTTAGCTAAATTTGATCACAAAGAGGTGATTCCTGCAAGAATTATTGGAGGAAATCAACAGAGGTCTCCAGAGAGTACAGCTTATGTTTTAAGAGTACAAGATAGAAGATCTATAGAAAAAATTTCTAGTTATTTAAAAGAAAAATCTGTTTTGAAAATAAAAAATCATTTTGAAAATAAAAAACTTAAAAATCAAGAAACTGTTCCTTTAGCATTGCCTATTGAACATATTAATTGGAATGAAGTTGAAACCGGAACCAATACTTACTTAAGAGATCTAAAAAATAATAAAAGAAAAAAACATATTGGAATTGAAATTATTAAAAGAGATTCAAATGAAATTAAAGGATTAACAAAAGCTATAATTGAAGGAGATTTATTATTTGACCCTATTAGCGAGATAAATGAAGAAGAATATTGTGGAGAGGTTTATGACTTTAAAGTTCCAGGTGCTGAAAATTTTGTTGGGGGTTTTGGAGGTATAATGCTCCATAATTCAGGTCATTGTGGTCGTGAAGACTTACGTGATTTGGTTAAAATGGTTAATCCTCAACATATAATACCAGCTCATGGACCAAATGATATGGTTGCTCCGATGATTGAGTTAGCTGAAGAGATGGGTTATAAGGCTGGTCGTGATGCTCACTTGATGAAGAATTGGAAAAAGATTGAAATTTAGAGTATATTTTCTAGTTTGATAAGTTTTTTAAAGGGCTGGAGGGTATATTTTAATATGAATTTAGTCAACTTTGTAGGAACAAGGAATGATTGGTTATATTTAGAACATTATACTACTTTTTTTGGTAAAGGCTTGGGAGAGCTTATGGCAGTTAATAGGTTTGTTCCTGGGTTTGTTACATATAATACCCCTCAAGATAGAGATACAGAAGAGTATATTGAAGGCGTCATGGCTTTAGCAAAAGAAAATGATCCTTCTTGCATTGTTGTTAATCCTAAAGGGGTTGGTTTAGTCAGAAAAGAAGAGGTAGTAATAACTACGGAGAATTATGATCTTCTTGGATATAAAGATGTTTTTAACTTTAGAAAGGATTGCTATGAAGGTCTATTTGATAGATTAAAAGAAGAAAAAGTTCCTGTGATTGTTTCAGGATCAATTTTAACAGATTCTGTATTTGCAGATTTAATTTTAAAACCTTGTTTAGATAGAGGTTTGCCTTTTATAGATAATACAAAAAAGACGAAGAAATTTTTAAGAGAAGTTTATAGAATATATGAACAAAGTAGATATGATCAAGGGGTTGGTGAATTTTTGGATAATAGAAAAACTATTTCTCAGCATATAAATGTTTATTAATGATTTGTTAATTTTAAGTTTTCATGACTAAGTTTATAGTTGTTGTTGGAGGTGTGATGAGTGGTGTTGGGAAAGGGGTGGCAACTGCTTCTATCGGGAAGATTCTAAAAGAGTATGGATTTAGTGTTACTGCTGTTAAAATTGACCCTTACATCAACTGTGATGCTGGTACAATGAGACCTACTGAGCATGGAGAGGTTTGGGTTACTGATGATGGTGGAGAAATTGATCAAGACCTAGGTAATTATGAAAGGTTCTTAGGTGTTGATATTCCAAAAAGAAATAATATTACTACAGGTCAGGTTTATAGAACTATAATTGAGAAAGAAAGAAGAGGGGATTTTTTAGGGGAAACTGTTCAGTTTATTCCTCATGTTCCTGAAGAGATTAATCGAAGAGTGAAGGAAGCTTCTAAGGGTTATGATATTTGTTTAGTTGAGATTGGAGGTACGATTGGAGATTATGAGAATATTCCTTTTTTACTTGCAATGAAGACTCTAGAAAAAGAAACTAAAGATGTTATTTTTGGTTTGATAACTTATTTACCTGTTCCCCATCATATTGATGAGATGAAAACTAAACCTACACAAACTGCTGTTCGGTTATTAATTCAACATGGTATTGTTCCTGATTTTATTATGTGTAGAGGTAAAAAACCTTTAGATGAGGTTAGAAGGAAAAAAATTGAAATCTATTCTGGAATTGGTGCAGATTTGGTAATTAGTGCGCCAGATATTGATAGTCTTTATTATATTCCTTTGAATTTTGAGATTGAAGGTTTGGGATTGAAGTTATTACATAAACTAGATTTAAAAGCTAAGAAAAGGCCTTCTTGGGGTTCTTGGAAAGAATTAGTTGCAAATATTAGAAAGCCTATTCATAAGGTTAAGATTGCAATTGTTGGAAAGTATATTGATATTGGTAGTTTTAGTTTGAGAGATAGTTATATTTCAATTAGTGAAGCTTTGGAGCATGCTGGTGCTAATTTATCTGTTAAACCTGAAATTGATTGGATTGATGCTAAGAGTTTAGAGAAAGGGGATTGTTCTGCTTTGAAAGCTTATGATGGGATATTAATTCCTGGTGGTTTTGGTAGCTCTGGAGTTGAGGGAAAGATTAATGCTATTAAGTATGCTAGAGAAAATAATATTCCTTTCTTAGGTTTATGCTATGGGATGCAGTTAGCTGTTGTTGAGTTTGCTCGTAATGTTTGTGGGTTAGCTGGTGCAAATACTACTGAGGTTGATAGTTCAACTAAGTATCCGGTGATTGATATCTTACCTGAACAAGCTAAAGTTGTTGAGAAAGGGGGAACAATGAGATTAGGTGCTTATGCTGCTGTTTTGAAAGATAGTCAGGTTTTGAAGTTGTATAAAGATAGGATGGAGAAAGATAGGATTAGATTGAAAGGAATTAAAGATGATTTTAGATTAGGAGTGTTTGGTAAGAAAGATAATGTTGTTTTAGAAAGGCATAGACATAGGTATGAGGTTAATCCTTTTTATATCATTACTTTAGAGAAGTTTGGTTTGAAGTTTCCAGGTTATCATCATAGGAAAGATGGAACTAGGTTGATGGAGTTTATTGAGTTAGAAAATCATCCGTATTTTGTTGCTACTCAAGGGCATCCTGAATTTAAGTCTAGGTTAGAAGATCCAGCTCCTTTGTTTTTAGGTTTTGTTAAAGCATGTAGTAAAGTTTAAATAGTTTTGAGGTGTTTATATTTTAAAATGAGTGATGATAAAAGTAGTTTTTGGGGAAATCTTATTTGGTTTGCAGTAGGATTAATTGCTGTAGGTTATGGTGTTAATTATTTACTAGATGCTTTTATTATTAATATTATCCCTAATCTTTGGAATATATCTTCAAAGAATATTGTGCTTGGTTTGAAGATAATTGTTATATTAATCTTATCTTCTATAAAAGGTGCATTAGGATTAGGTTATTTAGCGAGTGTAGTTATAAGTTATTTTGTTCAGTTTTAGTGCTTTTTTTCTAAGTAATAGAATATTAGAATAGTTGCTACGATTAGTGTTATGAACTTGATTATTCCTGTTAGTAGAGTTGATGTTGTAAAGATGGAGTAAATTGCATAGACTAGAAGTAATATTAAGATGATATCTACTATAAACTTCTGATATGGTTTCATGTTTCCCATATCTTCTGTTAGTGCTTGAATAAATGTTTTTTTCATTTTTTCTTTACTTTTTCATAACCGAATTCTTCGTGAATATCAATTAAGTCTTTTTGTTTAAGATTTTGTAGAGCTTGATTTATCTCTGTTTCTGATAAACCGGTGTTGTTTGCTATGAACTTTCTGTATAATCCGTATTTTGCTCTTGATAATGCTTTTAGAACTTTTTGTTCTTGTAAGGTTAAGTTTTTGTATTGTGGTTCTGGTGCATCTTGTTTTGTTAGTTTGTTATGTTTTTTCTTATACTTTAAGTATAAACCTGTTAAAGCTGTTAGAGCAACTATGATTGATAAACTTGAATGCATTAGTTGGATAATCTTTTCTATGATATTTGCTGATGCTGTTGGTTCTTCTATATCTCTAGTTACATAGAACATTGGATTGTCTAGATCTTCTTGATGGTAGAATTCTATCTTATTAGGTTCACACATTATACCCACAATAGTTGTTTTTGCTTCTACCGGTACATAGCATTGGTTTGGATCTTTTATTCCGTAAACTGTTGCTATGTCTTTGATAGCTGAACAGCCGTTCTTTGATTCATCTATTTTGTTAAATTGGTATGCTTTCTTTGCTGGTATACCATCTAAGCAAGCAATGAATTTGTATTCTGAAGGTGTTAGTTCTAGGTCTGGTTTTGTGAATAAAGCTTTTAGTGAAGATTCTACATGATCTTCTAAGATTAGAGTTGAAGTTGATTGTACACCTGTGATTTGAACTTCTACAAAGTTTGAGATTTGTGTGTATAATAGAATAGTTGTTAGTATGACTAAAGCGTAGAAGATTAAGTTCATGTATTTCTTGTTAGTGTTTGAGTATCTGTAAATGAAATAGCCTAAAAGAATAACCATTGTTGTTAAGACTATTAATATTAACCAGCCGAAAGTTGGTTTTGGAGTACATTCTCCTAGTTGACAGGATTCTGTTGCTAGGCAAATAGCGTCAATACAGTTTAAGCAAGTTTCATCTCCGTTAATGATTCTGTCTCCACAGAAAGGATCTGGTCCTTGGATGATTGGAGTTGTGTTGTTAGTATTTTGTGTTATGATAACTGTTGTTTGGTTTTGTTTTAATAATTTACAATAAGCTTCTTGTTCATCTATTTCTCCGTTGCAATCATTGTCTAGTATGCTATTACAATCTTTTGGTTCTGGATCTGTTGCTGTGCAGTTTCTCCACATTCCGCTTTGGCATGTTTCAATTCCTACTGTGCATATTCCTGCGTTTGTTCCGCAGGTTCTTGTTGAACTTTCTACACATTCTAGTGATCCTTGTGGAACACAAGGTTGTGAGCAGCAGGTATTTGATTGGGATTGGTTGTGGGCTAAGATTCTTCCTGGGCAAAGTTCAGTTGATTGGCAAAGGTAAGCATTTTGTTGTTGGCAACCGCAATCTTGGTCTCCGTTGATGCAACCGATTACGCATTGGTTGTCAATTGAGCAAGTAGCGTCTGGTGGTGAAACTGTTACTTCGAAAGTTTCTGTTTTAGTTGTTGGTGAAGAGCATTGACAGTCTGTAACTGTTGCTGTAACTGTGATAGTATGTAAACCTTCTAAGGTAGGTTCCCATTGGAATGAAGTTGTATTTTCTCCTTGATTAGGTATTTTGATTGGTTTTGTTCCTAAGTTTAAGGTTGAACCGTCTGGTTTTGTAATTGTTACTTGAACTTCTGTGTCTGCAAGGTAGTATTCTTCGTAGTTTGGTGGTATGTAAGAGGAAGTTGACATATAATTTTTTTGGAATGAATCCCCCACATATATTAAAAGTGTTTTTGATGTATCCACCTTAAAATCTGAGGAGTCCAATACAATTGTCTGTTCTTTACAATCTAACGGGGGGAAAGGTGCAAAGGGTAAGGCAGGAGGAATTTGTCCAGTAGGTAATGGCAATACCCCCATTTGTACTTGATTACATGAAAGATAGTTAAAGATTGCATATTTATCATATCCTGAAAAAGTAAGAGTAACTTGTTTTGTATCATCAGTAATTTGACTACTTAAGAGATTGCTCTCTGAGATCTCATTACAATTTGAATTCGGACAACCATATAATAATACTTCTACTCCACTACTACTATGCATACAAGGGATACTACCTTGAATTTCTGCATGGATATTTATTGCTAGAAAAATTATGAATAAAAATATTATTATATTTAATCTCATTAAATCACACCTCTTAATTAAATTATAATGGAGATTACATTATTTATTAAACTTTGCTTTTTAACTAGATATCCAAATATCTAAAGTATCTTCATGATAAGATAGATCTTGGTCCCACACTCTTAAAGTTACTGTGTAATAACCTGGAGAAGGATAAGAATAATCTGTTTTTCCATCAAAAGTTCCATCGGGAGTAGATAATGCAGCTTCTTCATAAGAATCACCATTACCAAAAAAGAACTGATAGAGGGTTACGCCATTTATCATTTCTCTATTGGTTATATTGTTATCTGGATCGTAACTCTCAGTAGCATCAAACCCATAATTTGTATTACTTACTCCAATCATAAAATCATAATATCCTTCAACAGAAAATTCAGCAACAGGAGCAACATTAACTTCCTCATCTAACAAAATCTCAACAAGTTGATCAGGCATTGTTACAGATTCAATTGTTGAATTAGTTTCATAACCATCTTTGTAAGCTTCGATTAAATAATTATTATAATCATTAGTACCTAAATTATCAACATAATACTCAGTAACTGGATAGTCTTCAATTAAACTGTGAGTTATTGTTTGGAATTCTAGATCTACTTCGTTTTTGTAACCATCTACATTTGCTAAATCTAGTAATTCTAAAGTTGAACTATCTTTTACAGCAATATCTACTAACCATTGAACATAAATTCTTGATAAAGCATCATTTACAATGAGGTTACCAGCGTTAAAGGAAGTAGGATCTTGTAATTTTACAGTTGAACTTGAAAAGGTTTCTATGTCATTATTTCCAAAATTAACATTAGTTAAGTTAACTGCTGAGTTTCCTACAGACACAGCATTACAATTTGAACTAGTAATTGTTGCTCCAGTAATTATGGTAGATTGTGAATCTGCTATAACTATACTTGAAGGTTTTACTAGGGCTCCTTGATATTCAATAGGATCACAACTAGATGTAGCAGGTGTATTCACGAAGTTATTTGAAGTAATATTATCAGCAAAGTCTACGTTTTGCAAACCTAAACCTACTGCCCCAATATTTGTAAAATTATTATGTGAGATTTGTATGCTGTCTTGATCAGTAACTAACAATCCAGCTACACCTAAATCTGTAAATTCGTTATTTATTACTGAGGAAGGTGTTGTGAAATATCCATTTATATTTAAACCAAAGTTAGCATCTTCAAAAGTGTTTCCTATTACTTGGGCTTCTGAGTTTTTTAATTGAACTGCTGTAGTGAATAAGCCAGGTTTTAGTTTTTTACCATCTTCATCTCGGATAGTTCCTTTTCCAATTTCTGAGAAATTATTATCTTGGATTAGGTTTCCAGTTGAATCTTCTAAAACTAAAGCTTGTGAGGGTCTTCCAAATAAGGATCTTTCTAAAGGTATTGTTTTTTTGATTGTATTTCCTGTAATTATATTATTTGAACCTTTTAGAGTTAAAGGTACTGAATCAGTCATAGTGTTTCCAGTAAAAGTTAATTGAGCATTAGCTGTGAAATCTTGTTTATCTACTCCACAATTGTATAAGTTAGAGTTGGTTATAGTTGAAGGTGAGTTAAGAGTTATAGAGTATCTTACTCTATCTACATCACAAGTTGAACCTTGACAACCTACAGGTTCTGGTGCACAGTTAATGTCTAGATTATCTATGTTTAAAGTAGAATCGCAGATAACATCCCCTTCTAGATTCCATACTCCTAAAGCAGGGGGATTACAATTTTGAGAAGCTAGTGTTAGAGGTATTACTAGTAAAAATAGTACAAATAGTAAGATTGATTTTTTCATTCTATTTTGCCCCCTAACTTAGTTATTTTAGTGGTTAAACTTGTTAATATACTTTACTTACTACTGCTTAGTGAGTATATAAAGGTTTTGGTTGTGGAAAGGTACTAATTGCTAATGAAAACATTTATATATAAGTACTCATTACTAATTAGTATGATTAATAAAGGAATTTTGAAGCAAGTAGTTATTCAACAAAAAAACGATCTTAATATAGAGGATGAAATAATACAAAGAGAGATATTTGATAAAATACTTAAAGGTTTTGAGGATAATAGGATACTAATCTTAACAGGGATAAGAAGGTGTGGAAAATCAACCCTGCTTAAACAATTAATGAAAGTTAAGAATAAAACCTGTTATGTAAACTTTGAAGATGAAAGGTTCATAGAATTCAATGCAAAGGATTTTGAGATTTTGAATGAAGTTCTGGTAGATGTTTATGAAGAACCTAGTATTTATTTTTTTGATGAAATACAAAATATAGACAAATTTGAAACTTTTGTCAGAAGACTCCAGGATCAAGGAAAGAAAATAATAATTACAGGTTCTAATGCATCCTTGTTAAGCAAGGAGTTAGGAACTAGATTAACTGGAAGATATAAAGCCTTTGAAGTTTATCCGTTTTCATATAAAGAATTTTTGAGATTTAAAAAAATCAAGTTTGAAAAAGACTGGGTTTACCTAACAGAAAAGAAAGTTAAATTAGTAAAATTGTTTGAAGAATACTTAAATGAAGGGGGTTTCCCTGAATATCTTAAAAACAAAGATCCTGATTATATAAGAACAGTTTATGAAAATATTTTGTACAGGGATATAATTGCAAGATATTCAATCAAAAAACAAAAAGTGTTAAAAGAATTGGTGAATATTCTTACAACAAACATTGCTTCCTTATTTACTTATAATGCATTGAAAAACAACCTAGGAGTATCTAATTCAATAACTATTAAAGAGTATATTGAGTACCTTAATAATTCTTACCTATTCTTTGAACTTCAAAAATTTGAGTACTCTATAAAAAAGCAATTAAGTGTTGCTAAAAAAATATTTGTTATTGATTTAGCTTTTAACAAGATTGGAGGTTTTAATTTCTCTAAGAATAAGGGAAAGATGCTTGAAAACCTTGTTTTTGTTGAATTGAAGAGAAGGAAAAAGGAAATTTATTACTGGAAAAACAAGAGAGAGTGTGATTTTGTAATTAAGGAAGGTTTGAAAGTTAAAGAAGTTATACAGGTTTGTTATGAACTAAATGAAGAGAATAGAGGTAGGGAGATTGAAGGTTTAGTAGAGGCTTTAAAAGAGTTTAAACTTAAAGAGGGTTTGATTCTTACCAATGATAAGGAAGATGAGTTCATGGTTGAGGGTAAAAAGATTGTTATTAAACCAGTTTGGAAATGGTTAGTTGAATGAATCGCAGGTTCTATCTCCACAGAAAGGATCTGGTCCTTGGATGATTGGTGTATTGTTGTTGTTTTGTGTTATGATTACTGTTGTTTGATTTTGTTTTAGAAGTTTACAATAAGCTTCTTGTTCATCTATTTCTCCGTTGCAATCATTGTCTAGTATTGAGTTGCAATCTTTTGGTTCTGAGGTTATTGCTGTGCAGTTTCTCCACATACCGCTTTGACAAGTTTCTATCCCTTTTTGACAAATACCTGCATCAGTTCCGCATGTTCTTGTTGAGCCTTCTATACATTCTAGTGAGCCTTGAGGAACACAAGGTTGTGAGCAGCATGTTGCTGTTTGTGATTGATTATGAGCTAAGATTTTTCCTGGGCAAAGTTCACCTGAGTTGCATAGGTAAGCGTTTTCTTGTTGGCAACCACAGTCTTGGTCTCCGTTTATGCAACCTATTACACATTGGCTATCTGCTGAACAGGAAGGATCTACTACTACTGTTAGGTCTAGAGTTTTTGTTTGAGTTTCTTGTGAAGAGCATTGACAGTCTGTTGTTTCTGCTGTTATTTTAATTTCATGATAGCCTAGTGTTGTTGGAATGAAAGTGAAAGTTACGTCTTCTGTTTCGTCTATTGGGATGTTAAGTACTGTTGAGTCTCTTATTTGGTTGTTGACGTAGAATGAGACGTTTACTTCCGATTGATAGTGTTCTGTGTCTTTGTAATCTGGTGGAACGAAAGATGCTGCTCCAGTTCCTTTTGTGAAAGCGCTTTGGATTGTTGTGGTTATTTCAATTTCATTGTTTATTTTATTACCTTGGTTATTTATAGAATTTATTTCTGAAGCACAAAGATAAGAGGCTCCTTCACGATAATAATCCATAAATATTGACGCTGTTAGAGGCGTTGTTCTAGTTAGACTAGTGGAGCCAGGATAATAACAACCCTCTTTAAAAAAGTAAAAATAATAACCTATATCATATTCAACTGAAATTACAGCTTGTGAGTTTTCTCCAGTCTCCCCTGAATCATATAGATTAAATCCTTCTTGGGTATACACTTCATAACTAATTCCTGTAGCAGGGGGGAAAGGATAAGTAGAGGAAAGAATTCTATCTTGAAAATTAAATGTTATATCAATGTTGTCATAAGCTAAGCTTAAATTATCTTTCTCACAAATAAAACAAATAAATCCCATTATAAAAATGGTTATTATCAATACAAAAAAATGTTTCCTCTTTTTTTTAATCATACTTAAAGAATATTAAAGATTTTTAGAATTTAAAAAGTTTTAGTTTTTAATAAATAACTTCTATATCTGTGGAATCAATAATAGGGCTTATAACCCCCTCATTATCCTTAACTTTTAATGTAGCAGTAAATACAGAACTATACTCATATACACACATTACAATAGGGGATGTACTACTTCTTTCGCCATTTCCTTCTCCACAATCATAAATATATTCTATAATACCTTGATTAGGCGCACCCATATTATCAGGATCATAACTACCGCTGAAATCTAATTCTACCCCTCCATAAGGATCCATTGGTTCCCAAAAATAAAAATGATAAGGCCCCCCTATATCAGCAACAGGCGGAACATTACTAGCTTCTTCATCTAAAAGAATCTCAATAACTTGATTAGGCATTGTTACAGATTCTATTGTTGAATTAGTTTCATAACCCTCTTTTGAAGCTTCTATCTTATAATCATTATAGTTATCAAAACCAGTATTATTTTTGATGTATGAAACAACTTCATAATCTTCAATTAAACTATGTGTTTGTGTTTGGAATACAGAAGTAACTATATTTCTAAATCCTTCTACATCTGCCAACTCAATTAATTCATTAGTTGAGCTATCTCTTACTGCTATATCTACTAAGAACTTTGAAGTTACGCTTGAAACAGAATCAAGAAGGATGATATTTAAATCAGGACTTACTATGATTGTATCAATTAAATCAATATTTGAATTCTCTACATTTAAATTTGTCATTGAACTTGTTGCAGAATCAAAAAACACTGAACCTACACATCTTGAATCAATTATATTTGTATTTGAAATAGTATTTGAATTTGAATTTACTAGTATCATACTTGAACTGGGTAAAGTATAACCTTCTACATCTAGTGATGGACATGAAGTATCAGAAGGTGTGTTTGTAAAAGTATTTGAATCTATACCAACTGCGTTGTTTACAGCATTTAATGCGAAACCTGCTAAACCAATATTTGTGAATCTGTTAGAGGATATATTAATACCATTATGATTAGTAACTAATAAACCACCAACTGCAATATTCTGGAAATCATTGTCATAAACAACTGAACCTGAATTACCATTAATACTTAAACCGAAAACTGAATCGTCAAAGGTGTTTCCTTCTATATCAGCTTCTGAGTTTTTTAATTGAACTGCTGTTGTAAATAAACCTGCATTTCTTGATTTTTTATCTTTAACATCGAATGAACCTTTACCAGTTTCTAAAAAGTCATTATCATAAATTGTGTTTCCTGTTGAACCTTCTAAGATTAAAAGCATTGAAGGGCTGCCTAGTAAAGTTCTTCCAACTGGAACTGATCTTTTAAAAATATTCTCTGTAATAACACTATTAGATGAAGTAACAGTTAAAGGTACTGAGTTTGTAATTTCTGATTGATTTAAGATTAATTGACCATTAAAGACTAAGTCTTCTTTATCTGTACCACAATCACGTATTTGTGAACCTTGGATTGTAGTTTGGCCGTTAAAGGTTAGTGAGTATCTATCTTCTGAATTTGGTTGACAGTAGATTTTTGAGTTTGTTATTGTAATTGAATCATCACAAACTACATCTCCTGTTAGATACCAGTCTTGGCCTGTTCCAGGATAATTACAGTTTTGAGAAGCGTAAACAATAGGTAAAACTAACAAAAATAGTACAATTAGTAAGCTTATCTTTTTCATATTAATATTTGCCCCCTAACTTAGTTATTTTAGTGGTTAAACTGCTTAATATACTTTACTTACTACTGTTTAGTGAGTATTTAAAGGTTTTGTATTTCCTCCTTGTTTTTTAATTAACAAATACCTTTTATTTAACCTTTTTTGTTAACTAATAACATTTTGTTTTTAATAAACTTTATCCACCTATTTATGCTTTTTTGTTAAATAAAAACATTTATATATAAGAAATTATTCAATTATGTATGGAAGAGTTAGAAAGAACATTTATAGAAGAGTAAACTTGTGAGGAAATAGAAGATGGAATCAAAAAGATTGTCGGAACTAATGAATTACCAGAAAGAATTAAAGAAATTATTAAATGAAAACATAGTGGATATAATTATCTTTGGTTCTTTTGTTAAGGAAGGAACCTATAAAGACATAGATATAGCTTTGATTACCAAAGAAAAAAATAAAGTAGATATAAAAACCAAAATAAAAAGTATTGTTAAAAATTCTGATATACAAGTTTTAGATATAGAAAGTATTTATTCTCCTTTATGGTTAACACTAATAAAAGAAGGATTTAGTGTTAAAAAAAATAAGTTTATTTATGAGATTTATAATGTCAATCCTTCCGTATTATATAAGTATTCGTTAACTAAATTAAATAATGTTCAAAAGATCCAATTTGAACGGGGATTAAAACAAGTTCTAGGCAAAGAAGGGAAATTCTTAACTCGTGCAGTTGTATTAATACCTCTTTCTATTAAAAATGAGATGATGGAATTTTTAAAAAAATGGGATATTTATTATGAATGTCAGGAATATGAACTAATACCTGTTTTAAGAAAAGATATCTTTTTGTAAACTTTTGGTTACGAAAAAGCTTAAAAACACCTTTATCTTAAAATATAGTAATGAGTGACGTAGCAGAGATTTTATTTGGACGAGAAAAAGTAGAAGGTTGTGGTATTGTTGTAGCTGGAACTAATAATCTTGAATTTGAGCATCTTATCCTTAATCTTTTTGATGAAATTATGTATCTTAACCAACAGGGAATTTATCATACTTACTTAGGAAAGAAAGAGTGTAAAGAATATCCGATTATGTTTAATGTTTATGGTGCTCCAGCAATGGCAGATGCAGTTACTGAAATGGGAGAAAGTGGATTAAGAAACTTGATATTTGTTGGTTATGCTTATGGTGGTTTTTCAGATTTAGAAGTTGGTTCAGTAGTTGTTCCAACTAGAGCACATCACTTTGATGGTTTTTTTAGTACAATCGATTCAGAAAGAAGATGCAGTTATCCTGATTTGAATTTAAGAAGAATGTTGAAAGGTGTTTTAGGTCAAGAGGATATTGATTTTTATGAAGGTGTAAATATTTCAGTTCCTTCTGTTTATTTTCAATCTAAACATGATAATGAGGAGTATGCTAAACTTAAACCTTTAACTTTAGAAATGGAACTTGCAACTTGTTTATCTGTTTCAGAAATTGTGGGTGTAAGGAGTGCTGCTGCTTTAGTAATTAGTGATAATCGTGAAAGTAGATTAGGGGATAAGCATGAAAAAAGAATGCAATCAAAATTTTATGTTTTGAAAGCAGTAATTGAGAATCTTGATAGATTTAATTTAGAATCTTTGGATATGGAAAGATTAAGTATTCGTGAAAGACTTGCTGAGATAATTCATGATCCTAATGATAGTAGAAATGTTTATGGGTAGAATTTTATTCTCTAATCTTTTGGGCAAGTTTTCTTAATTTTTCATCGTCTGCTCGTTCAGAATCATGTGATGAAATGTAACCAGGATATTTTTCAAAGAAGGTATTAATATCAGATTTTATTTCTTGCCATTTTTCCATGTTGGCTGTTCCATGCATAGGGAATAATTTTGCATGAATATGATCTACTCCAAATCCTTCAAAAATCATTCCTGTTCTCCCCACATCTTCCAATTTTGAATCTATCAACTTTCCAACCTTTTTTGCGGCTAATACTAAATCAGAAAGTACATTATCTGGAAGATCAAAAGCGTAACTTGTATGATGTTCCTTAGTAATTAATACTGTAAAAGCTTCTGTGTTAGGGAATATTGATAAGAATGCTAAATGTTTTTCGTCCTCCCAAATCTTATGACAAGGTGCTTCTCCTTTCGCTATTTTACAAAAAATGCAGTTTTCCATAGTTAAGTTAAATATTATTGGAATTGTTAAAGGTTTTGGTTTAGAAATCTATCTCTTGTAAAGTCTTAAGTCTTTTTGCTCCTATTTTTTCAAATTCTTTAAATGCATAATCACTAAAGCAGTGACAAGTATAAATTTCATTAATGTTTTGTTCCTTTATCCAGCTTATAGTTCTATCTGTAAGATCTTTATTAAATAAATGGAAACCCCCAATTACTGCATAAACTTTTTCCTTACAAATTTCTTTGGCATAATCAATAATATTACAAATCCCTGAGTGAGAACATCCAGTTATAACAATCAATCCTTTTTTTGATTTAATAACTAAAGCGGAATCGTCTAAAACAAAATCTGGTTTAGTTTGTTCTTTATCTAAAAAACATTCAGGAGCTTTTCCTTCAAAATCATTTTTTCTTGGAATTTCTCCTAAAAAAACTATGTCTTTATTTATCCAGAAAGGTTTTTTTGAAAGTATTAAATTTGTTTTTAGTTCTTCTTTTTTGATAGGGATTCCTATGGATTTCTCTTCTTCATCAAATCTTTCTTGGAAAGTTAATGGGTGAGTTACTATATTCTTTACATTCTTTAGGAATTTTAGACCTTCTGTGTGATCTAAGTGTCCGTGGCTTAAAATTAAATAGTCCATAGTTATATCTTTCACATATTCTAAAATATCATCCGAGTAAGAAGTATCTAATAAAATGTTTAGATTATCCTTTTGGATTAAAAAACTAACTCCAGAAGATTCTTCTATGAAAGAAGATTGTTCTTTTTGAAGGGTTGTTATTTTAATAGAATCCTGATTACTCGAAATGAATACAACCACCAACGTTTAATTTAGCTTTCATTTTAAAAAAAGAAAAATAAAGATATATAAAAAGGTTTCTATAGTCGGTAAGGAATGTCTTCTATTTTAACTTCTTCCTGCATACCGGTTTCTAGATTCTTTAAGTTTACAGTTCCTTTTTCTAATTCTTCTTCTCCAATGAGACCCACATAAGGTATACCTAAAGATGAAGCATAAGCTATACTTTTTCCTACCTTCTTATCATCTTGAAGAACCATGTCTACGTTTAAGCCTTTTTTTCTAAGCTCATGAGCTAGACCCAAACATTTACCTTTTGTATCCCCTATCGGAATGATATACAGGGCAGTATTTGTTTGATTTAGTTTTTCGCGATAATCTTTCAAAACCATTGCTAATCTTTCTAAACCAAAAGCAAAGCCTACAGCAGGTATCTCTTCTCCTGTCCCTAAAAAGTCTCCTATCATATCATCATATCTTCCTCCTCCAAGAATTGCGGAAGGGCATATTGATTTATCTCTTAAGAATACTTCTATTGCAGTTCCTGTATAATAATCTAAACCTCTTGCTAGACAAGGATCAAGAATCACATTATCAAGGCCTAGGTCTTGGGTATAATCTAATAGTTGTTTTACTTCTGATAGACCTTCTCTTCCCTGCTCAGAGTTTATTAAACCTTCAAGCTTATTGTAAGTATCCTGATTTGTCCTAGATATTTGGATTGCATCAAGAAGATTATTAATTGAACCATTAGGCAAGATCAATTTATTTGTGGTTCTATAATCTGCTACTTTTCTAAATAACTCATCAAGTTCTAATCCTCTTTCAAATAATGCAGAAATATCTTCATAACCTTTACTTCCTAATTCTGAAGTGACTCTTGCCTGAAGAGAAGAATCTTTTAAAACTGTAGTTCCCTCTCTTTTATATCTATCGAATAGTTCTGTTAATGTTTCATTAGATAATGTTGATTTGTCTTCTGATGTAGTTAATCCTCTTAAGTCAGATTCTATGCCATCTAATCCAATCTTATCTTTCTTATCGAGAGTAATTATTGCTTGTAACTTTGAAGCAGGTGGAACATTTGCATAATCTAAAATGCCCTCTAAAAGTTTTCTATTATTTACCCTTATGTCTATTTGTCCTAAACCTAACTCTTCAAAAACATCGGAAGCTAAAGCGAAGAGTTCTGCTTCAGCACTCATCTCTTTAATACCTGCAACGTCCACATCACATTGCCAGAATTGTCTATATCTTCCTTGTTCAACTTGAGAAGGTCCATCTCTAAATACTGGTCCTATTGCATATCTCTTGAAAGGAAATTTTAAATCTCTATGAGTTGCTACAAACCTAGATAATGGAACCGTTTGATCAAATCTTAATGCTAAGTCCCGATTGCCTTGATCACTCAATCTAAAGACTTCTTTTTGTATTTCTCCTCCCCCCTTAAAACCTAAACTTTCTACTTTTTCTATAATTGGAGTTTCTAAAGGAGAGTAACCATATCTTTCAAATGTTGCTCTTAAAACTCTTTTGATTTCATTTCTTAAAACTGCATCTTCATAATACCAATCTTTTACTCCTTTTGGAAGTTCGAATTTAGTCATTTTTTCCTCCATTAATTTTTTAGAAAAATAAATGAAGGTGTTTTAAAATGAGTTTAGCAAAAAAAGTCGTTAATTTTTTGTCTTCTTCCGAAAAGTTTTCAAATAAATAGTTGATTATCCATAAACCCCTCTTTCTTTAAGTCTTCAACGATAAAAAATGATTTCTTATCTGTAATCTTAAATTTTTCTTCTAAATGTTCTATAAAATCTTCCATCTCCCTGATTTCTTTGAAGATTCCTTCTACCATTATCTCGAATCCATCACTTATCCTATATAAAGAGTTGACCGAAGAATGCTTTACTAAATAAGCTTTTAATGAATCCCTGTCTTCTCTAGAAACCCTTAACATTATGTTTGCTCTAACGCTGTACCCTAATTTATTAAAATCTAAAATTGCTGTATGTTTTATTATTAGATCTTTTTCCTGAATTTTTAATCTGTCAAAGATAGTTGATACTGGAATACCTGTTTTTCTGCTCATACTGGTTAAAGGCATCCGAGCATTTTGTCTAAGGTAAGCTAAAATCTTTAGATCTTTTTGGTTTACCATTTTTAGTTTAACACCTCTAATATATTTCAAAGAAAACCTGAAATATAAACCTTTTTTAGGAAAATAGTCTGAATGCTTCAGAAAAACCCTGAAACAAGCGAAAAGTTTATATATTTACGATACCACTCTAGAGAGATAAAATGAAAGCACAAAATGCTATTTTGGGGCTATTTAAGAGAAATCCGCATGCGGAGCTATCTACTTCTGAAATTGTTGAGAATATTGAAAAAAACAAAATACTAGGGATTGAAGAAATCCTGAAACAAAAATATTCTGACAAAGAACAAATTAAAAAAGCTAAGAGAGAAAAAGCGCAATTACATAGAAAAACACTTTATCATCTTAACGAACTAGTAGATAGAAGCATTTTAAGAGTTAAAAAAGAAGGAAAAAAGGGAACAAAGTATTTTGAATTAGATATTGAAGAGGGTGAAGAATTAAGTATTGATAGTGTTAAAAAGAAAAGCATAATCACTATTTCAAAGCCTAAACAAAGTCCCTCTTTACCAATCGAGGGTTATGAACAGAAAGGAATTATCCATAGACTAGAACCAGCAACCTGGATTGAAAGACTAAATTCTATATTAATAGAGTGTCAGAGATTTGATGATCTAAAAGAATTATTGCATTTTATTAGTACATGTTTTTCAAATGTTAATGATGTTATTGCCTTAAATGATTTTGAGTTGTTATTCCATAAATATGATTCTGAAAGAATGGAGAATTTTATTAATAAGTTGAATAGTAGATGTAGTGATTATGGGAAGAGGATATGTTGTATATTTGATATGACTAATTTTAAAAATGAAGAGGAAGTTATTAAGTTTTTAAAAAATTATCAGCATAGTAAACATAAGAATATTAGTTTTATTTTTGATACTAAAGTGAGAGAGTTTCAGGAACATAGTTTGTTTTTTGAAAAGATAATCAAGATTATGGAAGATAAAGAAGATTATTTGTACATTAAAAATCAGGATTTACATGAAGCTCCTTACTTGATTGGAAGAGGTGGACCTTATGCCTTTGATGAAAATGAGTGGAGAAGGTACAAAAAGGATTTACAGAAGAAAATGCATTGTTTGATTTGCGCCCACTCAAGTATAATGGTGGATGGTCAAAGATTTTTTGAAGAGTATAAAAGAGATCCTGAAGAGTTTAGAAAGTTTAATATGAAAGTTGCTCATGCTTTATTAAATGCTAACTCCATCCAGCGAAGAAGAGCTGAAGAGTTGTTTAGTGATTTGATTTTGTTAAATGAACCTTATGTTAAGGATTTATTTATTTTTAGTAAGAACTACATTAGGTTTTGGAACTATGGTTGGAAGAGAGAAGATTTTGATCAAGATTTTTTGATTGATATGCTTAAGAAAAGCAAGGATTCAATTGATAGGTTTTGTCTTTCTCAAGAAACGATTTATAATAGTTGTGGGATGCCTACTCGGTTCAGAATAGCTTTTAGTTTTGCTTTTGAAAGTTTTGTGAAAGATATTTTTAGTAAGTCTTTGTTTAAAAAGTTTGTAATTAGTGGTATTAAAGATTTTTACAAAGAGGATATTAAAAAAATTTTAGAGGATAAAGAAAGATTATTCGGGGTATTTGATGGAGGGGATATGATCACATTTAACAGAATTGGAAAGATTGATTCTAAAGATATTATTCGTGAAATATCATTTATAATGAACACATATAAAATTCCCTTTTTTAGATGGAAGTTTGGAGATGTTAAGGGTAAAGATTTGAGTTTAGGGAGGTTCATATGATTATAAGTGGAAATATTGTTGATGCGTGGAAATGCGCTTTGAAAAAAGTTTATGAAGAAGGATTTGATTTTGTAGATGATAATGGAAGGATTTGTAGAGAAATAATTAATTTGTTAATTAGAGTTGAAGACCCAAGTAAAGATATTTCTAAACCAATTAGGATATTAAATGATTTTGGAAGATGGAAATACCCCTCATTAGATGAGATTGCTCAGGTTATGTTATCAAATAAATTAGCTCCTGATTATGCTTACTCTTATGGTCCTAGAATGTTTAATTTTCAACGTAAAATAGACCAGATTAATGATTTTATTATTCCTTTATTGAGAGAGAATCCTAATAGTAGAAAAGCTGTTGTGAGCTTGTTAGACCCTGTTGAAGATGCTAATATCTTGAAAAGTGCTACTCCTGGATTAGTTATGATTGATTTTAAATTAAGGGAGGGTAGATTGAATATGACTGCTATAATTAGAAGTAATGATTTGTTTTTTGGTTGGCCTGCTAATGTTTATCAATTATATGTTTTGCAAGATTTTGTTCGTAAAAAATTAGATTGTAAAATTGGAAGTTTGAATATTTTATCTATTAGTGCACATATCTTTGAGGATCAGTTTAAGTATATTAAAAAGGTATTGGATTAATCTTCTGTAAGGTCAATAAGTTTTCAAAATAACCTTTCTATTATAATAGTTCTAAGATATTAAAGTATATAAAAAAGAAGCTGCAACTAAAAATTATGATAATTGGATTAACTGGAAAAAATTGTGGTGGTAAGGATGAAGTTGCTAAATTTTTAGTTTCTAAAAAAGGTTTTGAACATTTTTCACTTTCTGATATGATTAGGGAAGAGTGCAAGGAGAGAGGCCTGAGTATAGAAAGAGAAAATTTGATTGCTGTTGGAAATGAGTTAAGAGAGGAATTTGGAAATGGGGTTTTAGCTGAAAGAGCTATATCAAAATTTAGATTAGGATATGATTTTGTTGTTTCTTCTATAAGACATCCTGCTGAAGTTCAAACTTTGAGAACAAGGAGAGATTTTTTCTTTATTAATGTTTATAGTGATGAAAATACTAGATTTGATAGAATGAAAAAAAGAAAAAGACCCGGAGATCCCAAAACCTTTAAAGCTTTTAAAGAGATGGAAGAGAGAGAAGCAAGGAATACTGGGAGTGGTCAAGATTTAGAAGGTTGTATTGAGTTAGCTGATTTAAATTTGGTTAATGATTCTACATTAGAAGTGTTATACAAAAAGGTTGATAAGAAGTTAAAAGAGTATAGAGATAAAACTTTAATATTAAGACCTAGTAAAGATGAATATTATTTAGGGATTGCTAAAGCTGTTTCTGAAAGAGGTACTTGTTTGAGAAGGAATTTTGGTGCAGTTATTGTTAAGGATGATCAGATTATAAGTACAGGTTATGTTGGTGCACCAAGAGGTGCTGCAAATTGTATTGATCTTGGAAGTTGTGTAAGACAAAAAGCCAATATTCCTCCAGGTCAGAGGTATGAATTATGTAGAAGTGTACATGCTGAAATGAATGCTGTTATTCATGCTTCCAGAAAAGAAATGTTAGGAAGTGTAATGTATCTCTATGGAGAAGATAGAGAGAATAATGGTGCTTTGATGGATGCAAGACCATGTAAGTTATGCGCTAGAATGATAATCAATGCAGGAATTGATAAAGTAGTTTGTTTAACGAACAAAGGTATCGCAAGATATCATGTTGAAGATGATTTTGTAAAAAACGAAGAATTGGATCTTACTAAAATAGGATCTGGATACTAAAGGAGGAGATTAAAAAATGAAAAAAGAAGGAAGATTCCCGACTTTGCATATTGAAGCAAATTCTATACCTGAAGCACATTATAAAGCTATTAGGGCAGTATGGGAAAGAGGCGCAGAAGGGGTTAGAACCCAATATGATAGAAAAGATTCACAAGGAAGATATATAGATCCACCAAGCAGGGATGCAAGAGTTCTAATAGAAGTTACCAATCCTTTTGCTGAACCAAGATTTTCACCAATAAGTTTTTGTGAGATAGGTAAATATATTGGGGAGATAATGGGCGTTAAGGATCACTTAGTTGTTCCTTTCGCAAAACTAAAAGGAGAACTTGCTTCTGGTGGGGTTATTTCAACTGAATGGCCTTATGCTTATCATCAGAGATTAGCTAGTTATCCTACTGATGAAGGTACAATTGATCAAATAGAAATTATGTTAGATAAAGTCGCAGAAACATTCTATACCAGAAGGGCTGTAGCTCAAACAGGAGTTCCAGAAGTTGATCCTTTTATGAAAGAAGACTTACCTTGTTTAAGAGAGATGCACTTAAGGTGTTTAGAAGATGATGATGGCATTTTAAGAGCAAATCTAACGACTCTTTGGAGATCTAGGGATTTATACAAAGCGTGGGGAGATAATGTTATTGGTATAACTAATCTACAGAGGTATTTTGCAGAAAGATTGACTGAAAAAATGGGTCGAGAAGTAAAACCTGGAAGTTATGCAGATTTTTCAACTTCACTACATATCTATGGACAGGATTTCGCTCAAGTAGGGGGAGATGAAGAAAGAGGTATAAGAGGATTCTTAGATAATTTCCCAGATGTAGACTCTTTTATTGCAAAAGCTATGACTAGTATAGATGCGATGGAATTATTGGTAATCCCTCAATTAGAGCAATTATTGAATGAAACTTATTGGAACTTCCCTGAAGCAACAAAGGAAGCTATGAGAGTTGAAATTGAGAGGATGAAGGCCGGAGAATTTACCCCTTAAAATGGAAACCGGTAAATTTTTTACTTTTGAAGGGGTGGATGGTTGCGGAAAGTCTACGCAGATGCAACTATTCGCCAATTATATTTTTAATTTAGACAAATATAAACATGTTTTATTTACTCGAGAACCTTTTGCTAATCGGGATATTAGAAGAATTTTAAGTAGTGATGGAGATCCTTATAGTAAATCTGAAGAGTTAGCTCTAATGTATAGCGGAGATAGAGGGGAACATGCCGAGATTATTGAGCCCCTCTTAAATTCTGGGATATGGACTGTTTCAGACAGATATAAATTGTCTACACTCGCATTCCAAGGTGCACAAGGAGTTGATTTAAAGAGACTTATTGAAATGCAAGAGGGTCTTCTTGTTCCAGATATAACTTACATTATAGATATAGATCCAAGGGTTGGAAAGCTAAGAAGAGAAGCAGGTAAAATAGAAGAAGAAAAAAAGTTTGAAGCGGATATGGATTTTCAAGATAAGGTGAGAGAAATTTATTTACGAGCTAAAGAGTTTTATCCTGATGAGAACATTTATGTTTTAGATGGTAATAAGAGTATTGATGAAATCTTTGCTGAAGTGAAAGAAATTGCTCATAAAGTTTTAGGGATTTAAACCGAAAAGATTAAATAACTTTTAATTTCTTAAAAGAAGATATGGTTACTATTAAAGCAAAGACCAATCCGGTAACAGTAGTACCCCATGTAAAAATAAGAGAGGTGGGGAGTTTTAATTATAAAGAGGTTTATGAACAGATTGGTAAGTGGATGAGTAAAAATAAATATATCTGGAGAGAAAAAACTAATCAGTCTAAAACAAATGCAGATGGTAAAGAAATAAAAGTTGAGTGGGCGGCTTTTAGAAAAATTGACGATTATGTTAAGTTTAATATTGAGATTGAATATTATATTACTTATTTTGTAGAAGAAGAAGGTGGTTATGCAAATTGTACAATTGAAATTTCAATAAGTTCTAATATGGAAAAGAATTATCATAAAAATTTTAGTGAACATGCTGGAACCTTTAGCAATTTTCTAAGAGAAATTTATGAAGGTTATTTAATTAAAGGAAGATTATCTGGATTTGAGGGTAAGATCTGGGCTGAAACTTATGACCTTATTGATGGTATTAAAGAAATATTAAGACATGCTAAAAGAAAATAGAAAGTATTATTAAGAAAAAGAGGTTTAATTTAGAATATGACAGAAAGGAATTATGTCGAAAGATCAAAAATTGGGGAAGAAGCTTTATTTGATCTTGATGGTTTGTATAAAGTTATGTATGCTTTCTTTGAAAGATATGGTTATGATTGGATGGAGAAAGATTATCATGAATCAAAAAAGGGTGACAATCGTAAGATAAATATTCTTTGGTGGGTTGAAAGAAAAGTTGATGATTACACTAAGTTTTCTATGGAAATTTCATTTAATATTAATGCTAAAGAAATTGCTGTAAAGAAAGAAAGAAGATATGATGGGAATATTGGTATTAGTTTTGATGCTTTCTTAGAAAACGACTATGAAGAGAACTGGAGTAAGAGTGCTGGATTTAGATTTTTTAGAGAAGTTTATGATAGGTTTATTATTAGAGGACATTTTTCAAGATTAGAAGGTGATTTGAAAGATGAAGTTCATGCTTTAGTTAATGAGATAAAGTCTTTCTTGAGAATGCATAAGAGACCTGAAGAAAAGAAATAAAAAATTAAGCGTATCTTTGGTTAGCAATTCTTTGTGCGCTTTGTTTATCTGCAACCACTATAGGTATTCTATGGTAAGCACTCTTTTTGTAACTATTTACAACCCCAAGTAATTCATCAACCATATTCTGTGGAACTGCAAAAAGATAGGTGTGTCCAGATTCTGGATCTAACTGTTCAAAAACCTGTGTTAATCCCTCTATGCTAAGTTTGCTTCTTTTAAAGCCACTAAGATCAATAAAAACAGGTCCAACACTTTCCTCTAATACTTGTGAAACAAAAGCAATAGGGTCTTGTGTATCTTTTTTTACGTCTACTTTGTGAAATCTTCCATTTGTTTTATCTTTTGCCATTTTTAAAATCTCTTTTAAGTAATCTTAAAAAATTGAATAAATTTTGTTTTATAAAGTTTTTGTTTGGTTGCGATGGTGCAATCCACTAATTTTAAATAAAATTGAGGCTCTTTAGCCTCCAG
>CAYUTI010000012.1:0-20100 GCA_964447685.1 Candidatus Woesearchaeota archaeon
CTTTAAACAAAAAACTTGGACTTTATTTATTTTTCTTTTATTCCGGACATAACCGATAATGAAAAGAAATATAAATGATTGATATAATTAAAATGTTATGAGTGAAGCTGTTATAAAATTAGAGGCTGTAGAAAAAACTTACAAGATGGGGGATGTTTATGTCCAAGCTCTAAAGGGCGTTGACTTAGAAGTCAAGAAAGGTGAGTTTTTAGCTATAATTGGTCCTTCTGGTTCTGGTAAGAGTACAATGTTGAATAGTATTGGAGCGTTAGATATTCCTACTAAAGGTAGAATATTATTAGATGGTGTTGATATTGCTAAACTAGATGAATCACATTTAGCACAAATAAGAGGAAGGAAAATTGGTTTTGTTTTTCAGACTTTTAATTTAATTCCTTCTTTGAATGCTTTAAACAATGTAATGTTACCGATGATTTTCCAGAGCGGAGATACTAATAAGAATAAAGCAAGAGCACGAATGTTATTAGAAGAAGTTGGCTTAAGTCATAGAATAGAACATTTACCTTCTGAGTGTTCTGGAGGAGAGAGACAAAGAATTGCTATTGCAAGAGCTTTAGCTAATGATCCAGAGGTTATTTTAGCTGATGAACCCACTGGAAACCTAGATTCTAATACAGGAGAGGAAATTATGGATCTGCTTTTGGAGTTACATAATAAAGAGAAAAAAACGATAATTTTAATAACTCATGATTTATCTCTAACTAAGTATGCAGACAGAATTGCTTATCTAAAAGATGGGCAAATCCAGAAAATACGAAAAAAATGAGGAAAAAAATAGTAATTGGATGGATTGGAATTTTTATTTTACTAGCTATGAGTTCATTTGTTGCTGCGATTGAACAAGATTTAACTGGGATAAATGGTACTCCTCGATATGAGAGAAATTATCCTTATTTGAGAGTTGAACAATTAAAGTATGAACCTTATCCTGTAACCCCTGGAGAATATTTTAATTTTTGGGTTAAGATTAAAAATGCAGGTGATGATGATGCTGAAAAAGTTAAAATTATGTTAGATTCTGAATATCCTTTTAGTGCTGATTTTGATTATGAAAAAGAGTATGACAAAATAAATGCTTATGGTGAAGTTCTAATTAAATTTAGAGTTAGAACTGATGAGGATGCTGTTGAAGGGATAAATAAAATACATGTTAAAACTAAAATTGGTTCTGCTTATTGGGTAGATCATGAATTAAATATTGAAGTAAGAAGTTTAGATTTATTATTAGATATCACAAATATTTCTGTTGAAATGTTAGAACCTGGAAAGATTAATTCTATGAAGATGACACTTGCTAATAATGGAGTTAGTTTGATTAGAGATATTAATATTGAATTAGATATTGACTCAAGTTCTATTCCTATTGTACCGGTTTATTCTTCTTCCAAGAAAAAAATATATCATCTTCCTGGAGGAATGAGTGAGGAGTTGAGTTTTGATTTAATGGCTGAAACTGATGCTTCTTCTGAGATATATAAAGTACCGATATTTGTTACATATTATGATGAAGCAGGAACAAGATATGTTAAAAATGAAACTATTGGTTTGTTAGTTGGTTCTAAACCTGAGATTGAAGTTAATGTTGAAGAGTCTGAGGTATTTACCAAAAAGTCAAAAGGAAAAGTTACGATTGCTATTTCAAATACTGGTACTTCTGATATTAAATTCTTAAGTGCTGAATTATTAGAAGATTCAAAATACAAGATTTTATCTGCAGTTAAAAGAAGTTACTTAGGTAATTTAGAATCAGATGATTTTGAAACTGTAAGTTACGATATTTATACTAATGCAGGTTATAAGGATTCTGAGATTATGTTAAAAGTTTTACTTGATTATAAAGATGCTTTTAATAATGAAGCTTCAGAAGTTGTTGAGGTTCCTTTGAAAGTATTTTCAAGTTCAGAAGCTTCTAGATATGGGTTGAAACCTTCAAGTAGTATGTTTAGTTATTTAGTTATGTTAGTGATTGTTATTGTTATTTATCAAGTTGTTAGAGACTGGAGAAAAACTAAGGATATAAATAAGTCTTTAAAGAAGGTTGTTAAAGAGGATGTTGATTGGAGTGTTCATATTATCAAAAAAATTAAATGGAGAAATATCAAGAGAATACCTAGGAAGATTAAGATCTTTCTGAAGACACGATGAACTATTTTACACTCGCTCTTAGAAACCTAAAACATCGGAAATTAAGGGCTTCACTAACTACTATAGGTATAGTAATTGGTATAGCAGCAATTATAGGATTGATTTCTATATCTCAAGGATTTCAAAGAGCTTTAGAAACTCAGTTTGAAGAGATTGGAGCAAATAATATTTTTATCTATCCAGAAGGTGGATTACAAGCTGCTTTTTCTGGGGGAATGACTGATGATGACATGGATGTTTTAGAGGGAATGTCTGAGTTTGAATGGGTCGTGGGGTATGGGTTTACTGTAACGACGGGAGAGTTCTCTGATCAAGAGGTTGCAATTCCTCAAATAGTTGGTTTTAAATCTGAAAATTTAGATAAGACTTTTGATGGGGTTGGTTATGAGGTGGTTGAGGGAAGATTCATCAAGGATGGTGAAAGAGGAAAAATCTTTGTGGGTAATAGATTTGCTGAAGATTTATTTGATAAAAAAGTTAGGGTAGGGAATAAAGTTTTAATTAAAGGTCAAAGGTTCCAAGTGGTGGGTATTCTTGAAAGATTTGGTAATCAACAAGATGATAATGGAGTTTATATGAATATAGATGATTATCGAGAGATATTTGATAGTGAAGACTTAAACTTTTTACAGATGAAAGTTAAAGAAGGTTTTGATTTAAATGAAGTTGCTGCTAAAGTTGAAAGAAAATTAGAAGATCAGAGAGGAAATGATAATTTTGATGTTCAAACTCCGGATCAATTAATGGGTCAATTTAATGCTATCTTAGATATAATGCAATTAGTATTAGTAGCGATTGCTGCTATTTCTCTATTGGTTGGTGGAATAGGTATTATGAATTCTATGTATACTTCGGTACTTGAAAGAACTAGAGAGATTGGTATTATGAAATCTTTAGGGGCTAAAAAATCTGAGATTTTAAAATTGTTTTTATTTGAAGCTGGTGCCTTAGGATTGGCAGGAGGTTTATTAGGATGTATCTTTGGAGGATTGATTGCTTATAGTGTTCAGTTTGGTGCTGAGCAAGCAGGGTTTTTATTATTAAAAATTCAATTTGAGCCTTGGCTTTATTTGAGTGGATTATTATTTGCTTTTATTGTTGGAATGGTTTCTGGGGCATTACCTGCAAAACAAGCAACTGATTTGCAACCTGTTGAGGCATTGAGGTATGGAACATGATGCAGATTGATGATTTTTTAATGATTGTAATTAAGAATCTAAAACAGAGACAAACAAGAAGTTGGTTAACTGTTTTGGGTGTAGTAATTGGAATTGCTGCAATTGTTTCTTTGATTTCGATATCTCAAGGATTAGAGAATGCTATTACTGAACAGTTTTCTAAGATGGGAACCGATACAGTGTTTGTAGTTCCAAAGGGTTATCAAGGTCCTACTTTGAGTATTGAAGCTTTGACTGATGATGATGTTGATTTTATTGGTGGGATAAGGGGAGTTGATTATGTTGCTGGAACTAAACTTAAAAGTACAACTATAGAGTATTCTAATGAAGAGAGATTTTTAACAATGAATGGTTATTCTTCTGATGTGATTGATAGATATTTTGAAGATAATGATTTTGAACTTTCTGAAGGTCGTGTTTTAAAAAAAGGGGAGAGAGGTTCAGTAGTTATTGGTGGAGGCGTTGCTGAGAATGTGTTTGAAAAAGAGGTTAGACTGAGAAGTACTCTGCTAATTAGTGGAAGTAATTTTAAGGTTGTTGGAATTTTAGATAAAACTGGTTTACCTGGAATTGATAATCAGATGATTACGACGCTAGAAGATATTCGTAGAATTAGTGGTGGAGGAAGCAATGTAGATAGTATTGTTGTTCATGTTGAAGAAGGTTATGATGTTGATGAAGTTTCTGATAATATTGAAGCAAAAATGAAGCGTAGAAGAGATTCTGAAGATTTTGAGGTTTATCCGCCTACTGAAATTCTTGAGCAATTAGGTGCAATATTGGGAGTGCTAAGTTTTGTTTTAGGTGGAATAGCTGCTATTTCTCTATTGGTTGGTGGAATTGGAATTATGAATTCTATGTATACTTCTGTACTTGAAAGAACTAGACAAATTGGAGTTATGAAAGCAATTGGTGCTAAAAAAGTTGATATTTTATCTATCTTTTTAATTGAAGCTGGTTTGATTGGTTTGGTTGGAGGAATTGCGGGTTTGATTATTGGAAGTGCGGTTGCTTATTCAGTTGGGTTTATTGCTAAAGCTTTGAATTTTCCGTTATTATTGATAAGAGTTGAGTTTGGAGTTTTGTTTGGTGCTTTAAGTTTTGCATTTATTGTTGGTGTAGTTTCTGGTGTTTTGCCTGCTTTGAGAGCTGCTAATTTGATTCCTGTTGAAGCTTTGAGATATGAGTAGAAAGGTTTTTAAATCAAATATTTTTACTTAAAAAAATGTTTGAAGACTTAGTAATGATGGTAGAAGAACAGGTTAGAGATAGAGAACTTAGTGTAGAATATTCCTGTAAAACTATTTTTATCAAAGATATGGGCATAGTGATTGGAATTATAGGTTCTGCAGGGGAGTGTAGTTTATTGATTAAATCTAATTATCAGGAATATAATGAATTAATGGATGGAATAAGTTTTCTTGCTGAAGAATTAGGACATAATGTTAAGATGAGAATGTATCCTTTATAACCAATCCACATCGATTTGATCAACACGCCATCTTGGTTTGATATCTATTGAATCTAAATCTTTTGTTGCTTTATCTTTTTCTAGAATTCCCTGCCAAGCTATCATTGCTGCTTGATCACCTGCATATTTTAAAGGTACTGCGTGGAATTTAGCTTTTCTTTCTTTACACATAATGTCAAGCATTTCACAGAATCTTTGGTTTGCTGCTACTCCACCAATAACTATTGCTTCTTTTTTATCTGTGTGTGCTAATGCTCTTTCTGTAACTTCTGCAACCATTGCAAATAAAGTTTCTTGTAATGAGAAACAAAGATCTTCTATTTTAGTTCCTTTTTTTAGAAGTTGTAAAGCTTTTGTGATTATACCTGAGAAACAAACATCCATTCCTTTTACTGAGTAAGGAAGTTCTATGTATTCTCCTTTCTTTGCTAGTTGTTCTATTTTTGGACCTGCTGGAAAACCTAAGCCAGCCTCTCTTCCAAACTTATCTAAAGCATTTCCTATTCCGGTGTCTAAAGTTTCTCCGAAGATTCTATATTTTCCTCCTTCTAGAGCAATGATTTGTGTGTTAGCTCCTGAAGTGAATACGAAAACAGGATCTTTAGTTTTTGTGATTAGTTTTCCTATTTCTAGATGTGCGCAGATATGATTTATTCCAACTAGAGGAATGTTATGTTCTTTTGATAGTTCTTTTGCATGTTCCATTGTTGCTAGTAATGCTGGAGCTAAACCTGGACCCATTGAGAAAGAAATTAAGTCAATATCTTTTAGAGTTAATTTAGCTTGTTCTAAGAGTTGTTTTAATAAGTTATCTCTAACATTTCTGTGATGTTCTGCTACTTCATTAGGAATCATACCGCCTTGTTCTGTTTGATACATGTCTCTAACTTCAGCTATGATGTTTCCTTTCTCATCAACAATAGCTAATGAGTATGTGTGTGCAGTTCCTTCGATTCCTAGGCATTTCATAGTAATAATTTTAATTAAGTATAGATTATATTGAAATGATCCAAATAAGCCTGTGCTTGTTGAGGGACACATTCTCTTAAATTATGAAAATTCAACAGAAGTTCTATAGCAACAGGCCCGTGTTTAGAATATTGTTCTTCTCCCGAAAAACAGACTTCTGTCAGTTTTTTGATATGTTTATTTTTTAAATGAGATAAAAATAATTCAAAAAGTTCTCCAAAATCTATCACATCTACCCTTCCCATTTGGATAGATTCATCTCCATGATCTAAAACTTTTTCCCAATACTTTGAAAAAACTTTAAGTTGTTCTTCAGCATATTCTGTTCTTAATTCTTGTTGTATTCTCTCATTATAAGAGGTTATTTCTTCTGGAGTCATTGTAATATATTAAGTGTAATATCCTTTTTTAAACTTAACTATCGTAGCATATACTTCAACGAAAGCTTAAAATAATTGTAAAACATTGTATTAAATAAAAAAGAGGTTTAAATGAAAAATTTAGAGATTGCTAAGATATTTTATGATATTGCAGATATTTTGGATATGAAAGATGTACAGTGGAAACCTCAAGCTTATCGTAAAGCTGCTCGTTCTTTAGAAACTTTAGGAAAGGATGTTGAAAGTATTGAAAACTTAGATGATATCCCTGGTGTTGGAAAAGGCTTAGCTAAGAAGATTAAAGAGTATATTGAAACTGGAAAGATTAAAGAGTATGATAAATTAAAAAAAAGACTACCTAAGCATTTGATAGATTTATTAGATGTTCCTGGATTAGGGCCTAAAAGAGTTAAGGTTTTGTATAACAAATTAAAAATTGATTCTTTAGGAAAATTAGAAGAAGCTGCTAAAGAAGGTAGAATTTCTAAGTTAGAAGGTTTTGATAAGAAATTAGAAAGTGATATCTTAGAAGGAATGGGTTTAGTAAAGATTTCTAAGAAAAGAGATTTGTTAGGAAGAGTTTTACCTTTAGCTGAAGATTTGAAAATTAAATTAAAAGAATTAGAAGGTGTTAAAAAAGTGGAGATTGCTGGGTCTTTAGCAAGGAGAAAAGAAACTATTGGTGATGTTGATATTTTAGTTATTTCTAAGAGAGATGTTTTGAAAGAGTTTGTTAAGTTCCCTGAAGTAAAAAAAGTTTTAGCTATAGGTTCGACAAAAGCTTCTGTTATTCTAAAAAATGGTTTACAAGTTGATGTTAGATTGTTGAATGAGAAAGCATTTGGTTCTGGATTAATGTATTTTATTGGTTCAAAAGATCATAATGTAGAGTTGAGAAAGATTGCAATTAAGAAAGGTTACAAATTATCTGAATATGGATTGTTTAAGGGGAAGAAATTAGTTGCAGGTAGGACGGAAAAAGATATTTATCGTAAATTAGGTATGCAATTTGTTCCTGCTGAGATGCGTGAGAACAAAGGAGAGATTGAATTAGCATTAAAGAAAAAAATTCCTAAACTTATAGAGCTTAATGATATTAATGGAGATATGCATGTGCATACAAATTATTCTGAAGGAAATCATTCTTTAAAAGAAACTGTTATGGAAGCTAAAAACAGAGGTTACAAATTTATTAACATTACAGATCATGCTAAGAATTTAGCTGTTGGTGGCGGAATGGATGAGAATAAGATTAAGAAACAGATTAGAGAGATTGATAGTTTAAAGATTAATGGTTTTAAAGTTTTGAAAGGAGTTGAGTTGAATATTGATAAAAAAGGCGGAGTTGATTTTTCTAATAAAATTTTAAAAGAATTAGATTGTGCTGTTGCTGGTGTTCATAGTTCTTTTAAGATGAGTGAGAAAGAGATGACTTCTCGTATTTGTAAAGCCATGGAAAATGAATATGTTAAAGTGATTGCGCATCCTACCGGTAGATTGTTATTAAAGAGAGAAGCATATAAAGTTGATATTTCTAAGTTAATAGATAAAGCTAAAGAAACTGGAACTATTTTAGAGATTGATGGAACGCCTGCTAGATTAGATTTGAATGATGATAATATTCGTGAAGCTGTTTCAAAGAATTTGAAGTTAAGTATTGGTTCTGATGCTCATGCTTTAAGCGATTTAGATTTTATTAGGTATGGTGTTTTTAATGCTAGAAGAGGTTGGGCTACTAAAAAGGATATTGTTAATTGTTGGAGTTTGAAGTCTTTAATGAAATACCTAAACACTTAAAAAGGATAACGACTTATTAGTATTTATGGATCAGTTAGCAGCTTGTCAAAAATGCGGACAAAAAATAGCTAAATATAAATGTGCTAGATGTGGGGCTTTAGTTTGTAAAGATTGCTATGATAAAGAAACTGGGAAGTGCATCTATTGCGCAAGGGGGAAAGATGAATAAATGTCAGGTATGTAGTGAAGGAGATCTTTCAGAAAGAGAGTGTATGAATTGTGGTAAGAAACTTTGTAGTGATTGCTATGATAAAGAAACTGGAAAGTGTATCCTTTGTAGACAATAATTGGTTTTATAACGTTCTTTGAAACGTTTTCTTTATTTACATAACTTTTATATATTAGAACGTTCTTTAGAATGATATGGGTAAGATAATCCAGAATAAAAAGGGTCAAACTACGATAACTATTCCTAAAGCTTTAGTTGAATCTATGAAGCTAGAGAAGGGAATGGAATATGAATTTGTTGTTAACCATCACAATGAAGTTGTGGTGAGAATAAAACGAGAACTTCCTGTTCCTGAAAATGTTGAGGAAGAAAGAATTATTCCTGGTTACTTTGGTTAGTTTGATAGAAGAGGTTATAGTATGAAATATAAAGGATTTGTGTTAGATCAATTTCAAGAAGATGCTATTAATGCAATTGAAAATAACAAAAGTGTTGTTGTTTCTGCTCCTACTGGGTCTGGTAAAACCTTAATTGCAGATTATATTATAAATAAAGATATTAAAAAGAAAAAAGTAATCTATACTGCTCCTATTAAAGCGCTATCTAATCAAAAGTACAAAGAGTTTTCTGAAGAGTATGGCGAGGAAAATATCGGGTTATTAACAGGAGATATAGTAAAGAATCCTGAAGCACCTGTATTGATTATGACTACAGAAGTTTATAGAAATATGGCTTTGACGAATGATGAGTCATTAAAAAATATTAATTATGTTATATTTGATGAAATCCACTATATTAATGATATTGAAAGAGGTTATGTTTGGGAGGAATCAATTATTTTCTCTAGAAAGAATGTAAGATTTTTGTGTTTATCTGCTACTATTCCAAATGCAGAGGAGTTTGCTGCTTGGATCAGGGCGATAAAGAAACACGAAGTTAGTGTGATTATGTATAATAAAAGGCATGTTCCTTTGTTTAGATTTTTTTATGATTCAGAATTAGGAGTTACTACTTTAGAAAAAATTAGAGCTAGTGAAGGAATCCCTGAATATAGAACAATAAGAGGCCGTAGAAAAATTGTTAGGAGAAGAGTTAAAGCGCCTTCACATATTGAATTAATCCAAGAAATAAGAGATAAACTTCCTTGTTTCTTTTTTACTTTTTCAAGAAAAGGTTGTCAGGATAATGCATTAGAGTTGTATAAGAAAAAGATATTTGAGTTAAACCCAGAAATTACTAAAGTAATTAGAAAAAAATTAGAAGGAGTTAGTCCAGAAGTTAATAATTTAAAATCTACTAAACTGTTAAGACAGGTATTACCTTATGGGATTGGTTTTCATCATGCTGGTTTGATTCCGGTAATGAAAGAGTTAGTTGAAGAGTTGTTTGGGCAGGGATTGATTAAGGTGCTTTATACTACTGAAACTTTTGCTGTTGGAATAAATATGCCTGCTAAAACGGTTTGCTTTTATTCTTTAAGAAAGTTTGATGGTATTAATTTTAGATTCTTAAATTCTAAGGAGTATTTCCAGATCGCTGGAAGGGCTGGTAGAAGAGGGATTGATAAAGAAGGTTATGCTTATGCTATGATGGATAGAAGAGATTTTGATTTTAGTTATTTGAAAAAGATTACTTCTAGAGATGTTGATCCGATTAAATCTCAGTTTAGATTATCTATCAATACTGTTTTGAATTTAGTTAAGAGACATGAACAAAAAGAGATTGATGAGATTTTAAGAAAAAACTTCTATACTTATCAAAAATATGGTGTGGGCTATGATAAGGTTAAAAAGAATAGTATATTTTTTACTTATGAAAAGATTCTTAAAAGATTAGTTAGAATGGGTTATGTTGTTGATGGTAAGTTAAGTTCTAAAGGAGAGTTTAGTTCTAAGATTTATGCTGATGAGATTTTGATGGGTGAAATTTTTGCTACAGATTTCATTGATAATTTAAATGAGTTTCAGATTTTGATGTTATTAGCTTGTCTGGTTTATGAAGGAAGAGAGAAAGTTAAGTTTACTAAAAGATTCCATTCAGAGTTTTTGATGAGTTTGCGTAAGAAAGTTAAAAAGAGTGATTTTCTTCGTAAAGAGAAAAGATTTGATAATCTTAATGCTTTAACTGCTTTGATTGATCCGATTTATCATGGGAAAAGTATGTTTGATGTGCTTGGAAATTGTAATTTATTAGAAGGTGATGTGATAAGGTTGTTTAGGCAGATTTTAGATAGGATTGGACAGGTTAGAGATGGTACTCATGATGAAAGATTGATTGCTTTGTTAAAGAATTGTAAAGATATTGTTGAGTATTCAATGAAAGATATTGATGTTATTTAAGAATATAAATCTTTATAAATTAAAAGTTAATTTAATGTTTTATGGGATTTTTTAATAAACAAAATATTGCAGAATTTGAAAGACTTTTGCATGAATTAGATGTAGACGGATTATATATCGAACAAGATCCAGAACAAGCTGATGATGTTCTAATGGTTGAAAGTTTAGACCATGCAATACTTGCAGATAAGATTGAAAAAGCAGGTTTTGATTTATTATGTATTGGCTATGGTGAAGCAGGAACTGATGGTACCGCAACTGTTGCTTATATTAAAATGGGTGCTGAACAACGTAAGAGCTTTAAGGTTGAGGAAAGTGGATTACCTCTTAAAAGAGATGTATTTTATAGACTTGTTTAAGAAGTTTTAATTTCTATTACATCTCTGTTTTTTAGTTTGTGTTCTTTACCAACTATTTTTTTTGTTTTGATATCTACTGCTTTGATGAATTTATCTCCAATGTCTGTGTGTAAAGAGTAAGCGAAATCTAAAGCTGTTGATTCTGGAGGTAGTAAGAAACAATCTGGTAAAGTTCGTCCTTCTGAGTCTTTTAAAGATGAACCTCCTGGAAAGATTGCTATGTATCCAAGTAAATCAAAAACTGCTTTATCTAAAATGTCTTGAACTCCTGTTGATTTGAAGTTTTTAAGAATATTATTTTTTATGAAGTTTAAAGCTTCCTGTTGTTTTTCTGATAAGTTTCCTTTAACTTCGAAAGTATCTTCTCCTGGGATATATTCAATTAAATTGTGTTTAGTTGCTTCTTTTAGAGCGAGTTCTGATTCTGCTGAGCAAGGAATGATTAAAGTATCTTTGAATTTTTCTTGTGCTCTTTTTAGGTTTTCTTCAGAGCCAGGAACATCAATTTTATTTGCTGCTATAATCATTGGTTTTGTTCTTTTTCTTAGTTCAGTTGCTATTTGTTTTAAATTTTCTTCTGTCCATTGGGTTGGTGTTTCTGGATTAAGATTTAATTGTTTAATAACTTCTTCAACCATATCTTCATTTACTTTTAAGCCTGAAAGTTGTTTGGCTAAAGCTTTGTGAATTTCTCTCTTCTCTTGTTGAATTTGTTTTGCAAATTTTTCCCAACCTTTTTTTAGAATGCCTAAATACCACATATCTATTTCAAATTCTAAGAACTCTATGTCTTTTAGTGGGTCGTAGCTTAAAGGTTCTACTGGTTCGCCATTTTCATTAATTGAACCTGACATATCCACTACGTGAATTAAAACATCTGCTTGACTAAGATCATTTAAGAATTGATTTCCTCTACCTTTTCCTTCATAAGCTCCTGGGACTAAACCTGCTACATCTATTAATTGGACTGGAACGAATCTCTTATGATTTTTGCAGTAACCAAATCTTGGATTACATTGAGTATTAAATTCTGTATCTACACAGTCAACTCTTACAAAAGAAATTCCTTCATTTGGTTCTATGGTAGTGAAAGGATAATTAGCAATGTCTACTTCTGCTAAAGTACATGCCTTGAAAAAAGTTGACTTGCCACTCGAGGGCTTGCCAACCAAACCTATAATCATTTTTTAGCTCCATATAACCAATTTGGTTGTTTTTTATCTATTATTTTTATTTTATTTTCCTTTAAAAGGTTATGGATATGGTATCTTATCCCTTGACGAGTCATATTTAGTCTAAGTGCTAGTTGGTTCACTGATAAATCTTCATTGTGTAATAGTTTTAAGATTAAATTTTTATTACCTTTTTTTCTTATTATCTCTCTATCATCAATTTTTAGAGATTGTACTATTTTTTCTCCTTTCCATCCTAAATCTATACAAGGGTATTTTTTGTTTAAAATGATATAATCCCCATATAATTTTTTCATTCCCTCTCTTAAGATGTATAAACAATCATACCATCCATTCTCTTTAAGTTTACGGCTCACTTTAGTTTTATAACCTAACACTGAACAAATTTCATTTAAATCTCTAATTAAACCTTCATTCTTAACTGAAATAGCAATCAGGGTGGAATCGATATTTCCTTCGTCGATAATCTCTGCAATAAGTATTGCTAATAAATTATCTTTTTCTTTTTTATCCAATATTCCCTTAGGGATTCTAGCTTTTTTTGATAAAAAACTTTTTTCATTAAGATTATAATACTTAAAAAATAAAGTGGATAAGATAGGAGGGCAATAAGGTCTTGTTGAATCCTTGATGTAATCTTTTTTAAATGATATTTTTCCAAAAATACTTTCTATCTTCTTAATATAAGCTAACCTATAAAGCTCATCAAATTGTCTGTAACCAAAATAAGGTAATCTTCCTCGCTTTGGATTAATTACGGTTCCATCTGCTATGTGGTGGGCTATAAGCATATCAAATACAGGGGTTATCCTTATCGGTAGAATCGGGTATTTGATGTGATTGCCACCCCCTGCAGTTTTATAGGCTATGATATTCTTTTCTAAATCATACTTTGATAAACTCAATGATTCTGTAGTTTTCATGTAGATTTCTAAAGGTACAAAAAAGTCCCTCATATAAGAAGGTTTTAAGATATTTTTGAATGTTGAAGAAGGGATCTCATTATTTTTAAAAATGTTAGAATGGGCTTTTCTCTTTGATTTAAATTGTAGGGCTATTTCTTTATTAAGTTTTTCTAAAAATTCTTTTTTTATTTTTATATGAACTCTTTCAAGATCCCATATGTGCACCTCTTCCATTATTAATTAAAAGATGTTAAACTATATAAACTTTTCCATATTTGTTTTCCTACTAATCCTATTATCATAGTAAATTTAAAAGAATTTGGGGTTTATAAAATTAATTAAAAAAAGAACTTATGACTGTTCTTCATTTTTCAAAATGGATTTAACTCCAAATAAATCTCTGATATAATCAGCATAGACTCCATAAGGTCTCCCACTCAATAAAGATACACCTGCAACAAAAGGCATGCCTTTCAAAATGTTTTCTAATGAAACCCCTGACGCACCTAATAAAGCCGAATAAGTTGCTACACCATAAAGAGTGCTTCCCAATGTTTCAACAATAGTCTTTTTTGATTCAGAGCTATATTTTTCTGTTCTAAGTACTTTAGACCAAACTTCCCTAAATTTTCCATAGGCTGGACCACTGACTAAATTGATTGCTGCTCCTCCAAGCCTAACCCTTAATACTGCAGTTGGATCTAATCCCATCACACAAAATTCATAAGTTCCAAGCACCATTGCATAAAAGCTAGTCCTTGATATATAGTCAGCTATCCAAGTCTTTGCTGTTTTTTTGGAAATCATTTTACACCTACATCATATAATCACATTGAAAACTATCAATAGAAAAGTCCTCAAAGTATTTAGGAAATTCTTCTCTCATTGCTAGTGCTATATCCACTGGTTTCCATCTTTTAGCAGAATGCATTTTATATTCAGCAGCAAAAGTTTCTGAATCAAGTAAACTAATCCCAAGGACTAGGTCATCTACCATTGGACCAAATCTTCTTTGTCTATGCTCAATATCTAATATAGTTCCTATGCTTTTAACAAGTCCAATTGCTGTGCTTAAATCTGCAATTTTACCTACAAATTCTAATGCAGAAGGTCTTACAGAGCAAACTCCTGCTTTAAGCTTATCATCTCCCTTATCCTCATCTAAACATCTTCCAAGACCTAATGAATAAGGAAATTGTACTCCTTTATAGGTAATAGAACCTAACACCTTCCTAGGAACATCAGATAAATCAAATATCTCTAAATCTTTATCTTCGATAGGCTCGTGAGAGGATTTGCATATAAATACTCCTGGAATTCTAGCAAGATATTCACAACCTTCCTCCAAATCCTTAGGATGTAATATCTTCTTATATGCTGAATCTTCTCTGGGCTTTTCAATAGTTGTTTCTATTTCTAATTTTCCATATTTTAATTTCATTTTTAATTTTCCTCCATAATTTTAATTTACTAAATAAATAGAGATAGAACTAGTTAATATTTTACCCTTCTATAGAAGGTTGTTTAATAACTACCAAGTATCTTCTTTTCTGCTCTCTTTAGATGCTCTCTAAATGTTGGTTTAGAAACTTTCATTATTGCAGCCAATTTATCAAGATTTATTCTTTTGGGAAAATCATAAAATCCTCGTTCTTTTGCAAGTTCAAAGGAATCCCTTTGTAATTGTGTTAGATTAGGGCTCAACCTTGGAAAATAAATATCTTTTAATTTTGATTGTTGTAAATAAAAAAGTTTGACATCTTTAAAATGATTGATAAATTCCATCAATGTTTCTTTTTTAATTGCAGCTAATTCCCATGTTTCAAAGCCTTCTTCATCCATAAAAACTGGTTTGATTGTGATTAATTGGGGATTATTAAATGCCCCTGGCGTTTCTTTTTTAGTTCTTTTTTCAACAAGAAAAAATGTTTTTCCATCATTTTCGAAATAATCTGTTCTCTTATCTTTCTTCAGAATATTAAAAAATTTCTCAAAATCTTCTCCAAAAACAGTCCCAAAATGATAAACATAAAAATATTTCCCTTCTTTAAAACTATTGAATGGAATACTCATACAAGTGGTTTTGGTTTTTTCACAAGCATTACCAAAAAGACAATCATGTTTGAACCTTATTTTTGTTTTCCACATTATTAAATCTAATCACTATTAATATAAAAATGTAACTAAATTTTTAATATAAAATTAATTAAAAAAAGAAAAAAGAAGAAATTTATTCTTCATCAGCATTTTGGTTTTGATTCTGATTACCATGCTCATCATCTTCAGATTCGTCATCTTCAGAGTCATCGTCTTCAGCTTCACGCTCTTGCTCTCTTTCTTGCTCTCCTTCCTCAGGATTTTCTACTCTTTCTTCTTTTCTGATTTTACCTTGAGCTTCTAAATCATCTTCAACTTCAGTTTCTATTTCTTCAATTTCAACTTCTGAAGCGCCTTTAGCAAGCATCTTTGTTTTTGCGTTTTCAGTTTTTTCTTGAGCTTTTGTAGCTACTCTCTGAGCGTTTTGTTCGAATCTTTCAAGTAATGCTTGGAACTTAAGTTGCTTTTCTAATATGATTGCTCTTTCTTCTGCTGTAATTTCTCTACCTTCAATAGCTTCTGTTGCAACTACTGTATCTGCTTCTTGAACACCTGATCTATCTACTTTTCTTCTTAAGTTTTCTAAAGCTACTTGGTGACCATTGATTAAGCTTTCAATTTCAACAGCTTGTTCAAGTTCTACTTCAGTATCTTCTGCTTGTAATTCTTCTAAGTCAGTTTCAAGATCTGCTAAATCTTTTTTGTGAGCTCTTTCTGCTTTTTCAGCTTGCTCTAATTTTTGTTCTTGAATCATAACTTGAACTTCTGCTAATCTTTCTTCAGCGTTTTGTAATCTTAATTTTGCTTTTTCAGCTCTATTAAATGTTAAAGCTAATTTAATTCTTTCTTGTGCTCTTTCTAATCCCCATAATGGGCTATCTGGAGTTACACCTGCTTCTACCTCTACAGCTTCAACCTCTTCTTGATTGTCTTCAGCCAAAACTGAAGGGATTGCACTAATTAATAAAATTAGTACTAATGCTAAACTTGCAATTTTTTTCATTTTATTTGCCTCCATTGAGTTGTTTTTATTAATATTTTCTTATTTATAAGATTTTCTTAGTTTTAGAGAGTGGCAGTTTTTTCTTCTGACACTTTCTTTAATACTTCTCCTGCTAAATCATATGCAGTATCCATAAATTCTTTATCTCTTCCAAGTTCATCTCTTTCTGGAGATTTACCCATCAAGTTAAATGCTTGCTTTAATAGAGCCTCAGGATTTAAGTGAAGAGCATTTCCATTTTCTCTTGCAATACAATAAAAGAAAGAGGTCATTTCATGTAAATTTCTTTCTTGGTATTGTGGAAAATCTCTTCTAGATACTTTACCGTCCATATAGATTAGGACCTGACTGGGTTTGTGATCTCTATTAGTAGTCTCTTTATACCAGTCAGGATTCTCTTCATGAAGAGTTAATAGTTCTTTAAGACTAGGACCTGCAACTGAATTATATTTTCTTGCTTCTTGTTGGATTGCTAGTTTATCTCTAACTAATCCAAGATCAAATCCTCCAGCTTCCATAATCTCTTCCATAGAAGGACTATAAGTAGTATTTCTTGCTTCTAAAGCAGCCATATAAATTTCTAAACCTTCTACAGCAAGACTTACTGGCTCTACTTCTTCGGTTAAAAGTAAAGGTTTTTCTTCGAAAGTTTCATCTAAAATAGGGGGGATTTCTTCAATTATAGGTTGTTCTTTATAGATAAGTCCTTTAATTCTACCAAAGAGTCCTTTATATTGAGGGTTGTCTGTAGTTCCTGTATATTGTGCTTCTGTCATCGTTTTTCCTCCAATGTTAACAACTTCCCTTAATTATACATGCGTCTAATACCATCCCGTTATACTTTTTTCTCTGGATGATGTGTTTTTTGCATTCTGCAACAGGTTTGTCGCAAAACACACAGTGTTCGACCAAATAATTGTCTGGGTTCATTTTTATGTCCACCTCAGCAATTATTATATAATAGAGGTAGTTCAATATTGTTGTTGAAACGAGTCTTCTTTTTTGTTTTAAGATATAGAATTAGTCTTTATCTTGTTCCAAATTGTTCCAGGAACCTTTTTTAAGGGTAACAATCTTCTTATTACCTCTTTCTTCTCTATGCACTATCTTTCTTTCTTCTAATTCTGAAAGAATCCTTGATAGCTTTGCTTTTGATAAATCAGTTATAACTCTTAGAGTTGCTTGTGTACACTGGCCATCTTTTCTTTTTAATGCCCTAATAACCTGTTTTTCGTCTTCTTTTAAGTGAATCTCTATATTATAGCCTTTTTTTGCTTTTTCAGTTTTTTGAATTTTTTTAGGTTTTTTCTTCAAAAGCATGAAAATTACTACTGCTAAGACTATGATGATTAGTGCTAAAAGATAAGGAATAAATGAGAATTTCTCTTTGAAAATTACGAATAAGCTGATGTTTTCATCTGGATCTAAATCCTCATCTTCCCAAGATATTATGATCCTTTGACCATCACTAGTAACATCTGAAGGAGCAGGGAAAACTGAGTCTTCTATTGATCCTTGAAGAGCTGTTTCGATAGGTAATTTTAGAGTTATTGTTAAAGAGTCTGTTGGGTATATGGTCTTGAAATTTGTTAGGAAATGATTAGTACCTTCTAAGTATTTAGAAGTTGAGTAAGTGATCTGAACTTGTTTGGTTTTTGTAATATCTCCCCCACCTTCTGAATCGATTATTGTTAAACCAATTTCTTTTACATCTGAAGGAAGATTGAAATCAAAGTTAGAAAAGTCAGTAGGTTCTTTAAACTCAAATTCCATAGTGGTTAAAACAGTATTTGAGACTTCATATTCCACCTTGTAATAGTTGAGATCTGCTGATACTAGAGGTAATAAAAGTATTGCTAATAGTGGAATTAATATATATTTCATGATTTGTAGGTTGGTTTATAGGTTTTTAAAGTTTATGTTGCTTTCCTTGAGTGGGCGTAAAGTTTAAATAGAAAGTTTTTTGTTAAATCTTTTAAATGGGCCTGTAGCTCAGCCTGGTTTAGAGCGCTGGTCTTATATGACCCTTTTGGCAATATTGGTTTAAGAGAGCCAGAAGTCGTGAGTTCAAATCTCATCAGGCCCATTTTTTCTTTTTAGTAACCTTTAAAAATAGATAAATTCGTAAATCTCTTTATGCCCCGATAGTGTAGTCCGGCCAATCATTCGGCCCTTTCGAGGCCGAGACTCGGGTTCGAATCCCGATCGGGGCATATCCAAACCTTTAAAAATAGTAAAAGTTGAGATTTTAAAAGATGAAAAGAAGTTCAAGACGTTGGAAGAAAAAACGACAAATGCGTTGGAAATGGCAACGTAAACGTATTCGGAAGAAGAGAAAGAAAGCTTAGTTCTAAACTTATTATTTTTTGAGATTTATTCTAAAAAGAAATATGCGGGAGACAGGGTTTGAACCTGCGTAAGCACTAAGCCAACAGATCTTGAGTTTGGACAATCTTTAAGATTTCTGTCCCGTTTGGCCACTCCGGCACTCCCGCGTATAGTAAGAGTAAGGATTAATTTGCCCTTTAAGTATTTTTCTCCTTTCTCAGTAGATAGGAAAGTGGGCAGGTGGAAAGTGAAGGCTCTAATTTTATAGAAGAAACTTTGTATTGTTCGTTCTCAAGCCACCTTACTGCAAGGGCTTTTTGCTGCTTTCTGTAGTATTGTATTTGATCTTTTAGTTTTATTGTATCTAAATTCTCTTGTCTGTATTGTCTTTTCCATGCGTTGTATTGCTCTTTAGTTTTTTGCACTAAAATCTTCTTTTTCTTTATTATCTCTTCTCTATGAGCATAATAATAGTTCTTATCTCGTTCTTTTTTTCTTTCTATTCTTTCTTCGGGATTTAGTTTTATTCTATGTTGTTTGAATAATAATCTAAATGTTCTTCCTATTTTTTTCTCGTTTAGAAGTGTTTTTTTCTTTTTGTGTTTTAATTCTATACCTTTTTTGTCTTTTTCTCTTTGTGATTCATTCCATCTTCTGAATTCTTTTGCTTCTACTTCTTTTTTAGGATAGAGTTTAGAACAAATAGCACATTTATACTTCGGTCTAGATGAAAGTAATACTAGTTCATAATTACAGTTAAAACATTTTGGCATAAAATACTAATAAGTTAAAATAGTATATAAATTTAACTTTCTTCAATACTTACATAAATATTCTCTGTCCTATTACTAATAGACGCATCAGAACTTAAATTTACATAAGCAAAAAATTCGTGAAGAGTATTTAAATTACCTGTTGCATTAACTTCCCAAGTAATTTCACAAGACTCATTTAAATTTAAAGTACAACTAGTAGGATTTCCTTCAACCCCGCTATCAACATAGAAAGGTGTTCCTGAATCTTCAGGTATTGTGCCTTTAGGATCTAAAGTGTACCTTATATATAATTTAGGCAAATAATCTGCATTGTGACTTGAATCTTCAGAAGGGTAACAAACATAAGGAACTGAAGTTGAATCACTTGTCCTTAAAATCATTCCATTATTAGGGTGGTTACTTGCATCATTTATCCATTTATCAACTAATTCAGTAACATTCCAACTTTTAAAACCAGGATTAGTACCTGATATCGTTTCTTGATATTCAACAGTACTATTATAATCTGTACCAGAACCTAATCCAGAAAATTCCCAATCAGGATCCTTGTCATCAAAAGGTGAGTTTCCATCATTAGCATTATTTCCATAGGATCTTTCTCTCCATGTAGTACCATTATAAGAAGCACTATTAACATCTCCATCTCCGGTTCCTTCTTTCCAAGAATGTAAGATTTCATGCAATTCTACATCCATAGACTCCCCTGAGCCTCCATGTTGAATATAAAGTGTCAAATTTGCAGCTTCAATTGGCGCGTCTTGAGGAATCTCACTCAAATTGAATCTGAATAACATCTTTCTAGTATCTGTATTTTCAAATATTTCAAGGAAGGTATCATACGATCCATAATTCTTTGTTGAAAGGCTTGACCAAATCCAAGTATCTTCTACATAATCAGTACCATTTATCCTAACAGTAGGATCTATCCAAGTCAATCCATCCCAATCAATTAAAATCTTATCTTCTGTTA
>CAYUTI010000013.1:0-12932 GCA_964447685.1 Candidatus Woesearchaeota archaeon
ATCAAAAAAGAACTTTTCTTGTTCTCAAATACCAAAGCACCTTGTAATTTTTTAGAAAACATCAGACCTTTGGCTTTAAATATAAAATTTTTATAGACCTTTGCCTCAAAACTTCTTCCTCGACAGTCTTTTATTTTCATCTTAAATAGTTTTTTAAGGATATGCCCAATAAAACAATAGCTGCAACCATGGTAATCCAATTTTCAATTACTAAAGGATTATTAAAATTAAAAACTTCTTTACCAATCATTACATCAACAATTAACAAAGCAGTTATAACTGCAGACAATAATAACATAATCACTAATAGTAATAAGTTCTTACTACCTCTTTTTTTATCTATCATGATATTTATTAGAAACACAATTTATTTATAAATCTTTTTATTCAAAAACAATGGACCCATACCCCACAGCATTAGAATAATTATTAGTTAAATCTCCAGAAGTATAATATCTTAACACTCTACCCCTAGAAGCGCCCATTTTCTTCATAACTTCAATAAATAAAACAATACCATAAACACCACAGATGGTTTTACCCGAACTATAAGATAAAAATCCAGAACTATCCAATTCTAGGATAAACTTTATTGCTTCTTTATCTAAAGCATATAACTTCTCTTTCGAAGCACTAAAAGGCAAATAATTATAATTCACACCATAATGTGTAAAATCAGAACTACAAATTACTAAAGCATTCTTAAACTCTTCAGCAAGAATAGAACTTATCGCTTCAATGTTACTTAGCTCATTAACAATCAAAGGGACAATCTTTAGATCTCTTAAATTATCCTTATTAACAAACTGCAAGAAAGGCAACTGCACTTCAATAGAATGCTCATTAAAATGTGATTTAGGGTCTATCCTAATTATATGCTTGGATTCACTAACTATTTTTTTAATTCTTTCACGATCACACTTAACAACACCAAAAGAAGTTTCCCAATCCTGGTCTAAAGTACCAATCTTACTTTCAGAATAACCAGTATGATTAGTACCAATTATCAAATAGGTTTGTAAAAACATACTCTCCCCCATCTCTTTGTAAGCCCAAGCCGCACAAGGTCCAGAAAACTGATAACCTGCATGAGGGACAATAAAACCATAGACTCTTTTACTTCTACGTTTGCCAGGCAAATCCCCCGGGCCAAAACGAGATAAAAAACAGCTTTCTATTTGTTTATGTAACTTACCAAAATCAGATTCGTAAAACTGGCCAGACACTGCAGGGGTTCTAATCATGAATACAAATTATAGATTGAAGTATAAAAACTTTTATATACTAAACTTGATAATTAAAAACTATGGCAAAAGACGAATATGATGAAAAAGAAGGTATTGATGAAGTTGTTGACGAAGAAGACGTTTACGAAGATGAAGGTCTTGAAGAAGCTCGTGAAGAAGATGAGATAGATGATTACGAAGAAGGCTTCATGCAAGGTTTCAACGAAGCAGTAGAACTCAAGAAAAAGAAAAAAAAGAAAGATGAACTAAATCTTGAATAATTCTATTTTTATTATTTTAAAAAAACAAAGAATGACCATTGGATCCGAAGTTAAACCAATATCCGAAGATATTAATCAAATACTTCTCCAACAGCCAATGTGAATATAAACTGCCGAATCCGAAGTTCATCAAATCCCGAAGGAATTGAAAAATTCTTCTGCGACAGCTTAACCAAAAGATGTCCAATCCGAAGTTCATCAACCTCCGAAAAGATCAATCAATTCTCCTTGAACATCTCTTTTACACACAATATCTAGTATTTAATCTTATATAAAAGTTTCTTACCACTCATAAATAATCCCAAATCAATAAAAATCTTTAAATAAGAGAACATTCCTAATTAATCAGAGGTGTTATGAAAAAACTTCTTACAATAGTAATCATGGTATCACTTTTCTTAATAGGTATCACCACCTTTTCAATTACTTTTACAGGATTAACAACTCAAGATTGCAATCCAGAACATAAAGCATTAATTTGTCACATCACAGAAGACGATGTAAAAATCCTATGTGTAGATAAAAACGGATGGAATGGCCATGATCAACATAAATTAGATACTATCATCACAGATCTAAACAATGATGGTAACATAACAGAACAAGATTGTTCTCTTTTAGTTTCTTGCACAGACCAAGATGGAGATGGTTTTTGTGATGATAAAGACTGTAATGATAATGATAAAACTATCAACCCTAATCAACCAGAACTCTGCAACAATATAGATGATAATTGTAACAAACTAATAGATGAAGAGCTTAAAAAAGAGTGCGGAACAGATATAGGCATCTGCACAACAGGTTATGAAATCTGTCAAGAAGGGAACTGGAAACCTTGCACAGGCATACAACCAAAAGAAGAAACCTGCAACAACTTAGATGATAACTGCGATGGTCAGGCAGACGAAGGTTGTTCTTGTAACCATGGAGAACAGAAGTCTTGTGGAACATCAGAAGGATCATGTCAAGCCGGTACTCAAACATGCATTGCAGGAATCTGGCAGGATTGTACAGGAGAAATAACTCCTACAGAAGAAACCTGCAACAACTTAGATGATGATTGTGATGGTTCAATTGATGAAGAACTAACAATGGAATGCGGAGAATACCTTCCAGGCGTTTGTTCACAAGCAGTTAAAACCTGTAACGAAGGTGTTTGGTCAGAATGTATTGGCCAAGTTCAACCAACTATTGAAGAATGTAACGATTTAGATGATGATTGCGATGGTTCTGTAGATGAAAGTTTATCAGAAGTTTGTGGAACTACAGATATAGGGGAGTGTGAATACGGGTTAAAAACTTGCACAGAAGGCATTTGGCAAGAGTGTATAGGAAATATAGAACCCACAGCAGAAATCTGTAACTCTTTAGACGATGATTGCGATGGTATCATTGATAATAATTTAAACTGTGAATGTAACAACTCAGAAACAAGAGTTTGTGGTATAAAAGAAGGAATCTGCACAGAGGGCTTACAAACTTGTACACAAGGACAATGGTCAGAATGTAATAATGCTACCCTCCCAACAAAAGAAATCTGTAATTCTTTAGACGATGATTGCGATGGAACAACTGACGAGGGAGTTTGTCAAGTTTTAACACCTTCAGGCGGATCAGGTGGAGGCTCTAAAGGTAAAAAAGAAGAAGTTAAAGTTAGTAATGTAGTTAAAAATCAAAAAACATCAAAAACAAGTTCTAACCTAAAGATAGAAATAGAAAAAGCACCTGAAACTATTGATATTCAAGATAAAAAAGTAATTCTTCAAGCTAAGGTAACAAATACAGGAACAACTCAATTAAATAATATTAAAACAGAAGTAGAACAAACAGAAGGCTGGACTTCAAAAACCATAAACATAGAGTCTTTAAAACCTAATGAAGAAAAGATTATTGATATAGAGATCCAACCAGAGTTCTGTCAACCAACTCTAAGCAAGCAAGAAAGAAGATTAAGCACAACCGATATAAATATTCTAGCAAAAGCATCTTCACAACAAACAGAAGCGCAAACAGAAATAATTATCCCATTAAACATTCCTAAAATAGCTGTAACAAGTGCAATTAATGATTACTCAAAGAACAACAAGCTAAAAGCTTGTTTCTTCATAAACAACTTAGAACAAGAAGCAAGAGATGTAGAAATAGAATTTGAAGTTGATGATCATTTACATGATGTCTTAATTGATTACTTAACACCTATTAAATTAAACAAAGACGAGATTCTAATCAAAGAAAAAGTATACACCATTAGTAATGTTCCAGAAAATAAAGTCTACGAAATAAAGGCAGGATTATACGAAGATGGAAAATTATTCGAAAAAGGTTATCAATCAGGACACTCATCAGAAAATTTAGATTTAACAAGATTTAAAAAGGAGTCTTTATTTACAAAACTAAAGAACTTTTTCAAAAAGAGGTAAAATGGTATTCATATACGGACTTGATGTCCCACTAATGGAATTGATGTTCATCCTAGCTGTACTAATTGTAGTTATGTTAGTTATCTTGGTAGTAACCCTAAAGAAACTATATCAGCTGAACAAGAAGCTAGACCTCTTACACCAGGAAGAAGATCAACAGCTAAAAGAGATGAAAATCGTAATGAAAAAGCTTAGACATCTAGACATTCTAGCAGAAAAAGAAACTAAACAATTAGAATACCTTAAAACCTTAATAAGAAAGTAATCATTCTAAGATTAAACTACAGACTAAAACAACTAAAGCATATAGCGGTATCAAAGCTAATTCATTAGTATACTCTAAATACCACAAATAATCCCTAAGTACGAAAATAGAATCAACAATTAACACTAAGAATAACAAGACTAAACTAAGTATAAATGCCTTATTTATTCTCTTAAACAAGATAATTATCAATACAAATACTAAAACTACACTTACAATATCAAGTCCAAATAAAACATATTCAGGAATCATTTTTCAACCTCTCAAATTGTTTCTTCTCTTTCTCAAATAAATCTCTTTCATCTTTCAAATCATCTTGTTTATCTTCTAATAAGTCCCACTCTAAATCGATTTTCTTCTTTTTCTCTTTTAATTTTTCTTTTTCTTGTTTAATCTTTTCTTTCATTAAATTTAATTCTAATTTAGCATCCTCAAATTTATCTAAGAAATCTAAAGCCTCATCTTTATCTCTTCTAATCTCTTTCTTTAATTCTTTAAATTCTTTAACTCTATCATAAAACTTCTCTTCTTCTCTATGTAATTCCTCTTTTTTAGTATCAGCTCTTTTTTGTTCATCTTTTAAAGATTTCAATTCTTTTTCCCTGGTTAAAAGCTCTTTTTCTTTATCAAGTAGGCTTTCCTCTTTTTTGTTAACTTTTTCAATTTTTTTATTCAATCCCAACTCAATTTTATTCAACACTCTCTCTTTTTTGTTTAACTCAGCCTCTTTTTTCTTAATATCTTTTAAACTCAAATCAGGTTTTTTTTCTAATTCCGAAACACTCACCTCTTTAGCCTCTCTTTTCCCAATACTAATAATCAATAAAACAATTAAAAATAAAGTTCTTAAACCACTCTCTAAAAATAAGATAAAATAGCTATCTAAAAACTTAAATGTTCTAATAACAAAACTTAGAGCTAATAACATTATCAGAAGATAAACCATCTTCTCTTTAGACTTAATCTCAGGCAATTTAAAATAAAATAAGAGCAATGCAACTAGCAAGATTACTCCTGATATTGTCCCCTGAAATATTGTATAAAAACTCATTTGTTATCCCTATTACCTCTTCTCTTTATTTCTATAAAACTAAAGAACTTTATAAATATTGTTGTAAGTAAAAGCTATATATAACAAAATAACTAATAAAATCTTCTAGAAATAAACTTTTTAGCTTCATAAGCAATAAATCCTGTTACAGAGAAACAAGCAATTATCATCCATTGTTCTAACCCAAGGCTCATTAACCCAAACACACTATTCAAAGGACTATAAATTAGTACAAGATGTAAAATCCAAGCTAACAAAACAGAATAAATCATTGGTTTATTAGACCTTAATTGGTAAAAGTTCCGACTATCAGAACGAATACTAAATACAAAGACTAATTGAAACAATATAGAGGTAGATAAAGTCATTGTTCTTGCAACTTCAAGACTATAACCTAAAACTAAATAAGCTAACCCAAATACCATAAACATTGAAAAAAAGCTTAATGAACTTACCAAAGCTAAAAAGGGTAACATACCTAACATCATTTTTTCTCTAGGATCTCTAGGCTTTCTTTTCATAACATCTTCTTCTGCAGGATCTACACCTAAAGCCAAAGCCGGTAAAGAATCCGTAGCTAGATTTATCCATAAGATTTGGAGGGGTAACAAAGGCAGAGGTAGCCCTACTAAAATAGTGAATAACAACAAGAAAATTTCAGCAAAATTAACAGATAAAAGATATTTAATGAACTTTTTAATATTATCATAAATAACTCGGCCTTCTTCTACAGCTTTAACAATTGACGCAAAATTATCATCTCTAAGCACAATAAAAGAAGCATCTCTTGCAACATCAGTCCCATTTATACCCATTGCAACACCAACATTAGCTTTTTTTATCGAAGGTGCATCATTTACTCCATCCCCGGTCATAGCAACTATCTCACCATTAGCTTGTAAGGCTTCTAAGATCTTTACTTTATGTGATGGACTTACTCTTGCATAGATATTTACTTGCTTTACAACTTTACGTAGCTCTTTAAAACTCATACTATCAATATCTTTTCCTTCTAAAACACTTCCACTAATACCAATTTGATGCGCAACAGCTTCAGCAGTTAACCTATGATCTCCTGTAATCATAATTGGTCTTATACCTGCTTCAAAACATATTTCGATTGCTTTCTTAACTTCAGGTCTTGGAGGATCAATCATACCTACTAAACCTACAAAAACCCTCTTACCATTTTCTTCATAAGCCATTCCAAGAACTCTTAATGCTTCCTTAGCCATAGCTGCATTTTCTTCTAAAAATATTTTCTTTGATTTAGCATCTAATTTTTTTACTTTACCATTCTCTAAAACATACTTACATAAATCTAAAACATTTTCAGCAGCACCCTTGATATAAGCAATATCTGAATGCATAGTTATCATATATTTCTTGTCAGAATCAAAAGGAACTTCACCCTCTCTTTTTTTCTTTTTAACATCAAAGAAAGAACTTAATTTTAATAAAGCTACTTCAGTAGGATCTCCAATTTCAGGGTTTAGTGATGCATCATTACAATTTTTAGAGATAGCAAGGATCTTACTTATATCTACCTTCTCACTTAAACGTCCTTTCTTATCCACCTTAATTCTTTTTTTATTTGCAAAGATATCAGTAACAGTCATCTCATTTTTAGTTAATGTACCTGTTTTATCAGATGCAATAATCGTAACTGCACCCAATGTTTCGATAGAATGTATTTTCCTAACCAATGCGTTTCTCTTCAACATTCTTCTAACACCTAAAGCAAGAGTTATAGTAACTACAGCAGGTAAACCCTCGGGAATTGCAGAAACTGCCAAACTTATTCCTGCTAAGAACATTTCAAAACTATCTAATCCTTTCACCCATCCAGCTAAAAACACTAATCCAGAAATTAAAACAATTATTACTCCTAACCATTTACTCAATTCAGATAACTTTTTTTGTAAAGGTGTAACCTCAACATCTACCTCTTGAACTAATTTAGCAATCTTTCCAAGCTCAGTGTTCATTCCAGTTTCAACAACAACACCTGCACCCCTACCATAAACAATTGTAGTCCCAGAAAAGACCATATTCTTTTGATCACCTATTTCTGTTTCACCTTTCAAAACAGCAACAGACTTAGACACAGGCATACTCTCACCAGTTAATACAGATTCATCACTTTCCAGATTCGCAGCATCTATCAATCTTAAATCTGCAGAAACTTTATCCCCTGTGCTTAGAATAACCACATCTCCTCTAACAAGTTCAGTAGAAGAAATAATCTTTTTCTTTCCGTTCCTAACAACAGTTACTTTAGGACTACTCAATTTTTTCAGTAAATCTATAGCTTTCTCAACTTTGTATTCTTGTCCAAAACCAAGCAAAGCATTTAACACAACAATAATTAGTATAACAATCGCATCAATCACATGCCCTAATAAGAAAGAGATAATTGTAGCGATAATCAAGATAAATATCAAAGGGTTAACAAATTGCCTTAACAGCAATACAAACCAACTCTCTTTTTTAACTTCTTTAAGCTCGTTTAAACCATATCTATGTAATCTTAGTTTAGCCTCTTTATCACTCAAGCCTTTTCTAGAACTATCCACTTCTTTTAGAACATCGTCTACCTCTTTTTTGTAATAGGCCATAGAGATTAAAAATAATTCAAACTATTTAAAGTGTTTATTTAAACTAATCAGTAGTAACAAATAGAAAGATTTATAAATGGGCTTGTTATCTCTTAATAAACAATGGCAGATTATATTGAAATTAAATTAGATGAATATCATACTCTACAAAATAGGTTAAACCGTTACTGGAAAAAACTTAGTATTGAAGCAATAAAGATTGCTAAAGAGAGAGGTTTAAAAACAGTAGCTGAAGAAACTCTTTCTGGAGATCCAAGAGATATTACAATTATCTTAGAAGGTGATGATATCCTTAATGATTCCGAACTTCTCGATTTGGCAAAAGAAAAATTTCCTTCGTTACATAGAAGATATCTTGAAGGAAATAAAAAATATATGGTTTTAAAGTTAGAATTAGAAACTATTTTAGATTCTATTTAAGGTACTCTAAAAGTTTTTTCTCTATCCCTTTATAAGTATTAGGATCTGTTTGACTTCCTCTTGGTATTGTAGTTACAAAATGGTCTTGATCATCCTTGACAACGATATGCTCGCCTCCTTCTTTAATAGTATATCCAAGGCTTTTAGCATATTTTTTTAAATCTTTATATTTCCCGATCTTACCACTTTTTAGATCATTTTCTAATCTTTTCTTTAATTTATCAACCCTACTCCCTAGATCATCATCAACACCAGCAATAAACATAACAACTGAAATAATCATTAATCCAAAACCAATTAAATAATTTAAAACACCACTAACAGCAATTCCAACAAAAGCACCAGTGATATCAAAACGACTATTAAAAACAAACACCAAACCTATACTAAACACTAAAGGACTGAAAATCCTCAGCAACTTTTTATAGTTCATAAGAAATTCAAAGATTAACAGATACTTAAATCTTACTCTTTATCAAAATCTTCTTCAGTAACTTTCAAATCACTATCTTTCTTAATCAAACCTCTATGTTTCAAGTATTCTTTAGTTAAAATCCAAAAGATTAATCCTAGTGATTTTTTACCTTTATTGTTACAAGGTACAACTAAATCTAAATAGTTTGATTCATTATTAGTATCACATAAAGCAATAACAGGAATTCCCACAGCATGAGAATCTCTAACTAGATTTTTGTCTGGCCATGGATCAACTACTAATACTAATTTATATTCAGCGAAATTTTTAAGATTAGGATTAGTTAACAAACCCGGTGGATATCTACCAGCAAAAACTCTTATTCCAGTTAATTGTGAAAATAATTTAACAGCATCCCAACCATTCTCTCTTCTACAAACAACCAAAATGTCTTCAGGATCATACTGAGCTAAGAATTTAGCAGCAACATCTAATCTATCATTGATTTTTTGAACATTTAGAACAGCTAAGCCATCAGGCCTTACTTTATAGATAAAAGGAGCCATATATTTAGTTCTAAACTTGGTTCCTATATGTATACCTACTTTAAGGTACTTTTCCAATGGTACTAACAAGTTCTGTTCTTCTGCCATATCATAAATCTAAGAAATAGGGTTTTTAAAGTTTACTGTCTAAGAAATATCTTCAATGCTATTAATTATCATAGATGTTTCTCTATCAAAAATAATCTTTTAATATTATTATTCAGTAGTAACAAAACGAAAGATTTATAAGTAATATTTTACCCATTTTAGTTATGAAATCCTATTTAAGGGCTTATGATGGTAGAAAGTGTGAATTGGACTTAGATAGACCATTTGTTCTATTAAAGGCTATTTCTTTAAGTGCAAATTATAATCGGGGGAATATAGTCTATCCTATTGCAGATAGAGAAGGAAACGAACCAGGTGATCATTTTAGTGAAGGTTATATTACGATATCTACACCAAATACTAATATTGCTAATTTTTTAGGGGTAGAAATAGATAAAGGAGGAATCTTTTTATCTAAATTATTAAGAATTTCTGGTGAAAGAACTGGAATTTCTCATGATGGAAGAAGATTTTATCAAGAAGGTAGAAAAATGGGTGATACTGAAGCATTATCCATCCTCTTAGATGATTATAATCTAACACAACTCCCTGAAGAACTAAGAGATAATTCTCTTTTTTCAAGAATAGTTTCTTCAAGTCCTACTTCTCATGAACGAGGAATTATTTTAGACTCATTAGAAGAAGTTGAGTATATTCTTACTGTTTTTGAAAGCGGAAATTTAATCGCATCTGCAAAAGCTACAGAAAATAAATTTTATGAAGATCAATGGAAAGGAGACCATCCTTCTGGAGGAGTTGATGATCCAACTCTTTTAAGACAAACAAAAAAAGCTTTATTTGTTGAAGAGTGTAATTCTTTAATAAATAGAAAACGAGGTAGTTTAGTAGACAGGATTATTGCAGAATTAAAAGCAAAAGGAGAATTTCATAAAGATTATGATTATGACGCAATGGGTACTTCATTTTTTAAAACCTCGGTGGATATAAAACAAGTAGATGGTAAATATGTTTTAGGTCTCTGGGCTGCATATGTGGGTGACGAACCTGAAAAGGAATTAGCCGAAGTATTACAAAGAGAAAGGGCCCTAGTGAAGATAGGATCAAGTTATGAATTAGAACCTCTTAGCAAGGAGTGGGCAATTGTTAATCTTGATGAAGCATTAAAAAATGGAATTTTGTCTTCTATACAGAAATCCTTTTTAGCTAGTTTAGCTGCAAATGAGTATGGAGATATAGATTATCCTATAGACTTTGAAGGTGTTGAACTTGTTTTGAAGATTAATTTAGGACAAGTTGATAATTTTAGACCTTATGTGACAAGGGCAGGGGGGAATAAATTATTTCTTAAATTAGAGGAAGATAAAGGAAAACCTTATTTCTCATTTGATATATCACTTCCTGAAAAATCTAAAAGTGCGGTTCTTCCCGAAGAAAAAATTAAGATGTCAGAAGTAAGGGATAGCTTAGATACTTTAATAACCACAAATTTGTTAAAATAATCATTCCACTCTTAACAGAAAATATTTTAGACCACTAAGAAATCTCCTTCTCAATCCTCATTACTCTATTCAACTTAGCCTGTCTTTCCTTGCCTTTTATACCACATTTAAGAATAGGGATCCCCCAACCTACTGCCAAATCAGCAATAGAACTGTCATAAGTTTCTCCAGACCGATGGGAAATAACCGGAGTAATCTTATTATCTTTTAATATCTTAACAACTTCATAAGCACTAATCAAACTCCCAATCTGATTAGGTTTAACAATAGCTGCACTAACAGCTTTAGCTTCAATAGCTTTTCTAACCAAATTAGGATTAGTACATAACAAGTCATCTCCACAAATTAAACACCCTTTACTTTTCTTATTTATCTTAGCAAAACCTTCCATATCTTTTTCTTCTAAAGGATCTTCAACATATTTTAGATGATATTTATCAATTAATTCCAAAACAAACTTTATTTGTGCATTTCTACTCTTGCTTCCTTCTCTATACTTATATTTAGTTCCATCAAAAAGAGAATTAGCAGCCATATCAATTCCAATATCAATTTTATAACCAAACTTTTTACTTAACTCATCAACAACACTTCTAACAATATCTAAAGCTTCTAAGTTCCCCATGTCTGGAGCCCAAGCACCTTCATCACTAATCTTTTTAGTTCTTAATCTCTTACCTAATGTTTTGTGAATATAAGCATTAGCAAAAGCCATATCCTTAAAGTTTTTAGCTTTAGGCATCAATAAAATTTCTTGAATATCAATCCCTTTACCCTTAAAATGTTTTCCACCACCAACACAATTACCTAAAGGCATAGGCATTTTCTTCCCAGGAAATAAACTATAAACTTTTCCAACACTCAAAGCTCTCAAAGTAGCATACTCCACTGCTAATACAGAATTACCTCCTATCTCAGGAATTTTGAGTAAACTCTCAATTTTATTTAAATCTTTAAACTCATTAATCTCCATTCCAATTATCTTATCTCTATAAGTATCATTTAATAATTTAACAACATAATCCACACCTTGTTCAGGAAAACTCCTTACTTCATTTCCTCCAGTTGAAGCACCAGAAGGAGTAGAAGCTTTCCACTTATTTACAGAAACTTCGATAGTAGGTTCACGACGAGAATTCCACACTCTTCTTGCTTTGAATTTTTTAATCTTCATGGATATATCAAAGGGTTCCCATCTTTTATAAATCTTTAGTTGTATTTAACAGTAGTTAGTACTTTTTATTATAATGTTTAAAAACTTCTTCACCAGTCCAGTTCTTAGCTTCCTTTTCAGAGAATCCTAAAACTTTAACATACTTCTTAATTAAAATTTCATTAGGTGCTTCTATCTCCAAGTACATAGGAATTCCTTCCACTTTATCCAAATCAAACCGAACCTCACCAAACTTATAACTAATTCTTTGTTTAGCATAACTTTTTATTTTACTCAAACCTAACTCTTTAAGAATACCACCAAGAACCTTAGGATCATTAACTTCAACATTAAACTCTTTTTTAACTTTTGCAAATCCTCTAGAAACATCTTTTTTTAAGGTGAACTCGGTTCTAGAACCTTCCTGCCTCACTCTTAATGTATGACCCTTTTTAGTTAATCCTTTGTCGGAATAATCATAAATCTCTGCTTTTTGTGTTTCTTCTAATATTTTTTCAGCACCAAGTTTTTCTAATTTTTTAATAACCTCATCTTTATTGATTTCTAGAATCTTAACTTCTATCTCTTTCATTTAGACCCCTTTTTTTTATATCTGTGGTGGGATCTATGGCCTTCCATGTAACGATAATCTAAATAAACATCCCTAATAGAAACTAAAAACCAAACAGAATTCAAAATAAAAAAAGGAAAACTCTCAATTATAAAAGCATAACTTATCAAACACAAACTTCCAATAACATTTACTAAATCATAAATAAAATCACTGTCTTTCCATTTATGGATCTGGTTCATAACAAAAGCAAGCAAGATAAAACTCATACCAATTAATCCAATGATTTCTTCAACTAACATAAAAATTAAGAATAAGAACTTATTAATAAACCTTTATATAAATTGGTTGTGTCCGGATTGAGGTAAAAACCTCAATAAGATTAAAGAAGTAATCTTA
>CAYUTI010000014.1:0-6259 GCA_964447685.1 Candidatus Woesearchaeota archaeon
TAGCATTTGCTCCAGCAGCATAACTTGCATTGTAAGTTGAGAGATAACTTGCATTATTCAAACTTCCATGATAACTCACATTATAGGTACTCAAGTAAGAAGCATTCTGAATCAATCCTTCATAAGATAGGTTAAACGTACTACTCCAGGTTTCATTCCATAGATCATAGACTATCTTAGTCCAATTAGTACTCACGTTAGTTGCATAATTATCATAAGTTAAATTATATGTTGACAGGTAAGAAGCATTTTGTATTAATCCTGCATAAGTTGAATTATAAGTTGAATAAACATCTGTTGAATTAATTAATGATTGAATTCCAACAGTAGTATTAGGAGCATATAACTCATTCGCAAAACTTTGATTCCACGAAGAGTTACCACTACTAATTCCTGTTAATAAAGAACCATCACCTATAAAATATTTAGCAGTTACATTTTCAGTAACATTCAATCCCCCCGTAATAGTAATCCATCCATCTACAATATTATCAATAATTTCCCCGAGCTTAAAAGTTATTTTCTCGCCCAAAGTTAAATTAGTAATATCAGAAATATCTGCATCAAAGATACTTCCATCTATAATATTGTTACCAGAAATAATATTATTATTTAATCCTCCTGTGCTATTATGAGAAACATTAAGGAAGGTGTTTAAAATGGTACCCCATGTATTATCGTCGCTGCCAACGACAGGTAATCTTGCTCCTAGAACCAGACTACTCAAAAGGATGATCATTCCAATTAAAATTATTATCTTTCTCATTTCTTCACCTTCCTTTCATAGTTATCCATTAGTTTAGTCAATATCTGATCAAAAGTGTCTTTTCTTACAAAGTCCAAATTTTCAAGTCTTTCTTTAGTAGATCTATCTATTCTGATAGTTGTAGACTTTGTATCTTTTATAGACATAGTATATTTTGTAGACTAATACTATTTAAAGTTTTCCATAAATCTTAAATACCAAAACATCTTCTAAATCTAAAATGAGGTTAGCAAAAACATTCTTAGCTCTAGGAATTGCAATGATTTTTGCAGTTTTCATAGCTTATGGTGTTTATGTTTTCTATGAACCCCCAAAATATGATTTTGATAGAAGTCCTTGTTATGATGAATACAATTGTGAAAATTATACTGCCAAATGTATGCCTAGAAAGGTAGCAGTAGAACCTGAAGAGATAGAATATATCGAAGAAAATTGTTATGAAAAAGCTCAATCAAATCCAGAATATAAAGAATGTTTAATTAATAGAGATAAGTGTGATGAACAATACATAATTCAAACAGATTCTTACAAACACGCAAAAATAAGTTTCTATATTTTAACAATAATAGGAATAGCAGCAATTATTGGAGGAATGTTCTTAACAGAATACGAGGGAATAGGTTCAGGTTTTATCGGAGGAGGAGTTTTATTAATCTTGTGGACCCTACCTTACACTTCACGATACTGGTTAACCTTAAGTAAATATCTGAGATTAACTGCTTTAGGGATTGTTTTAGCAATACTAATCTATTTTGGTTACAAAAAACTAGAAAAACACTAATTTTAAATACCTTCTAATCTATTTTAACACTATGAACACTCTAAGCAGAACTATAACTGGAACAGTGATGATCATTCTAGGTTTGATCTTAACAATAATTGGATTTTTCACTTTCATAACACTCTTCTACGGAATTCCATTTTTAATCCTTGGGATTTTCATACTTTTCAATAAAAAAGAGGACCAAATAGAACAAATTAAGGGAGGAAAAACAAAATGATAGTAACCACAGGAAATGATATACCAAATAAAAAAATAGACAAGATTCTAGGCGTAGTAAAAGGTAGCACGGTTAGAGCAAGAAATATTGGAAGAGATATTGGAGCAGGTTTCAAAAATATAATTGGAGGGGAAGTAAAGACCTATACCGAAATGACTAAGCATTCAAGAGATGAAGCTTATAATAGAATGGTTAATGAGGCAGTAGAATTAGGTGCAGATGCAATCATTGGTGTAAGATTTACAACTTCAATGGTAATGACCGGTGCTTCAGAGATGTTAGCCTACGGAACAGCAGTTAAATTGAAATAGGTAAATTTTTATATAACCTAAACATAAAACTTAATCATGAAAAAGAGGTTTTTGTTAGTTTTATTCCTTCTTATATTAGTTACACCTGTTCTAGCTAAGACTTATAGTGGTAGCTGTTACACCGGAGATAAAAAAAATACTGCAGAATGTGCCGGAGCTTGTGCAGCAACTAACGGAGAACATTTTTATTGTAGGAGCTGTTATACTAGCGATCTAAAAGACACTCTCTTTTGTGAAAACACTTGTGCAGCAACTAACGGAGAACATTTTTATTGTGGTGCTTGTTCAACTACTGAATATAAAAACACTTTATTCTGTAGTGGTTATGATCCAAGTTATAATCCTCCTGCAACTTTTTGTATAGATGAATGTATAGAAGGTCAAAAAACATGTTCAGGTAATTATTATAAAACTTGTGGGAATTATGATGATGACACTTGTTTAGAATGGAGTTCAGGTGTGATATGTTCAGATGGTTGCTCTCAAGGTTATTGTACTCAACCAGATTGTGATAAAGATACAAACCCCTTTAAAATTTTTACAGAAAACAACATTCCAAAATGGTGCAGAAATCTAGGTCAAGGTTATAAATGGTATTCCACTCAAGAAATAAACAAAGCTTGTTCCTCTCTTGATGATATTGGGAAAACTAATAGAGTCCTAAATGGAGAAAATATATGTACAGAAGAACTAAAGTGGGAAACTTGTGGACCAAGAACGCTTTGTAATAAAAAATTAGTTATAGATAAGAAATCTTACTGGTGTAGGAATATTAATAATCAAGGATTTAAATGGACAAGTTGCACAGAATGTGGTGATTCTCAAGCATGTAAAACTGAATCAGTATCTTATCCTTCGGATTCAACAGCAAGATGTCAACAATATCACTTCATTTGTCAAGATAATAAATGGAATAAATGTGACTCAGCAAATCCTTCAGGGATATCAGTAGGGAATTACCAATGTTTAAAGGGGGGTTGGAAATCACCACAAGATTTAGTAAGACCTGCTCCTAAAAAACAATCTTCAAAAATAATTTATTACCTTAAAAGATTTTTTAGAAATCAAATAAATTTAAACCAATAGTCGAATTAAATTTTCTATTCACATCTACTTCAAAAGCTAATAAAACTATCTCTACAGTTGCACCAACAACACCCTCTTTAAAATGTCCACCTTTAACATTAAACTTAGAATCAGAAATAGTTCCATGCGCATGAATATAAGGCTCACCATCCATCATAGAAATATCCCCATTCAAACTAGTTAATTCAACCTCTTCATTAACCTCTAACTCCTTAAAATCTTTTTTACTCTGACAAAAGTATACTAATTTAACTTTACTCAAAGCACCAATGCCACAAAACCAACCACTCTTAATTTTTTCTTCTTTAAGAATTCTATTTAAGCTAGAGATTATTTCATCTCCTTTATCTAACCTTATTATGTAAACTCCGCCTTCTTTTTTGTATTCCATTATATTCCTAAAACTCTTCTAAGTTCCATGTTCTCACACTCTTCACAAGTTTCTTCACTAAATTTTGCTTTAGATTTTATATCTGATCCACAAAATTTACATTTATTCATTTAAACACCTCCATATTTTTATTGGATCTTAGCACCAGCCCCAATCTCTCTCTCAGGACTTACTAAAATAACTTTATCATCTTTAACAGCAGCTAATAACATCCCAAAACTCTCAACACCTCTTAACTTAACAGGTTTCAAATTCTTAATAACTACTACTTGTTTATCCATCAACTCTTCTTCAGAATAATGATTTCTTAATCCAGCTACAATTTGTCTGTCTTGATCATCTTTACCTAAATCAACAAGCAAAATATACAACTTATCAGCATCAGGATGTGCTTTTACAGCTTTGATAGTTCCAACTCTTAACTGAGCTTTTTCCCAATCTTCAAATTCCAAATAATCCATTGTATCAGGCATTTTCTATCTTTTTAAAGAGTATTTCATCTTTTTTAATTTTTCCATCCTTCAGTATACCCATTTTAACCTCTTTTAATGAACCAGTCTTAACTCCTAGCTGTTTATTTATCTTTTCAGAAGTTTCAGGCATAAAACTACTAACTAGAATACTAATAACTCTTATAGCATCTAAAACATTATACAAAGTATCTTCTCTTCCCTTTTCATCTTCCCAAGGTTTTTTATCATTAATATATTTATTAACTTCAGCAATAAATTTCCAGATTTCACCTAAAGCAACATTGAACTTAAAAGAATCCATATTTTTAGTAATAGCATCTAAATTTAACTTACTAAATAATTCTTTATCAGACTTACCTTTTTTATATTTGCCTTTGAAATACTTATCAACCATACCTAAACATCTATTAACTAAATTACCTAATTCATTAGCTAATTCATTATTATTCCTCTCAATCACAGCTTCTTCTGAAAAGTCCCCATCATCTCCAAATGGAATCTCTCTAAGTAAGAAATATCTAATTGAATCAACACCTGCTATTCCAATTAACTCCTCCACATTAATTACTTTGCCCCTAGATTTAGAAACTTTTTCTTTATCTAGAGTCCACCATCCATGCGCAAAAACTATATTAGGGATTTTTAATCCTGCACTCATTAAGAAAGCAGGCCAGTAAACAGTATGGAACCATAAAATATCTTTGCCAATAATATTAACATCCGCAGGCCAATATTTTTCTTTACCTTTTTTACGAGTAGCGGAATAATAATTAAATAAAGCATCAATCCATACATAGGTAATATGTTCTTTATCAAACGGAAGTTCCACTCCCCATCTAAAACTATTCCTTGAAATAGATAAATCCTTCAACCCTTCTTTAACCCTATTAACAATTTCTTGTTTTCTATGTTCTGGAGAAATAAAACTAGGATTCTCTTCATATAATTTAAGTAATTTATCTTGGTATTCAGATAATTTGAAAAAATAACTTTCCTCTTTCATAATTTCTACTTTTTTCTTATGAATAGGACAACAACCCTCTTCTAAATCTTTTTCAGTATAATATGCTTCACAACCAACACAATAATAACCTTCATATGCACTTTTGTAAATATCTCCTTTATCATACATCTTTTGTAGAACTTCTTTAACAACTTTCTCATGATCTTTATCAGTAGTTCTAATAAATCGATCATATTTTATGTTTAGTTTTTCCCATGCTTTCTTAAACTCAGGAATTAATTTATCAGTAAACTCTTGAGGACTCATTCCTTTTTCTTCAGCAGCTTTAGCAATTTTCTTACCATGATCATCAGTTCCGGTTAAAAAGAAAACATCATCACCTTTCAATTTTTTCCATCTAGCTAAAACATCAGCTACTAAAGTAGTATAAGCATGCCCGATGTGGGGGATATCATTCGGATAATATATAGGGGTTGTTAAATAATATTTTGCCATAACCTAATTCATGAAAGTACTTATTTAAACCTTTTGTTTCCCCACTTCTAGGTTAAAACTAATCTTTAAATAAATCATTTACCTTAAAAACTAATAATCATGGAGGTGATTTGATGGGAGAAAAAAGCATTGTTGATTGGATAGCACTGGTTCTTCTGATTATAGGTGGTTTGAACTGGGGTTTAGTTGGATTATTTGAACTAGACTTAGTTGAACTTATCTTAGGATCAATACCAATTTTAGCTACAATAGTTTATGTTTTAGTAGGTTTATCTGCTCTTTACACAATTTATTTTGTTGTGAAGAAATAAACCTTTTTTCTTTTTTTAAAATGGTTCGTGTCAATTTAATCAACCCAAAATACTTAACAGATCAACATCTAGTTGCAGAATACTTAGAAATTATTATGTTAGTTAAATACATTAAAACTCATCCTTCTCTAGAAAACCTACCAAAAAACTACACTCTCGGCAAAGGTCATATGAGATTCTTCAAAAACAAAGTAAAATACCTCCAACTAAGACACGAGAAAATTAAAAAAGAAATGCAGAAAAGAGGAATTAAAACTAACAAAACCCTTAATGTAAATTCTTTAACTTCTTCACACTTTAAAAACTGGAAACCTTCAAACAAAGATTTAAAGATTATTAAACAAAGACTAAAAGAAAAAATCCTTAAGAAACCTTCATTCTACAAATACTACAAAGAAAAGAGATCTAAAACTTTTTTAGTTAATTTAATCAAGAATGCTAAAATCTAGTTTCCCCTTCCA
>CAYUTI010000015.1:0-5327 GCA_964447685.1 Candidatus Woesearchaeota archaeon
ATAAGATTACTTCTTTAATCTTATTGAGGTTTTTACCTCAATCCGGACACAACCCCTTGATAGAAACCTTTTTAAAACCAAATTCTTAAGTTCTATTCTATGCCCCGGTAGCTTAGTAGGTAAAGCGCATGGCTGTTAACCATGAGATCGCAAGTTCGAGTCTTGCCCGGGGCGTATTCTTTAACAATTTCTAAAGCCCGTACCTTAATTCAGCAATCTTTCTATCCCACTCAATTGCTTCAGGACTATTTATTATTTCCAACATTAATTTCATTTCTTCCATTGCTTTCCAAAATGCTTTTTCAGAAATAGGTTTTTCATAATGTTTTCTAGGCTTTGGTTCTCTTTCAGGTTCGACTACAGGCCACTCTTCAACTCTTGCTTCATGAGTCATTCTATAATTCTCTAAAAAGATTCCCAATTTAGCTTCATGAGTAGAAAGTCCTTCTTCTCTTAAATATCTGTATAATTTTGAGTCATCCATAAAATTACATCCTAAAAATCCTTTTTTAAATCTTTTTATTTAAATATTGTTAAACTTTTAGCGAAGAAAATTTTCATTAATAAATGAAACCATCATCTCATTTTTTGCAAGTTTATAGGCTTCTAAGGCTTTTGAGATATAATCTTCTCTCAAGCAGGTATCCCCTACCAGATTTAAACCTTCTTTATCTTCTGCTATTTCAAAAGCTCTCATCGCATAATTATACTGTCTCTCCTCTAAACACTTCTGACCTAGTTCTTTTAATTTCTTCTGATCTCTGATGGAGGTAAAGATTTCTAAAGCATCATCATATCTAAATTTATTTAGACATTCATTACCCACTTCCATTAATTTGTCATTATCTCCAAGAGTTATAAATGCCCTTACAGCATGACTCAGTTTACCATCTTTTAAACAACTTTTACCGATTTCTAATAGTTTCTGTTTATTACCTGTAATTTTGTATACTTCTATACATTTATCTAATTGCATTAATTTTTCATAATCTTCTGCAATTTCATTTAATTTTTCTTTATTATCTGTAAGAACAAAAGCTCTAACCGCATCACCCAGATTTCCTTTTCTTCTAAATTCATCACCAAGGGCATTTAATATCCCTCTCTTCATTTCTGGGCTAAACATTGAAAGATTTAAATTATCCAGCCCCTTTTTTAATAAAGAAGGAACAATTCTATTAAACTTATTTAAAGGCTTATCCTGCTCCATAGATTTAAGAGTAGAGCTTATTTCTCTCAAGTTAGCGTCGTTAGACATATACACCTTTTTTTAAAACTTTTTAATAATATTACCAATTCAATTATTTAAACATATCGTATCTGGATTAGATATATTCTTGCATATAATGGTTCAAAAGAAACCTTTATAAAACCTTAAAAACAGTTCTACACTTATGACCCGGTGGCTTAGCCTGGTAGAGCGCTCGACTGATAATCGAGAGGCCGTGAGTTCAAATCTCATCCGGGTCAGTATTATTTCTTCAGCCTATCAATTCGCTTTCTTAATCGAAGAATTTCTTTTTCTTTTCTAATTTTTATTCGGACCTTTTCCTTCTTCTTCATTAATTTCTTTTTCTCAGATTCTAGATATTTTTCAGCTTTTTCAATTTTCTTCAGCTTACTTTCTAAATCTCTTAAATGCGGACTAGATATTTTTTCTTTTTTCATTTTTACCTCTTTTTTTAATATTTTCTAAATTAATCTTATTTTTATATTTTTCTAATTTCTCTTAATCTTTTGCCAATTCTGTTTTTATAAGCTCTATGGCTTCCCCCCCTCACTTTACGTTTTGAATAATGAATTATAAAATAAACTAAAGCTATTACTACTACCAAACAACCCATTATCATAATTCCATATTTAAGATTATTAGATATTCTAATTAATAAAATAAAGTTAGAAAGTTTTTCACCTATCTTGCTATACAAATCAAAATAATAACCTAAAATGCCTAAGATAATGAATAATAAACTTCCTCCAATAAGTAACCTATACTTTTTAATCCATTTATTTTCTGTAATTTTTTTCCTTTCAAAATAGAATAGCCCTATCAATATTATTAATCCTAAAACAACTAATCCTCCTATAATAAAAGGGACAAGAGTCTTTGCTTCTGGAGCACTCATTATCACAGCAGAGTCTCCATCAACAACTATTCCAATAGTCCTATAAGCTTTAGCACTATATGTACCATATGTAACTTCTATATAAAAAGTATAAGTTCCTGAATCAATGTCGGCAGGTAAGAATAAATTCTTATTTTTTGTTTTCTCCTCATAACCTGCAAAATAAATCGTATCTTGTCCAGATGTAATTTCTTTTCCATCTTGTTCTATCCAAAACTTAACTTCTACATCTCCATTAATTTCGGCTATAGCTTTTAAAAAATAAGTAAAATCAAAAAACTCTCCAACTTTTACAGGCGACTCAAATTCTAAGATCTCTACATCAAACCACTTGATACACCTATAGTTCCAACAACTTTCATCTTTTTTACAATCCATATTTGAAAAACATTCAGCATCATAACATTTATTTTTATAACAATACTTATAATCTCCACAATCAGAATCTTCTACACATTCTACTTTTTCTATCTTCGGGGCAGCACTAACTCCTCCACCCCCTCCTCCACCCCCCCCTCCTCCAGGAGCACCAGGTGTTACAGCAGGATCTGCACTATACAAACTAGAACCATAGACTCCAGATCCATAATTATAAGCATAGCAAGTAGGGAGAATAATTAAAAGCAATAAAAAAAATATGGTCTGTTTCTTTAATAACATATTTTATATTTCCTCGCTAGCATTATAATCTGATGGTTTTGTAACAACAACCTTTGATTCATTTGTGGTAATATTTGAATCTATATCTATTAGAATAAAAGATTGGTTTAAATCCTCATTTGAATTATATATTATTTCTACATCTGAATGATTAACTATCCCAACAACATACTCCTTTTCTTTATTATTCTCTTCAGGAGCGGATTCAGACATTTGGAGATTCTCTTCTTTTTTATTTTTCTTCCAAGTTATTTCATCAGAATACAACCATTCAAAACTTTTACAAAATTCTTTCATAGGTACTTTAACTATTTCAAATTCATATTCCAAAACAACATAATCCGTGGAGCTTGAACAATCATAGTAGTATTCTTTTGCCTTTATTTTTTCATACTTAGTAAGCAGATCTATCTCAGCTACAGTCCACACACTAATTATTATCATAAACCAAATTACTATTATAGTTTTAGTTATTTTTTTCATTTTAACTCCTTGTTTCATTCCATTCATATTCAATATTAAAAGTTATCTCTGAGGGTTTAGTTGAACAGGTTACTTGGTTATGACAACATAAAGCAATACCTTGTCCTGCTTGAACCTGTGCAGGTGTCCACAGTTGTTGCATATCTGATTGGTAATCTCTACCATTATAAGTTGTTGTTAAGTTCTCAATAGTTATGTTTGTTAATAACGCATTAGAAGTTGAATCATTAGCCCAGTATAACCTAATATAACATTGTTGTGGGACCGTACAACTTCCATTATTTAAAGCATACATTCCTATTCCTATTATAGTTCCGTTATGACCAACTACGTGAGCCTGGGGTATTGATACTTGATTATCGTTTGTTAAACAATTACCAACTGGCAAGGTATCTGCATCTTGGAACATAAAGTTTTCATTATGATACCTTACTTCATAAGATTTGTTATAAACTCCTGATGAACCACTATTATTTACAGCACTCCAATCTGATATTACAGTTCCACTTAAATTAATTGAATCTACCATCACACTTGAAAACCATCCCTCTCCCCATTTACTGCTTGAATTACCTATTTTTCCACCTGCTAAGAAAGGTACTATCTGTGTGTCTATGAAACCTACATCTACAATTCTAACTGCAGCCCATAATGGGTTATTTATAGAACCTATAACTGTTCCTATTGCTGATGATGAAAAGTTTGAATTAATTGTTATCTTCTTTGTAGTGTCATAACCCTCTATTGCATTTGTTTTAAGAGTTGAACCTGCTCCTCTAAGTTCTAAATTTTGATAAATAAAACTTGGTGATGAATCTGAATAAGCACCTATAACTCCTTTAGTTAGCATATCTCCTGTTAATGCTGAAACATTCCATTGATTTGAACCTAAGGTGTTCCATTTCAACATAAAGTTATCTGCATCATAAAACAAGCCTGAGCTTTCTGCACCAAAGAAATTAATGAATGGTAATAATCCTGATGCTGGTGCAACTACCTTCATTCCTGAAAATGATTTTATATTTGAAGTAGTCATATTTTTCGATGCGTTTATCATATCAAACCTTACACTTGAATCATTTAACAACAATTGAATCCCCGCAGTAGTATTTGGTGCATATAACTCATTAGCAAATGATTGATTCCAACTAGCATTTGCTCCAGCAGCATAACTTGCATTGTAAGTTGAGAGATATGAAGCATTCTGTATCAATCCTGCGTAAGTTGAGTTGTAAGTAGATAAGTAAGAAGCATTCTGTATCAATCCTGCGTAAGTTGAGTTGTAAGTAGATAAGTAAGAAGCATTCTGTATCAATCCATTCCATATACTTAAGTTACCAATTCCAATAAACCATTCATAAGCTCCTGATTGATTCCAACTAGCATTTGCTCCAGCAGCATAAGTAGCATTGTAGGTTGATAAGTAAGAAGCATTTTGAATCAAACCTGAATAGGTTACATTATAACTGCCATCACTACAAAAGTCTGTATCTTCTCCAGCTCTACCATAAATATCATTACAATCCAATTTTCCAGAAAGATTATCTACCTCAATTTTTGTAGCATTAAAAGTTCCATTAATATCAATATAAGCTTTTTCTGTAATAAACCCATCTCTATAAAAACTAATTATCTTAGCTCCTTGAACAGTTAATGCCCCAAGATTTCCAACTTTAACTGCAGTTGCTGAAGCATCATTATTATCGTTACCTTTAATATTTTGAGGATTATTTGTCTTTCCTAAGATTCCCTTATTTATAATTTGTCCTGTTAAATCAAGAACATTATCACTTAAAACTATTAAATCTGTATCAGTTACTGTTCCAATAGTATTAACCCTTAAAAGAGAACTAACATTTATCATATCAAATCTTACACTTGAATCATTTAATAACAATTGAATTCCTAATGTAGTATTTGGTGCATATAACTCATTAGCAAATGATTGATTCCAACTAGCATTTGCTCCAGCAGCATAACTTGCATTGTAAGTTGAGAGATATGAAGCATTCTGTATCAATCCTGCGTAAGTTGAGTTGTAAGTAGATAAGTAAGAAG
>CAYUTI010000016.1:0-4697 GCA_964447685.1 Candidatus Woesearchaeota archaeon
TTAAACAAAAAACTTGGACTTTATTTATTTTTCTTTTATTCCGGACATAACCTATAAATTAAAAAATAGTAAAAAAATTAATTTACTGCGTTTGGGATATATAACACAACACCTTTCTCTTCGTGTACTAAGTGGTATTCTCTATCTCCTTTTCCTTTAACACCTAGAGATAATCTTACATAACCGCTTCTAGCTAAATATGATGAAATCTCTCTTTGTTTAAAGTCTTCTTTAGAAATCCAATTAAGGATATATCTTCCACCTTGGAAAACAACTTCAGCCCGGTCTACAACTCTCCCTTCTTCTAAAGCATGAACCACAATCTCTGCTTCCCCTTCAGGGTGTGTTTGAGTTAAACTTTCTAACATATTTACTGTAACTTGTGTTACATCTATATTTGGATCACAAACATGTAATTTCCTAAGATCTCCTTCCATTTTCAAAGCCTCCTAAAGCCTTTTAGGTAAAGGTCTCTTAATAGTAATCGGTAAAACCCCTTCACTAAACTCTCGCTTAGCAATTTCAATAGGGTTAAACTTTATACCTCTAAAGTCCTTTTCTTTTAAATCTAGAAGTAAAGGAGCGCCCATTGCAATTTGCAAAGCTCTTGCCCCAATAATTCTTGCTTTTTCGTATTTAGTGTATTCTCTTTGCATCTTCAAAATTTACTCCGTAATTCTTTTGATTTTATTAATGCAAGATCAACCATCTTTCCGATGTCTTCCACACTTAAAGGCTCTTCTCCACCCTTTTGCATAGCACATAAATTGCCAGTTTGCTCAACAACTACTGTTAATCTAGCATCAGCGGATTTCTCTTCAACCCTAAGTGGATCAACAACGAATTTATTCTTGATCTTTAATACAGTAATACCTATTGGCTCCTTATTTAAAGGTAACGGTTTTTTAGTTCTCTTCATATAATCAATAATTTCGGTCTTTTCATCATATGTAGGGAATTTAGCGTCTTTTACAGCTGCAAGAGCCGCTAAAGCTGCTGCATCAAACAAATTACCGTCATCATTTATAGGATATACATCTACTAAGATAGTCCATACTTTTTCACCTTTTTTGATGCATAATTTCTTAAAATCAACTGCTTCTGACTCTCTTAATCCTCTATCTACAACTCTTGCTAATTCAATAGCATCAATAGAAGGAGGTCCAGACTCAAAATCTGGTGAAGCTAAAGGTGTAAATTCAGCATTTACAATCAGATTACCTTTATCAGGTGAATCAGGATAAGGTTGACCAACTTCGGTCTTAACTCCAGCAACCACTTCGGTTTTACCAATCTTTACACGGGCAGAACCTTCTGCAGATTTTGCTGAAATACCATACTCTACTACAACTTCTCTATACTCATCCAGCTTTCTACCATCTTCTCTCTCGTCTTTTTCTAGTAATTTAATAATATGTTCTCTGATTAGACTCATTTTTTATCAACTCCGTACTTAGCTTTCAAAGCATTTTTTTGTACTTCATAAATTTCTTTACAGGCTTTTTTAGCAGCTTCTAATCCCTTTACCAATAATTCTTTGTTTAGCTCTCCATCCATTTGTAACAAACTGATTTCACCTGTTCTAGGAAGCATTGCTACAGGAATATCTGCCATTCCGCCTTCATAATCTTCTTCATTTTTGTCAACATCAACTACAATCTGATCTTCAATTCTTCCAATTGCAACAGCAGCAACTAAATCTTTCATAATTAATCCAGCGTCTGCTAATGCCATTGAAGCTGCAGTAATACCTGCACATCTTGTACCTGCATCTGTTTGCAATAATTCAATGAATACATCCACTACTGCACCAGGATATTTTTCTAAACTCAAAACAGGTATCAAAGCTTTTTCAGTTACCATTGATATCTCTCTACTTCTTCTTGAAGGTCCAGGTCTTACCCTTTCCCCAGAACCTGAGAAAGACATCATATTGTAATTACATCTTAAAATACCCTTACTTGGGTTTTGTAAAAACTTAGGATGTAAATCTCTCGGACCATAAACAGCAGCTAAAGCAATTGTCTTTCCAATTTTAAACATTGCTGAACCATCAGCATTTGGAATTATACCAACTTTAGCTTCCATCTCTCTGATTTGATCGAATTTTCTTCCATCTGCTCTTTTAGTATATTTTGCCATTTTATTTACTCTCCAAAAATTTCTTAACTTCTTCTGTCAATCCTTCAATATGACTTTTTTCTTCGATTAATTTAATTGCAGCTTCAGCTTTTCTCTCACTTGCTGCATCATCTCCAGAAATCCAGATCAAACCATTTTGACCAACTGAAATTCTTGTTTTGGTCATATCTTTAATCATGGTTATCATACTTCCTTGTTTACCAATTACTCTTGGAACCTTAGAAGATGCGATCTTTATGATTTTTCCTGCAGATAATTTTCTTAGTCCTTGCTCTTTCATTGTCAAGTCAATATTCTTTCCATTAAACTGACTAACTTTAGCAATAACATAATCATCGAAGTCATAAAATTGTTTTAAATCTGCGCCTCTTTCGATGTAACTTGAAGATCCATCTTTAAGAGGAATCATCGCATTGTTTGAACAGCCTATATCTACAAGCCATCCACTCATCAATATGTCTACTACTCTTCCAATAACATTATCTCCTACTTTAGGATAATATCTTCCTGATAAAGGAATAAGTTTTACAAGTCTGTTATTTACATTAATCAGACCTAATTGAGAAGCAACTATTTGTTCTCCTTCTCTAAAAGCGCCCCCAGCAGGTAAATAGTCCATACCTTCAGCAAGTACCTCTCCTGGTACTACAATATCTTTATCTTTTACTTTTAATTCTCCCATTTTAACACTCCTATAATATTTTTGATTCTATTTCACCATGAGCAATTTTATTTAGTTGAGAAAAGAATTCATCAACTAAACCTGCAGGAACTTCGTTTACAGCTCTTAAAGAACCATCCCCCTGCCACTCATCTTTTACTTGTTTACCATAAGATTTTAGAACATGGAAACACTGTGAAGCATAACTTGCGGGTATAACTACCTCAACCTTTTTTACTTCTATACTTAGAGGTAATAATGGTCTTAATTTTACAACAATGCCCTCAATTTGCTCTTCAGCCTTTTTATGTTCATCAATAAATATCTTAGCTTCGCCCATCGCTCTTTCAATTCTATCTGAAGGATGAGGATGCCCGGTATTTGGATCAATAGCATTTTTATGGATCATATTAATTATTTTTTTCTTTAATTCTGCTCTTAATTTGTTTTTGTAGTCAGTGGTTAATTGAATCTGTCCTTCTCTAACAATTATTTCAGAAACCTTCTCAATATCAGATGTTCCAAATACTTTTTCAAGTTCATGTTCAGAAGCTTTTTCTCCCTTCTTAACATCTTTAAAGATTTCATCAGTAACTACAACATCTCTTAAACTAGCTGATCCACCTTGCTTAAAATCCATAGCTTCTTCACAATTTACTAAAATCTCGAAGTGATCTCCTTGTTTGTCCAATTGTGCAACTGAAGCTTTGTCTACGTCTGTCATTTTATTTCATTCCTTTTTTTATTTTTTCTCTTGGTACTCTCTTGAATTGTTTTTCTCCAAGAGTTATATAAGCGCTATCAATTCTTTCGATATCAAATTCTTTTCCTAAAACTTTCTTCAAAGCTTTAAGTCCTAATCTTAAAGCAGAATCCATATCCATATTATCTTTATACTCTTTTTCAAGAATATCTTTGATTTCTGATTCATATTCACCAATAGCAGTTGCTTTATATTCTTGGTAAATACCTGTTGGATCTGTTAAATATAAATGCGCTTTCTTATGATTCACACCAGCAAATAATATTGAAACTCCAAAAGGTCTTGCTCCACCATATTGAGTGAAAGCTTGTTTTAGATTTGAAATTTCTTTAACTAATATCAAAGTATCTATTGCTTCATCATAAGTAATCCTGTGTTGTTGAGCTATCAATTGGGCTCTTTCAATAAGAATTCTTCCATCCATTACATATCCTGTAGCAGTAGCACCTATATGGTCATCTACTTGGAAGATCTTTTCCACACTTTGGATAACTATAAGTTTTTCATTCACCCTCTTATCAGCAATTAATATTACTCCACCTTTAAACACAATACCTAAAGCAGCAGTTCCTTGTTTTACAGCTTTTTTAGCATACTCTGCTTGTAATAATCTCCCCTCTGGACTGAACATAGTTGCAGTCCTATCATATCCCATCATTTGATGATTCATTTGTTGTTGCATTTTAACCTCCTTTTAACTTATTTAAAACACCAGAAATCTTATCTGTTTTAATAGTTATATTTTTATTTTTACATTTTTTAACAAGAGTCAAAGCACTTATTACTTCATTTATATATTTTGCATTAACCCTTATTATATTGTTGTTTAGCATGATTACTCCAGCTTTAGCTGTTCCTAACTGTCCCAAAAAACTTAGTAGGGTCTTATGGATTTCATCTTGAACATCCTTATGACTTATCTCCGAGTCAGTTATAACATCGTATTTTATATAACGTGTTTTTTCCCGTAAACTTGGTAATAAACTTTTTATTTTTTCCATTAGAAAACATTTTCTCCGTTTTCTTATCTCTTACAAAGAATAGGTATGTCTTAATGATTTATAAAGGTTTCGTTCACTTGCGATGGTGCAATCCACTAATTTTAAATAAAATTGAGGCTCTTTAGCCTCC
>CAYUTI010000017.1:0-1627 GCA_964447685.1 Candidatus Woesearchaeota archaeon
TTTAAACAAAAAACTTGGACTTTATTTATTTTTCTTTTATTCCGGACATAACCTAAAATAGGAAAAATATTTAAAGGTTAGGAGGCAAGGAATAAGTATGGAACCTGAGCATAGATTAATTCAAGAGAGAATAAATAAAATTAAAGAACTGAGAAGTTGGAAAGTTGAACCCTATCCTTATAGCTTTGAAAAGAAAAATGAAATTGGTGATGTTGTTTCTAAATTTGATAAAATAAAGAAAGAAGAGAAAACTAAAACTAAAGTACAAATTGCTGGCCGTATAATGAGAAAGAGAGATATGGGCAAGATTATGTTTTTAGATGTCCAAGATTGGAGTGGAAGAATTCAATTAGTTGCTAAGAAAGATGATGTTAAAGAAGATTATAAAGTATTGAAAAAATTAGATATTGGAGATTATTTAGGTGCTTCAGGTATTGTATTTAAGACCAAGATGGGAGAGTTGAGTGTAGAAGTTAAAGATTTTTCGTTACTGTGTAAATCTATTCGTCCTTTACCAGAGAAATGGCATGGGTTAAAGGATGTGGAGGAGCGATATAGGAAGAGAAGCGTTGATATGATTGTGAATCCAGAAGTGAGAAATGTTTTGGTTATGAGACATGAAATAATTAAAGCAGTTAGAGAGTATATGAACTCTAAGGGTTTTGTAGAAATCGAGATTCCTACTTTACAACCTATTTATGGGGGAGCAGGCGCTAAACCATTTAAAACACATATTAATGCATGGGATATGGATCTATTTATGAGTATTAGTCCTGAGCTTTATTTGAAAAGGTTGGCTGTTGGAGGAATTGAAAAAGTTTATTCTATTTGTAAAAACTTTAGAAATGAGGGTGTTGATAAAACCCATAATCCCGAGTTTACAATGATGGAATGGTATGAAGCTTATGTTGATTATAATAAAGGAATGGAAAGATTTGAAGAGATTTATGAATATGTTTCTAAAAAAGTTTTAGGTAAAACTGTAATTGAGTACCAAGGTAAAAAAATTGATTTTAAAAGACCTTGGAAGAGAATGACTATGATCGATGCTATTAAGAAATTTGGTGAACTAGATGTTTCTAAGATGAGTGATGATGAACTATTAGATAAATGTTTAGGACTTGGTGTAGAGGGTGTGAATAAGAAAACATCTCGTGGTTGGTTGATTGCTTATTTATTTGAGGAATTATGTGAAGAAAAATTAGTACAACCTGTCCATATTACTGATCATCCTAAAGAAACAATCCCTTTGTGTAAAGGTAAAAGAGGGAATGAAGCTTTAATTGAAAGATTTGAACCTTATATTTTTGGGATGGAAATTGGAAATGGTTATTCTGAATTAAATGATCCTGTATTACAAAGAAAATTATTAGAAGAACAAAGTAAATCTGGAAGAGGTGGCGGAGAAGAAGAACACCCTATGGATGAGGATTTTGTTCAGGCTATTGAAACAGGTATGGCTCCTACCGGGGGAGTTGGTTTAGGTATTGATAGGATGGTTATGTTGTTTACTAATTCTAGTTCGATAAGAGATGTTATTGCATTTCCTACTATGAAACCTGTTGATGAGTAAACGTGCGATGGTGCAATCCTAAGAAGATAAGCAAGTTCTGATTGCCTTCTGTCA